>NZ_WIXR01000034.1:0-246109 GCF_019425585.1 Burkholderia sp. COPS | reverse complement strand
ATCCGAGGATCAGCTCGCTTCCATCAAGCGCCCACACTTATCGGCTGTTAATTTTTAAAGAGCAATCTGCGAGGAACTTCGTGTTTCTCAGCAGCGCTGCGTTTTCAGCAGCAGAGAAGCGAGATTATTAACCGTTTTTTAAAACTCGTCAACAACTTTTTTAACTACTTCGTTGCGACGACTGCGGTTTAATTTCGTGTGCACTGGAGTTGCTAAAACCAACTTCAACAGCACCGCTTCCCTTCTTCCTCCCGCGCCGCGTTTCCGTTAGCGCGAAAGAGGCGTGATTCTAAGCACCTGCCCCCGTCTCCGCAACCCCTTTCGTGAAATATTTTTGACATGCTATGCCGGGCGCAGCCGAGCCTGCCCGAGTGGCCATATATAAGCGGCACGGCAAGAGCCGCTCCGGTCGCCCGTGTCCAGCCCCGCCGCCGCGAACTCGACCTTCCCGTCGGTTACCGCCCGACCATCGCCCTCACCACACCGTCCCGTCGGATCAGTCCGTGGTACAGCGCCGCCGCAAAGTGCGCGAGGAACGTCAAGAAGAACAGATACGCCAGCACACGATGCGCGACCCTGAGCCAGGCGAACGTCACCGGATCAGCCGACACCAGCGCCGGCAGTTGCACGCCGCCGCCCAACGTCACCGGATACCCGCCCGCCGACAGCATCGCCCACCCGATCAGCGGCATCGCGACCATCAGCGCATACAGCACGAGATGCGATCCGTGCGCGGCCGCCTTCTGCCACCACGGCAGATCCTCGGGTAACGCGGGCGGCTTTGACAACACCCGCACCACGATCCGCACGCACACCAGCACCAGCACGGCCACACCCAGCGGCTTGTGAATCGCCACCAGAACCTCATGCCGCCCGGAAACGGACGCCACCATCCCCACCCCGATGAACAGCATCGCGAGAATCATCGCGGCCATCACCCAGTGCAGCACCCTCGCGGGCAAACCAAACGTCGCAGAAGTCTTCATCACCGTCCCTCCGAACTCAACCTGGCCACGCCCGCCACGCCGGCCTCTTCACTCGTCCTGCGCAGATACGAATCCGCATAGGCAGCCGAGCGCGCCGCCAGCAACGGATCCCCCGACACCTGGATCCCCTGCGGCAGCACCGTCGGGTCGTAATTCACATCCCGGCACGGCCCGCTGTCCTGCGCCTCCACGCGGTCGAGCACGAGCGTGCCCGCGTCGATCGTCGTGCGCTGCGCGGGCCAGGCCTTCGTCGCGTCGTCCACCGGATCACCGGGCTCCGCCAACGTGACCAGCAGCTTCCACTTCTGCGCACCCGCCGCGATGCGCTGCGTCACGTCCTGCTGCAACACGTTCGGGTCCGCCGCCGTCGCGACGTCGCCGGCGCCGGACGTCTGCTCCGGCACGACGCGCCACCGCACCGCCTGACGCTTGCCGGCCGCGTCGACGAAGTAGAACGCGTTCAATCCGTAATAGCTTTCGGTGACGTAGCTCGCGCTCGGCTTCGCACCCTTCACCCATTGCAGGAACGCGCCCGCCTCCGGGTGCGCGCCGAAAAACGCCTTTACCTTCGCCGGGTCGGGCTTGCCCGTCTTCGGATCGGGCCGGGTCGCCATCAATTGCGCGTAGAACGCCTGCGGCGTCGCCACCGGAAACACGGGCATCGCGTTCATCCCGGTTCGCCATTGCTCGCCATCGGGCGCGGTGAGCTTCAGCGCGAGGCTGCGGATCGGCACGCTGCTGTCGGGCGCGTACGGGTTCCCGCCCGGCAACGCGAAGCGCCCGACCACCGGCGTGCGCACCGCCTTGAAGAACGGCGCGACCGAATACGCGCTCGCGGCGCCGTTGCCTTCGAAGTAACCGGTCACGCACACGCCCTTCGCGTGATTGCGCCGGAAGCCCGGGTGAATGCCGCCGCCGGCCGTCTGCAATGCGTCGACGATCCGGTGCGGGGTCAGACGCGCCGGCGCAAGCCAGCCGCCCGCGTAGCCGAACGCCACGGCCACGCCGGCCACCGCGCCGCCGATCGCGGCCCAGCGCCACCACCCGCGCCCAGGCTCGCGCTGCGGCGAAGAAGAGGAAGAAGATCGCTCCATGAATGTGCTCCCGACCATCAGGTCATTGTCGAACCCGCGTAGGACGCCACCCGCGCCGCTTTATTCCACGAAAATTTTTTTCCTATGCTGGTGGAATAAGCGGCGCCCACCAGCGTCTTACGCGGCATCTCTACCCATTCGGCAACCGGCCCGGCCATGCCCTCCACCGCCCTCGACGACGACGCATTGCGCGAACTCATCCCCAGGTTGCGACGCTTCGCGCTCTGGCTCGCGCGTGACGTCCACGCGGCCGACGATCTCGTCCAGTCGACGCTCGAGCGCGCACTGTCGCGCTGGACGAGCCGCCGCGACGACGCGTCGCTGCGCAGCTGGCTCTTCACGATCCTGTACCGGCAGTTTCTCGACGGGAAACGCAGCGCGAAGCGCTACAACTGGCTGCTCGGCCGGATCCGTGATGACGACGAAGCGCACTGGCCGTCCGCCGAACGCGAATTCACGGCGCGCGCGACGCTCGAAGCGTTCGGCCGGCTGTCGGACGAACAGCGCAGCCTGCTGCTGCTCGTCGCGGTCGAGGGCTTCACCTATCAGGAAGTCGCCGACCTGCTCGAGGTGCCGATCGGCACCGTGATGTCCCGGCTATCCCGCGCGCGCCAGGCGCTGCGCCAGCTCAGCGACGGCGAGCTTCCTGCTCCTTCTCTCCGGTTGATGAAGAAATGAACACGCCTCCGAACGAACACGACCTCCAGGCCTACGTCGACGGCCAGCTCGACGACGATGCGCGCGCCGCGGTCGAGCGTTATCTCGCGCTGCATCCGGAGCGCGCGGAACAGGTGAAGCAATGGCAGCAGGATGCGCAGCGGTTGCGGGCCGCGCTGGAAAGCGTGCGGATGCCGGCGGATAACCTTGCGCTGGATCCTGCCGCCATTCGCGGCAGGCAGGCGGAGCGCTCGCGGATGCGGTTCGCGATTGCGGCTTCGTTCGTGTTCTGCGTCGGGCTGGGGACATTCGGCGGATGGCAGGCGCGTGGGTGGAACGCGGCGCCGCCCATCGCGCCGATGAGCGATGCGGTCGAGGCCTACCGGATGATGGTGGTCGATCAGACGGCCAAGGTCGATTACCGGCCGACGGGTGCGGGAGATTTGCAGGGGTGGCTCACCCGGCGAGTGGGGGCATCGGCAAGGCTGCCGGATCTGAGCGCGGCGGGGTTCAGGCCGGTCGGTGGGCGGCTGTTCACGACCGACAGCGGAGCTACTGCTGCGATGGTGCTCTACGAGGACGAGGCCGGGCGGACGCTCAGCTTCTATCTGCGGCCGGCGGAATCGAAACATCGGCTGCTGCCGGCCGGGCAACGTGTGGATGGCGCGTTGCTCGCGCGGTACGGGTCGGTGAACGGGCTCAACTATGCGGTGGTCGGGCCGGCCCGGAGCCTCGCGGAGAAAGCGGTCGCGCAGGCGCTCGATCAGCAGACTTGAAGTAGCAGGATGCGCGCCCGGTTGGCGGTTGAGGGTGGCCGCAGCGCCTTTTGTGGCGCGGCCCGGCGGGCTTGAACGGGCGCACGCTCACCACTCGCTTGCACAGCGTTTCGACTGACTTTCCCTGGCTGTTATGCACATCGAAGCCGCTCCGGTGCCCTCACCTTTGGAATCACAGGGTTTCGAGTCGCTGCGGAACAGGATGTCCACATCGATCACGGGTAAGCGATCCGCCTTCCAAGGATGGCTACGATCCTGTCCGTCCAGGTAGAGTCGCCACCGAGACCTGGCTGCCGGCAAGCATCTTGTTCGCTCGACGCACGAACACCCAGTGCCAAACCCAGAGAAAAACTGCAACGCCACCGGCGATGGAGCCAAGGGTATCGGGTATCAACGAAACAACCTGCGCAAGACACCACCCGATGCCACTGATCCGGCCGAACGAGCGCAGACCCGACAGCGCCGGATTGATACGAGACTCCGCTTCCAGGGACTCCGCAACGTTGGAAATAATGAAGAAGTCCTCGATGAAGTTGTACGGCAAGAGGAACATGAGCCAGACGCTGTTGGGTTCGGCCGCACGCGATCCTTGGTTGACCGATTTCAGGGTAGTCCTCAGGTCGCTCGCATACGCATAGACCAGAGCCAGGAAAACCGTGATGACGACGATGCCGCCGATTGTCCCAAGCCTCTCCATTTCGCCGAGAACGCCACCGTCTTCTGAAGGATGGACAAGGGGATAGGCGAGCCCAAAAGCAATGGGGATGCTCAGCATGGCTTTGAGAATGATCCGTGCAGTTGCAGTTGCGCTCATGTGTATCCGATGGATAGGTGCGTTGTCACCGGCAGCATAGCGAACGATCGTCCTCGCCGTGCGACTTTGTCCTGGTATATGCCGCCTTCTCTCGCGACGCCAGTCGAGTCGGTGTCCGAACCGCACCGGGAATCGTGGAGGCCGGTCAGCTTGATCGTGGTGACGCTACATGCTGATATCGTTCGGTTCGCTCACCTTGGGTCTGCACAGCGTTTCGAGTTGCGTGGAAGCGTGATATCCACAACCCGCGAGATGACGCAAACATCCTCACCGCATTCGCGTACCCTCACCCGCTGAATGCACAGGATTTCGAGTGTCCTGGCTGCTCGATATCCACACGGCACTCAGTCACGGCGGATCGCGCGAACATTCTCCCCATCACCTGCCCCATTCCGGAAAATTCCTGTCCAGCAAGGCATTCGGGCTGTTTCACATGGCCGAGTGCATGGCGCTCACCTGTCCGAGGCACAGCGATTCGACTGGCTGGGTGTGCAGGTTGTCCACATGCGGCACGTCGGCAAGCGCACGAACGCGATGCACATTCCCCCGCGCTCGCGCCGTGGATGCCGGCATTTCTGCGCTCAGTCGCGGGCTCACGTATCCGGATCGGCTCGTCACGGTCAGAATTCGCCGGGATCCGCCCCCCGCTTGCGATCCGAGCGCATGCTCACCTGCTGCTCGCACAGCGTTTCACGTCGTTTGCGCCGCAGTTACCCACATACGAAGGCTGACCACCCTCACCGCCGCCCAGGTCACTTGGTCAGATAAACCTTGAGAATCTCGCCTGTCTCCGGGGAGATGACATATTTCATCGACGTCCCGAGCGGGCTTGCATTGCCGAGCCCGCGCATGCCGGGAGGCATCTTCGCCAGAAACGTCACGCCGATGACGTGGTCGTCCGGTTTCGGATCGACCGTCGCGGCACTTTCGTCCGTGATGCAGATCTCGAAGTTGCGCAGATCCTGCCCGGTCTTCGCGAAGTCTTCATAGGCCGCCTTCAGGCCGAGCAGCATCGCGGTATTGAGCCGGACGGAACATCGATCGACCTCGCCGAAATTCAGCTTGCTCATGGCGTTCTCCGGATATCACGGGTTCGGGTTCGTCTGCGGCGCTTGCCGTGGCTCGAGGAAATACTGCGATTCGTCGGGAATGACGCCGTTCACGTAACGCCGGTCTTCCCACAGCAATCGCCAGCACGTCGGGATGAACAATCCCGGGAAATCGTCCGTGATGTTCGGCGCACGCGTGCCCCGAACGAAATAATTGAAGCAACCTCCATTACGCAAGCCGGGCATGACGATCGGCACGAGGCCCGGCCGCCTCGACCACTTGACGACGACAGGCTCCCAGATGCCGTCGCAAGGCACTTTCCGGCCGGTCCAGATGATCGGGCCCACAGCTTGCGGAACCTCGGGCAGGTCCTCCGGAAACACCGGATACGAAAGCGTGTGGAAGTTGCGCTCATAGGCATTCGGGGACAACAGCTGTCTCGCCGAGCGCAGACGTGCGAGGTTGCCGAATCGATCGTCCGAATCGAACGGCGCAGACTCCATCTGGTATTCCGATGCGTGCAGCAGTCGGGCCAGCGCGTCGATCTTCGGCGGGTATGGGGCAACCTGCCCACCGCGATCCCAGTAATCGGGATTCGGGTAGAAATACGCGTCCAGAAGGTGGTATTGCCGGTACACGTCCTTGAACGGCCCACCGCTCCGCCAGCCAATCCGGTTCCCTCGGGCCAGCTCGGTCAGCCCTCGATCGTAAGCCGCGAGAATGTCGGTGATGATCGGAAAGTGGGTGCGCTGGATGGCCTCCGGATCACCGTCGGGCCACGTGTTCACTGCATGCTCGTACGCGTTCGCGAAGCGCTCGAATGCCTCGCGCTTGCGCGTCCAGAGCGACAGGCTCGTCAGGCGTTGCAGCAGCCAGAAAATCTTGCGCCGGGTAGCGTCGTCCGTCATGTCGTCCTGCTCGATCGCAAACGGCGCCGGTTGCCTGCCCGTCATGCCCTCTCCTTTGCGTTCACGCCGGCGCAGCGTCATCGCCCAGGCCGCTGCGTTTCAACACCTCCCGCAGGCACACCGGACACACATACTCACCGGCGTCCCACAGCCGCACGAACATGGCCGGATCGTCGATCCGGAACGTCGAATCGACGATGTCGATATCCGGCCCGAGCACCTTGCGCAAAAACGCTTCGTCGAACCAATACTTGGGCTCGTGCTTCACACGGGCATCGATCACCCGCACGACGTGACAATCACGGATCACATCGGTCGTGAGAATCGCCGTTTCGATATCCGGCGACGACCGCGTCGGCAGGATCAGCCCGTGAAGTTCGCATCGCGCGAAATCGCTCGGCCACTTTGCATTCGCCGCGACGACGGACGTGTCGAACGCCTGCTCTTTCGTCGTCGGTTGATGAGGCACCTCGCCGGAACGCACGAGCAGTTCGTCCAGACACGCCAGACAGACATACGCGCGCAAGCGCTCCAATGCCGCGATCTTCGGAAATGCCTTCACGTGAGCGACCCGATCGACGAAGATCGCATCGACCTCGTGCTCGTCGAGCTCGGCGCGCAACACCCACATCTCCCAGCTGTATCTCGGCCGGTCGAGCGAGACCTTCACGAGTTCACCGGGCATACACTGCCCGCGCAGCCTGATGCGTGCGTCCACACCCTTCGATGTTGTCGCCGTGGAAGCGCGTCCGTGTCGATGGCAAACGATCGGTCCCATTACTCACTCCAGTTGCGAGCGCCGCTTGCGTCGCCCGGTTCTTTCTTCGGTTTCGTCGCGCCGTGAAAGACATCGAGCGATCGCACATTCCCCGCGACCGGATTGCCGAGCGAAGCCCAACCGTGCCAGCCCATCGGCGACGGCGACCACCTCGGTCACGACAACCGCAACACGGCCGGCAATTTCCGTCACCAGCATTTCGTCGACAGGTGCCTTCATCGATCGCGTCGTCCTTCGTCGTTCGTCGCGCGCCAGTCGATCCACTCGACCGCGAGCGCGAGGAGCTCCGGCAAATTGCCCGGGCCGCCGTAGCCGGCGAATTCAGCGCTGGTCGCACGCACGGATATCCAGTCCGACTCGTTGCGCTCGATCGACAGATCGATCACCTTGCCAGACGTCGCGCCGTCGAGCTTCACCTTCCATCCCGGATTGTCCAGCGTGACGACCTCGATGCCGTGCGCGTGTTCCCAGACGCCATCGCAACGCGATTCGTACCAGCGCTGCAGCGCAGTCAAGGAATCAATCATGTGCCTGTGCCTCTCGTCATCCGGTTCACACCATTACGAGCCATCTGATGATGTCTTCGATGTCTTGGCGAGACAGCTTTCCGACGCGATCGACAAATACCCCGTAGCCGAGATCGAACTTCACGTTGAATCGCTCACCTTTGTAGCGGCAGCACAGGACATCGGCTTCCGGGATCGACACGCGTTGCTCGAACACGATGTCGCCCGGATGTTGCTGCATTCGATGCACGACTGTGTCGATATCGAGCGTGTCGAGCCTGGGCAACGAAGAATCGGTCATGTGTCGTGAGCCTGTTCGACGGGCCTTTGCATCCTGGATGCCGGCGATTCTACAGACATAAGGGTCCGCACATCACCCACGCACTTCACAGCTTCCCGATTCGTTCTTCTGTTCGCCGCACGCAGTGCATATCCCGGGCGGATCACAGTCGACGGACTGTGCTTATCCAAAGGTGTTAACAGGGTTCGTATATATACGTAGTGATAGTTAACAAGCGCTGTGCCTCACAGTGGATAACCTCCGTAACGCACTGAATTTTCAGCACGAAGCGGGATGCATAACCATGGGTGTCGCACGTGAACAGCTCCGCGCAGCACAGAACAACTTTTCGCCGATTCACAGGCTCGCCGACATATCCTCAATCGTTCCACTGTGAATCCAGAGGCTTGCCGGACGGTTATCCAGAGGGCAATGTGGATAACATCACCGCGCATCGACGCATTTTGCTGTGATGCGAAGCGGTGAGGGCGACGTGCCCGGCATCGCCACGCACCATCGATCGTTTGCCCCCGCACGCGCCGATTCAAAAAATTTTCACGAAAGGGCTTGTGCTCCTCAAAAACCCTCTCTATAATTCGCGGCTTCTTAGGCTCGTAGCTCAGTTGGTTAGAGCACCACCTTGACATGGTGGGGGTCGTTGGTTCGAATCCAATCGAGCCTACCAACGAACAAAATGAAGGGGTCCGGCAGCGCAAATTGCCTACAGGCAACGCGGCTCGCCAAACATACAAACGCCACGCGGCAACCTCGCGTGGCGTTTTTCTTTTTCCGGCCGAAACAACGCGAAACGACGCATATCGCCCCGATGCGTTGCGCGATCCACGGCATCGCATCTCCACCGACATCCTGGCCCGTGACGCTGCGACCTGCGCTGCACGGCAGGTAGAATCGTGTGCGACCGAAGCGGCTGCGCCGTTCGACTTTCACCGCATCCGACCACATCAAAACAACAACGCGCGACCGAGAGCACCCGACCATGTCCGACGTCACGACCGCCGCATCGTCCGCGAGCAACGACGAAATCGCCGCTTATGTCGGCAAGAAGGCTGCCTGGTTCGAGCGGAAATGGACGATCGCCGCGTCGCGCAAGAACCGGCAGTCGTGGAACTGGGCAGCCTGTTTCCTGGGCCCGGTCTGGATGGCGTATCGATGCATGTACTGGCAGGCGGCGGCCGTCCTTGGCGCGTCGCTCGCGATTACGCTGGTCGAGCTGCTGTTCTTTCCGAAATACTTCGAATCGAGCACGCTCGACCCGGTCACGATCGGGATCGCGGTGTCGCTCGGCTGGTACGGGAACGGCCTCTACAAGGCGCACGTCGAGCGCCGGATCGACAAGCTGCGCCCGAACGCGACGTCGCACGAATCGTTTCTCTCATTGCTGGAAGCGCAGGGCGGCACGAACTGGCTCGCGGCGACCGGTTTCGCGATCGCGACGCCGTTGCTCGGCTTCCTGATGATCGTGATCCGCAACCTCGTGGTCGGCACGTATTGATTGCACGAGCACGAGCACGAACCGGCGGCCGGTAAAGCAGGGCGGCAGGACGGTGAACAGCGCGCATCGCGGCCGTGCCTGCGCACGGCACCCGGCGCGCGATCCCGCCGCCTTCAGTGCAGATGCTTCAACTTGTCGGGATTGCGCACGACATAGATCGCGACGATCTTGCCGTCCTCGATCTCGAGCGCCGTGGTCTGCAGCTCGCCATCGGATTCCAGCGTGACGAAACCCGGCAGCCCGTTGATGAACCCGGCACGCACGAGCTTCGATGCATGTGTCGCAAACAGCTCGGCCAGATACTCGTGCACCTTCATCACGCGCTCGAAGCCGAACACCGGCTTGCCCGCCGCCGAGCGCTTGCCGCCACCGTCCGAATGCAGGCTCACGTCCTCGGCGAGCATCGCGCCGAGCGTGCGCATGTCGCCGCTGCGTGACGCGGCAAAAAACGCTTCCGCCAATTCGATTCCGCGCTGTTTCTCGACATGAAAGCGCGGCCGCGCCTCGCGCACATGCGTGCGGGCCCGCGCGGCGAGCTGCCGGCACGCGGCCGGGTCGCGCTGGATCGTCGCGGCTACTTCGTCGAACTCGAGGCCGAACACGTCGTGCAGCAGGAACGCCGCGCGTTCGAGCGGCGAGAGCCGTTCGAGCGCGAGCAGCAGCGGCAGCGTGACGTCTTCCTGTTCGTTTTCCTCGACGACCGGCTCGGGCAGCCACGGGCCGATATAGGTCTCGCGCTGGTGCCGCGCGGACTTCAGCTGGTCGAGGCACATGCGCATCACCATGCGGCGCAGGAACGCCTCGGGCACGCGCACGTCGGTACGGTCGACGTCCATCCAGCGGATGAACGCTTCCTGCACCATGTCCTCGGCGTCCGCGACGGAACCGAGCATCCGGTACGCGACGCGGATCAGCGTGCGACGCAGCGGGTCGAAGCTCGCCGCCGCGTCGGCCCGTGCTTCGGCGCTGCCACTGGCCGGGTCGAGGGTCGGCATCAGGCCACCATCTTTGCGGCGGCGGCCTTCGCGTCGGCCGGGTCGATCCACAGCCCGAAGCCGACGGCGAGCCGGTTCCAGCCGTTGATCACGTTGATCATCAGCGTGAGCTTCACCTGTTCCTCCTGGCTGAAGTGGTCGTTCAGCGCCGCGTAGGCTGCTTCGTGTGCGGCGTGGCCCTCCGACAGCCGCGTGAGCGCATCGGTCCAGCCGAGCGCCGCGCGTTCGCGGTCGGTGTAGCAGGGCGCTTCGCGCCACGCGGCGAGCAGATAGATGCGCTGCTCGGTCTCACCTTGCTCGCGGGCCTCGGCCGTGTGCATGTTAATGCAGTTCGCGCACGCGTTGATTTGCGATGCGCGGATCTTGACGAGCTCGATCAGCGTCGGCTCGAGGCTCCCGGCAGCGGCGACCGACACGGTCATCCAGTTCTTCATCAGTGCGGGTGCGGCGGCAAACGGATTGAGTTTCGCAGTCATGGTCCTTCTCCTTTCGTGTGGGTTCCGGTGACATGACGAGCGAGCCCCCCGCGTGTGTGACATCGGCTAAAAATTTTTTCGAAGCGCGTTTGGCCGCGGACCCGGACGAAGGGCGGGGCGGTTCATCGCCGTGCCGGTCGCGGCGCACGCACCCGTTCGTCAGACAAATCCGGGCATCCCGGCGCATGCACTCACGATCGCCGCGCGGATGTCATGGGATGTCAGCAGCCCGCCTGCGCGGCCCAGCGCGTCGTGCACGGCGTTCGCGCCCGAACCGGCAGGCCTGCCCGGCGTGTCACGCGTGCGACACGCGCGCAGCCGACACTTTCATTTCTCTTTCGTTCGCGTTTCACCGGCATCCCGATTCGCAGCATTCACATTTCTGGACCATACTGTTCTGCACGGGCAGATGAAGTGACGCCGCATTCGCGGCCCGGCGCGCGCGCCGGCTGCCCGTCGACGCAGCAGCAGGTCGCACGTCAGCCGCGCGCATCACGCGCAAGGCTTTCCCTTTTCCGGCAACGCAACGCAGCGAATCGCGACGTGGACGGTAAACCGATGAGCCTCCTTGCATCAAAGCTTCAGCGCCGTTACCAGGACGTGCGCACTCATAGCGTCGCGTTGACCGCGACGTTGTCCGCCGAAGACCAGGCCGTGCAGTCGATGCCCGACGCGAGTCCGACGAAATGGCATCTCGCGCATACGACCTGGTTCTTCGAAACCGTCGTGCTGATGCGCCGCGTGCCCGGCTACGCGCCGTTCGACGACGCATTCCAGTTCCTCTTCAATTCCTATTACGAAGCGCTCGGCCCGCGCCATCCGCGGCCGCAGCGCGGGCTGCTCACGCGCCCGTCGCTCGACGAGGTGCATGCGTACCGGCAATACGTCGACGACGCGATGCTGCGCGCGCTGGCCGGCGCCGATGCGGCGCTGCTCGACGCAATCGCGCCCGAGGTCGTGCTCGGCCTGCATCACGAGCAGCAGCACCAGGAATTGATCGTGACCGACATGCTGCACGCGTTCTCGTGCAACCCGCTGAAGCCGGCGTTCCGGCCGCGCAACGGGATGGACGGCGATGCGATGGCCGCGGGCGATGCGGGCGCGCTGCACTGGCTTCACCAGCCGGGCGGGCTCGTCGAGATCGGCCACGACGGCGACGCGTTCTCGTTCGACAACGAACGGCCGCGCCACACGGCGCTCGTGCGGCCGTACGAGATCGCGAACCGTCTCGTGACGAATGCGGAATATGCGGCGTTCGTCGCAGACGGCGGCTACACACGCCCCGAGTTCTGGCTGTCCGACGGCTGGGCCACGGTGCAGCGGGAAGGGTGGCAAGGGCCCGCGTACTGGATGCCCGACGACGACGATGCGGCCGCCACGCGCGTACGTCGCACGTTCGGCCTGCACGGCGTCGAGCCGCTCGCGCCCGACGCACCGGTGTGCCACGTGAGCTTCTACGAAGCGGCCGCGTACGCGGAATGGGCCGGCGCCCGCCTGCCGACCGAATTCGAATGGGAAGCCGCGTTCCCCTCCGAAGGCATCCGGCAGATGCTCGGGCACGTGTGGCAATGGACGCGCTCGTCGTACGAGCCGTACCCGGGCTTTCGGCCGCTCGCGGGTGTCGCGGCCGAATACAACGGCAAGTTCATGGTCGGCCAGCAGGTCCTGCGCGGCAGCAGCATCGCGACGCCGCCGGGGCACGAACGGCCGACGTACCGCAATTTCTTTCCGCCGGCGGCACGCTGGCAATTCACGGGAGTGCGACTTGCGCGAGACGTCTGACCAGACGGCCACGAGCGGTGGCCAGCAACCCGCCCGCGATTCGCGGCCGAGCGCGTTCGAGCGCGACCTGATCGACGGACTGTCGCGCACGCCGCGCAGCATTCCGCCGAAATACTTCTACGATGCGGCCGGCTCCGCGCTGTTCGATCGCATCTGCGAACTGCCCGAGTATTACCCGACCCGCACCGAGCTCGGCATCCTGCGCGATCGCGCGGCCGAGATCGTGCGGCGCGTCGGCCCGCATGCGGAACTGGTCGAATTCGGCGCCGGCTCGCTCGAGAAGATCCGCGTGCTGCTCGACGCGTTCGCGGGCAACTATGCGAACGCGCCGGCGCGCTACGTGCCGGTCGACATCTCGGCCGACTACCTGCACGGCGCGGCCGCGCGACTGCGTTCGGCCTATCCGTGGCTCGACGTCGCGCCGCTCGCGGCCGACTACACGAAGGCCGAGCAACTGGCCGCGCTGACCGCGACACCGGCGCGGCGCATCGGTTTCTTTCCCGGCTCGACGATCGGCAATTTCTCGCGGGAAGAGGCCGACGCATTCCTGCGCGATGCCGCGCGGCTGCTGCGCGGCGGCGGCCTGCTGGTCGGCGCCGACCTCGTGAAGGACGCGCGCACGCTGCACGACGCGTACAACGATGCACAGGGCGTGACCGCGCGGTTCAACCTGAACCTGCTGGTGCGCGCGAACGCGGAGCTCGGCGCGGATTTCGACGTCGACGCGTTCTCGCATTGCGCGTTCTACGACAGCGAGCGGCAGCGCATCGAGATGCATCTCGTCAGCGATGTCGCGCAGACGGTGCACGTGCGCGGCCACGCGTTCCGCTTCGAAGCCGGCGAGCGCATCCACACGGAGAACTCGCACAAGTTCACGATCGACGGCTTCCATGCGATCGCGCGCCGCGCGGGATTCGAGCCCGATACCGTGTGGACCGACGCGGACAACCTGTTCAGCGTGCACTGGCTGCGCAGCGTCGACGATATCCGCGCGTAACGCCCGCTGTTGCGAACCGCTCGCGCCGCGTGGGCGGTTCGCTTCCCGCGCACGCCGGCGAGCGCGATCGAATCGCCCGGTTTCGTGCCGAAACGCCCTTTTTACCGGCCCGATGCATCGCCGCAACGGCGTTTCGAGCACGGCCTCTCCCTTGTCCCGCAAGGCTTTGCGGACATCCGTAAACGTCCGTTACCGGTCTCGCATACCCGTTTCACCTGTGTCTGTGTCCGGTGCCTAGACTCCGAACCGTATTCACATGACGCACGACACGTGCAGGGAGTCGCGAGATGAGCAAGAAACTTATTCTCGGTGCAGTTCTCGGTGTAGCGGCGCTGGCAGCTTCGGGCGTCGCGTCGGCCCACGTCGACCTGTCGGTCGGCATCGGTGTGCCGGGCGTCTATGCGGCGCCCGCACCGGTCTACGTCGCGCCGCCGCCGCCCGTCATGTACGCGCCGGTCGGCTACCGCGATGACGGCTGGCGCGGCGATGGCTGGCGTCAGCGCGAATGGCGCGAACACGAGTGGCGCCGCCGTGAATGGCGCGAGCACGAGTGGCGCGACCGCGGCGGCTGGCGCGGCGGCCGCTGGGACTGAGCGGCCCGGCTGATCACCACGAGAGGAGAGTGACAACATGATGCCCATTCGTCACATCAGGCTGTGCGCCGCCGCCGCTGTCGTCGCGCTCGCAACGATCGGCAGCGCGCATGCGGCGGGCTGCATGAAGGGTGCGGTGGTCGGCGGGGTCGCCGGCCACTACGCCGGGCACCACGCGGTCGTCGGTGCGGTCGGTGGCTGTATCGTCGGCCACCACATGGCGAAGAAGCAGGCGCAGGAGCAGGCCGCTCAACACAAGGCCGCCGCGCAGGGCATGCAGCCGGCGCAGTAAGCACTTCATCACCGGGGCGGCGCCAACGCGCCGCCGCCGCCTGCTTCGCTCCCCGTTCATGCAACACCCGGATCGATCCGACGAATGCGCACCGCGCGCATCGTTACGATCATTTACAACGTCGTGTGGCGCGAATTTTGTGCGTTCATAGAATGCAGTCACACGAACGCGCTCCAGGGAGCACAAGATGAAACAGCAACGATATCTGTCCGTATTGACGGCCGCGCTGCTCGCGCTCGGCTCGGTGTCCGCGTACGCGGCGGCCGGCGGCAATGGCGGTGGCAACGGTGGCGGTCATGGCGCAGGCGGCTCGGGCGGCAACGCGGGCGGCATGTCCGGCGGCCACATGAGCGGCCAGGCGCTGAGCAACTCGAACGGCATGCACGCGGGGGACCGCGACAAGGGCCTGTCGCGCGCTGCCGACCGCTCGGATACGATCGCCGATCGCGCCGGCGTGCAGCCGGGTCATGGTCACACGCACGGGCATGCGCATGGCCATACCACGCATGCGTCGACGTCCACGCATCGTTCGCATCACAACGCATTCGGCCGCACGCTGTAAACGCGGCGCACGCATGCGGGAGAAGGGCGCTTCGGCGCCCTTTTTTCATCGAGGCAACGCATTGCCGCCGTCGCGCGAAAACGTCGTGCCGACCCGATTTGCAACCAGCCGTAACCGCACTGCGCCCGGGCAAGAATACGGATCGCTTTCAGGAGGACGGTACGAGCGGAATCGATACGCGGCGTGCGCGTCGCAACGGTATCCGGCGCGATCGATCGACGCAGAAAAAAGGGCGGCTCATCGCCGCCCTTCGTATCACCGCCCGGCGCCTGCCAGCGGCACCGCAGGTTCGAACAACGCATCGGCCTGCCTGACGCGCACGAAGCGCGCCGCGCCGTCGCCGTCCACCAGTGCACGGAAATGCGCTTCGCCGCACGCGAGCTTCGCACGCTCGTGCTCGCTCGGCACATGGCCGTCGGTATTCGGCGTATCGACGACGAAGTACAGCCGCTCGCCGCCGTCCTGCTCCGCGAGCACGGCCCAGTCGGGGTGATAGCTGCCGAGCGGTGTCTGCACGCGGAACCACGCGGGCAGCTTCGCGTACAGCTTCACGCCGTCATGCGCCTCGAGCGCATCGGCGAACGCGCGCTCCGCGTCCGTCTCGCACACGACCGCTTCGTGGATCGACTTCCGCGCGTCGGGCCGCAGGTTGCGCAGGTAACCCGTCAGCGCCTCGCTTTCGAACGATTCGAGCGCATGCACATGGCGCTCGCCGAGCTTGCGATACGCGATGCCCGCGACGAGCGCGAGCCGCTTGCAGCGGTTGATCGCATCGGCCGCGACCGCGATGAACTGCTGCGGATTCACGCGAAAATCGTCGAGCCGGCCGCTGTCGGCCAGGATCGTCGCAAGCGAACGGCGCGTGAGCTGCGTGCGGTCCTGCAGCTCGGTGAGCAGGTCGGGCAGCGGCAGCTCGCCTTCGTCGAGCAGCACCGTGCCGGCGCCGCCCACCTCGATCGCCTCGATGCCGGCCTTGCCGATATCGATCTCGGCCTTGCGCCACTGCAGGCGTGCGCGCGCGATGTCCGGCGCGTCGTGCAGCGCGGCCGCGCAGTCGCGCACGAGCTTCGCGTTGTCGAACTCGACGCGGTACACGGTGCGATGGCGGATGCGGTCCCACAACGCGCGGAAATCCTCGCCGAACACGACGGCCTTGCCCGACGCATCGCGCCGCAGCGCGATCGCACGGCGCTCGTCCGCGTTGCGCACGGCAAAACGGCCCGACAGCTTGCGCAGCGTCGCGACGATCGGCGCGCGCAGCATCTCGAACGCCTCGGGCAGCACCAGCGCGCCCTGGCGCAGCGCATCCTTCAGCCGGTCGAGCACCTTGCCCTGCGCATCGACGTAACCCTGCTCGTGCAGATGATTCCACAGCACGCGCGACAGCTCGATGCCGAGCGCATGCGCGGGCGCGTCGCCTTCCTGTACGGGCAGCGCCGCGAACTGGTGTTCCTCGACGATCCCGAAACGGATGCCCGTATCGGCCTCGATTTCCTTCTGCAGGTTCTCCGCGAACGACTCGTAGCGCTCGGTCGCGATCACGGTGAGCGTGTTCACGCCCGGGTCGCGCACGCGTTCGCCGTCCTGGTCGACGGCGAGGCGCAACCCGCGGCCGAGCGTCTGGCGGCGCTCGCGCTCGGTCTGGATGTCGCGCAGCGTGCAGATCTGGAACACGTTCGGGTTGTCCCAGCCTTCCTTCAGCGCCGAGTGCGAGAAGATGAACTTCAGCGGCGTGTCGAACGACAGCAGCGCTTCCTTCTCGCGCATGATCAGGCCGTACGCGCGTTCGGCGTTCTCGCGGGCCGCCGCGCTGCTTTCGCTCGTGTCGGTCCAGCCGCCCTTGCGGTCGATCGAGAAGTAGCCGTTGTGCGCGCGCCCGACTTCGAGCGCCACGTCGACGCCGTCGAACAGCGCACGGTAGGCCGGCACGCGCGCCGCACGCGCATATTCCTCTTCGAAGATCAGCGCGTAATCGCCCTTCACGGGCATACCGTTCTCGTCGTAGCGGCGATAACGCTCGACCGAATCGACGAAGAACAGCGACAGCACCTTCACACCGCGCTCGGCCAGGCGCAGTTCCTTGTCGAGATGCTCGCGGATCGTGCGGCGGATCATCTCGCGCTGCACGGCGAGCGTGTCGATGTCGCCGAACGCCTCGCCGAGCGACAGGAACGCCTCGCCTTCCGGATGGCGCAGCTCGACGTATTCGGCGCCCTTCACCGCATGCACCTCGCCGATCCGCAGCCCGGCATACAGCGCGCGTTTCGTCAGCCGCTCGAGATCGTCGCCGTCGGTGGCCGTCACGATCTGGCGCTTCACGCCAGCCGCGGTCGCGACGTCGAGCTCGATGCGCGCGCTGATCGCGCCGCGCCGGTTCGACACGCCGACGAGCCGCACGTACGGCTTGTTGTGCGCGTCCTCGACGATCGCCGACGCGATCTCGATCTGCTTCACGAGCTTGCGTTCGTACGCGTCGACCGCGTCGAGCCGGTACACCATGTGGTGACGGTCGACGTGCGTGGCCGAATAGCGCAGCGTGCAGAGCGGCGCCATCGCGGCGAGCGCTTCGCGCCCGCGCCCCTCGAGGCCGCCGTCGACGCTTTGCGGCTCGTCGACGATCACGATCGGCCGCGTCGCGCGGATCAGGTCGATCGGCTTCTCGCCGCCGGTCTTCTCGCTGTCCTTGTAGAGGTTGTTGATTTCCTTCTTGTTGATCGCGGCGACCGTCATCACCATGATCTGGATCGCCGCGCTCGCCGCGAAGTGACGCACCTGGCCGAGCTTCGCGGAGTCGTACAGGAAGTAGTCGTACGGCACGCCCGCGTACAGCGCGCGGAAGTGATCCTCGGTGATGGAAAGCGTCTTGTGCACGCCTTCCTTGATCGCGATCGACGGCACGACGATCACGAACTTCGTGAAGCCGTAACGACGGTTCAGCTCGAAGATCGTGCGCAGGTACACGTAGGTCTTGCCGGTGCCGGTCTCCATCTCGACGGTGAAGTCGCGCGAGCCGGGCAGGCCGGACGGCGGCAGCCCGCCGCGCAGCTGCACGTCGGCGAGATTGCGCGCGAGCGCGTCGTCGGTCAGCGACAGCCGGTTGCCGACGCCCTGTTCCGACACCGCGAAGCCAAGCGAGCCCTGCGCGGCGGCCGTCGTGCCGGGCGCCGCGTTCGCGAGCACGCTGAAGTCGCCGCGATACGATTCCTGGCCGCGAAACAGGTCGCAGACGGCGTCGATCGCCTCGCGCTGGTAGTCGAGATCCGCTTCGAAATGCAGCCGCATCACAGGCTCCGCACGCGCTTCACGCCGTGCTGTTCGAGCAGCGCGGCGAGATTGAGCTTCGCGACGTCGTCGACGAAACCGCTGTCGCGGAACAGGCACGTGACGTCGTGCGTCGTGCCGGTCGCATCGAGCAGGTCGACGATGCCGTCGGCGAGCGGGCCCGCGTCGTCGCGCGAGATGCGCGCATCGAAGCACGCGACGATCGCGCGGCCGATCAGGTGCACGGTCTTGCCGGCCACCTGGTGATGCTCGACCGGCGTGCACAGGTCGAGGCCGAGCTTCAGCGTCAGCTCGGCGAGCAGGTCGTCTTCCGTGCGGCCGGTCTTCACGTGCTCGACGGATGCGAACAGCGCATGGTCGAAGTCGTCGCGGCGCGGGTCCCACTCGATCACGTTGGTCGTGTCGAGCCGGTACACGCGGAAACCGAGGTCGCCATAGCTTTCCGGGTAATCGCGCGCGACCTGCTGCGCGGCGCGGCGCAGGCGTTCCTTGGTGATTTCGGCGAGCGTCAGCGGCTTTTTCAGCTTCGCGCAGAAATCGGCGGCCGCCGCCTGCGTCTTGTCGCGGCGGTCGAGCGCCTCGGGCAGCTGCACGAGCACGTAGCGGCGCGCGCCGCCGTCGGTCGCGTTCACCTGCATCACCGCATGGCCGGTCGAACCGGAGCCCGCGAAGCAGTCGAGCACGATGTCGTCGCCGCGCGTGCACCAGCCGATCACGGCCGCCGCGAAATCGACCGGCTTCGGCAGGTCGAACGGGATGCCGAGCGTCTTCAGCAGCGCGTCGTCGGAGCCGGCGAACGGCAGCACCGACGGCACGTTCTCGTACATGTTCTCGTCGAGGTAGTAGATCCGCTGCGGCTGCGTGGTTTCATCCGCGCCGAACTCGATCTGGCCGCGCTCGATCAGCGCCTGCATCGTCGCGGGCGGGTTGCGCCAGCCGCGCGCCGGCATCGCGCACGGCTTGCCGGTGACCGGGTGGATCAGCGGCGTGAAATACTCTTCCGGCGCCTTTTTCTTGTTCGGCCAGGCCATCGACACGAGGCGGTACACGCGCCCGTCGGCCGACAGCCGGTCGTACATCGCCTCGCCGCCGGACAGGTTGGTCTGCGCCTTCATCCACGCGCGGTACGCCTTCTGCGCGTCCTTCGCGTTGCCGCTGCGGTACACGGCGTCGTGCGCGGCATCGAGCATGCGCTGCGCATTGCGTTTCGGGCGCTTGAGCGGCGCCCGTTCGAGCAGCGTCTCGGCGTTGCGCGCGAACAGCACCAGCGATTCGTGCTGGTACGCGACGCCGCGTGCGTCGCCCTTCGGGTTGCGCTTGTCCCACACGGCGACGCCGAGCTCGTTCTCCTCGCCGAAGATCTCGCGCAGCATCAGCACCAGCGCGTGCACTTCGTGCTCGTCGATGTGCACGGCGATCAGCCCTTCGTCGGACAGCAGCGCGTGCGCGAGCTTCAGGCGCGGATACATCATGTTCAGCCAGTCGGTGTGGAACCGGCCGTTCGCCTCGGTGTTGGTGCTGCGCTTCACGCCGCCCTGGGTCTGCCCGGTCATCGCCAGGTAGTGGCGGATGCTGTCGCTGAAGTCGTCCGGATAGACGAAATCGCTGCCGGTGTTGTACGGCGGGTCGATGTAGACGAGCTTCACCTTGCCGGCGTAACTCTTGTGCAGCAGCTTCATCACGTCGAGGTTGTCGCCCTCGATCACGAGATGGCGCGTATCGTCCCACGCGACGCTGTCGTCGGGGCAGGGCCGCAGCGTGCCGGTCGACGGCGTGAGCGCGGCCTGGCGCGCGCTGCGCTTGCCATGCCAGTGGAAGCCGTAGCGTTCTTCGGCGTCGCCGACCGTGCGATCGCCGACCAGCGCCTTCAGCACGTCGATGTCGACCGACGCGCCGCCGGGGCCTTCGGTCACGAGTTCGGGGAACAGCGCCTTCAGGCGCGCGACGTTGTCGGCGGTGAAATCGGTCGACATCGCCTGCGGGCTGGCCGCATCGAGTTTCTGCATCGTCTTTTCCATCGGAGCCCGGCCGCGCGCGCCAGGACGTCGGGCGCGCTCACGGCACCGGCGGCAATGGCCACCCGGGCAAACCCGAAACGCTATCGAGTCGACCGGCCGAGGTCAAGCGCCGATGTGGGCCGAGCGTGCGCGCATCGGCCGCGATCGCCCGCCCCACGGGCCGCAAGCGGCTTCGGGCCGGTTGTCGCACGGGCGGCCGGCGGCCGTTGTCCGGGCACCCCGGAGCGCCGCGGAAAGGACGAAAAAAAGGGCACGGTCGGCGCAAAGCGCCGCCGTGCCCGCATGGAGAAATCCTGGAGGCAGGGAAAGGCGGGGTACCGCAGCCCCGCCCGGATGGCCGGCCCGCAGGTCAGAAACGCGTGCGGATGCCCGACGTCAGTTCGAGCTGGTTCTTCGCGCCGAACGTCGACGCAGCCGTGTAGCCGCCGTGCAGCTTCATGTAGTCGCCGGCGAGGTACACCTCGGTGCGCTTGCTCAGGTGATAGAACACCGACCCGTAGATCGTCTCCTTGAAGCCGTTGGCGACGCCGTTGGTCAGGCTGAACGCGCCGAGGTTCGCGTTCGGCGTGAAGCCGTCGGAGTTGTTCGCGGCGTTCTTGATGCGCATCTGCTGGTAGCCGAGCTCGTAGTCGAGCGCGCCTTTCGGGGCGATCTTCATCGACACCGTCCACGAATCGTCGTGACGCTGGCCGAGCGGGCCCTGGTCGCCGTTGTAGCGGAAGTAGCCGGCATTCAGGCGCACGATGTCGAACGTGTAGTTGCCGCCGACCGAGAACGTCTGGTTCCGGAAGCCGTTGTGGTTCACGTGGTTGTAGAAGCCCGACACGTTGAACGGCCCGCCGTTGTAGCCGAGCGCGGCCTGGTAGGCGGAGCCGGTCGCGAACGACGTCGAGTTGCTGAACTGGTAGCCGGCGCTCGCGAAGATGCCGTTGCTGAACAGCTTCTTCCACGCGACGCCGTTGTTGTAGCGCGTGCCGGTCGGGCCGGCCGCGTAGAAGATCATCTGCTTGAAGTTGTTCGAGTTGGTCCAGCCGCCTTCCTCGGTCGACAGCCTCGCGGAACCGTACGCGTCGCCGTAGATCGCCGATGCGTCACGCGCGATCGTGTTCTGGAAGCCGGCCGTCAGCTTGCCGAAGCGCTCGTCCTCGACGCCGACCCACGCGTCGCGGTCGAAGATCTGGCCTTCGTCTTCCATCTGGCCGTTCGCGACCACGAATTCGCTTTCGAGGCGGAAGATGATCTTCGTGCCGCCGCCGATGTCTTCTGCGCCGCGCAGGCCCCAGCGGCTGCCGCTGAACCACGGCTCGCCTTCGTTGCCCATCCCGATCACGTGATTGCCGTTCGCGTCGGCGTGGGTCCGGTAGGTCGGAAAGCTCAGGTCCATCAGGCCGTAGAGCTGCACGCTCGACTGCGCTTGCGCGTGCGTACCGGCGCACAGGCCGGCCGCCGCGATGGAAAGGGCAAGGGTTTTTCGTTTCAAGATCGTCTCCTCCGAGCTGCCGCATTGAAATCTTGTCGTTTGCAGTACGTAATGTATGCCGACTCTTGCCGGCCACAGCGAGAGGGCCGACGCGTAGCATCGTAGAGCGTGCAATCCTTCACGACGCTTTCCCGGACGCAGGAATCGGATCGGTGAAAACACCGAACGCGCAACGATCACGGATCAGGCAGGCGTGCGCAAGCGGGCCTGCCGGGCATCCGGCTGGCCTGGTCAACCTTTCGTGCTACGAATCGATGTTCCGTGCGGCGGGTGCGTGCCCGTCAGTCCTGCGCGCTTTTCATGCGCAGGATGTAACCCAGCCCGCGCAGCGTGATGATCTCGGCCGTGCTGCCCGCGAGATGCTTGCGCAGCCGGTGAATATATATGTCGATCGCGTCGGCGCTGGGCTCGTCGTCGAGCGCGAACACGCTGTCCATCAGCCGCGCCTTCGACACCGTCTTGTTCTGCTGCAGCATCAGCGTCTCGAGGATCGCGTGCTCGCGGCGGCGCAGCGCGAGCACCGTTTCGCCGCAGCGGAATTCGCGCGTGCCGAATGCATAGACGAGATCGCCGCACACGAGCTGCGTCGTGCCGACGCCGGCCTGCCGGCGGATCAGCGCGCGAATCCGTGCGACCAGCTCGCGCGATTCGAACGGCTTCACGACGTAGTCGTCGGCGCCCGCGCCGAAGCAGTCGACCTTGTCGTCGACCGAGCCGTGCGCGGTCAGCATCAGCACCGGCACGTTGTCGTTGCGGCGCCGCAGCCGCGCGAGCACTTCCTTGCCGCTGATGCCGGGCAGACGCATGTCGAGCAGCACCGCGTCGTAGCGTTCGGTCTTCAGCACCGTGTCGGCGCGCTCGCCGTCGCCGACGGAATCGACCGCGAAGTCCTCGCCGCGCAGCAGGTTCACGATCCAGTGCGCGAGTTCGGCGTTGTCTTCGACCAGCAGGAGTTTCATGACGGCTTTCTCTTCAATCGTAGGCGGGCAGCCGTACGGTCACGACGATACCGCGATTGCCGGCCCCCGGCGCGAGCGACGCGCTGCCGCCGTGCGCCTGCGCGATTTCACGGACGATCGCGAGCCCGAGGCCCGAGCCTTCGGTGTCGGCCGACACGCGGTAGAACCGCTTGAACACGTGCGGGCGCGCTTCGGCCGGGATGCCGGGGCCGTTGTCGATCACGTCGAGCACGATCGCGTCGCCGTCGCGGCGTGCGGCCACCGTCACGCAGCCGCCGGGCTGCGTGTAGCGCACCGCGTTGTCGACGAGGTTCATCACCAGCGCGGTCAGCAGGCTGTCGCTGCCCGCGACGTCGAGCCGCTCGCCGAGATCGGCGCCGAGATCGATATCGCGCCGCTGCGCGAGCACGATCGTTTCCTCGAGCACGCTCGATACCACGGCCGCGAGATCGACGCGCTGGGTCAGCAGCGTCGACGGCGTGGCCTCCGCGTGCGCGAGCAGCAGCAGCTTGTCGGTCACGTCGGCCATCTTGCGGCTGCTGCGCTGCATGCTGTCGAGTACCGCCGCGAGCTCCGGATCGTCGTGTCCGCGCCGCTGCGCGTACTGGATCTGCGTGTCGAGCACCGCGATCGGCGTGCGCAACTGGTGCGCGGCATCCGCGATGAAGCGGCGCTGCGTGGCCGTGTGCATGTTCAGCCGCGCGATGCACTGGTTGATCGCATCGACGATCGGCCGCAGCTCGTTCTGCAGCCGCTCGGGGCGGATCGGCTCCAGCTCCATCGGCCCGCGGTCGGCCACGTCGTCCTTCAGCTTCATCAGCGGGCGCATCTCGAAGGTGAGGCCGAGGTACACGAGCCCCATCGCGAGCATCAGCATCAGCGACAGGCGCACGAGCTGCGGCCGCCAGATCGTGGCGACCATCGCGCGATGCGAGCGCGTCGTCTTCGCGACGACCACCGTGACCGTCTCGACCTGCCCTTCGTCGTACAGCTGGCGATCGTAGGCCACCGCGCGCAGCGGCACGCCGTCGAGCGACGTGTCGTACAGCGTCGGCTCGACGCCGTGCCGCGCGGGCACGTCGAGCGCCGGCGTGCCGGCGAGCAGGCGGTCGTGCCCGTCGATCACCTTGTAGAACACCGAATCGCCAGACGGCGATTCGAAGATCTCCAGCGCGGCCGGCGGCACGTCGGCGACCGGCAGCCCGTTGCGCCATTCGACGTCCTCGCCGATCGTGCGTGCGGACGCGACGAGCGCGCTGTCCTGCACGAGCGCGGCCGTGGTCCGCGCGGTGTCGTACGACATCGCGCCCGCGATCAGCACGAACACCGCGAGCGGCAGCAGCAGCCACCACAGCAATCGCCCGCGCAGGCTGTGCGCCATCCTGTTGCGCTCCTTCTCCGGAATGCCGAACCGCGCCGGGAGCGCCGGCGCGGTCGGAAGTGTCATGTGAGGCGTGCGCCGCCGGCGTTCAGAACGCCGCGGGCCGCCACTTCAGCAGCCGCTTCTCGAGCCAGGTCAGCAGGTAGTCGGCGGCCAGCGCGACCACGGCCAGCACGATCATCGCCGCGAACACGCCGCTCGCGTTGAACGCGCCCTGGGCGGTGGAGATTAGCAAACCGATGCCCTGCTTGGAACCCAGGAATTCGCCGACGACCGCGCCGACCAGCGCGAAACCGAAGCTCACGTGCAGGCTCGCGAGAATCCACGAGAGCGCGGACGGGATCACGACCGACGTCGTGATCTGCCGGCGCGACGCGCCGAGGATCTGCGCGTTCGCGATCAGGTAGCGGTCGGCTTCGCGCACGCCCTGGAACGCGTTGCCGAACACGACGAAGAACACCATCACGACGGCCAGCGCGATCTTCGACGCCATCCCGAGGCCGAGCGCGATCACGAAGATCGAGCCGAGCACGACGCGCGGGATCGAGTTCGCGATCTGGATGTACAGGCCGAACACGTCGGCCATCAGCTTGTTGCGGCCGAGCACGATCCCGCAGATCACGCCGGCCACCGAGCCGATCAGGAAGCCGATCGTGGTTTCCTCGAGCGTCACCCACACCTGCGTGAGCAGCGGCCCTTGCGACGTGCCGTTGACGAACCAGTCCTGGATCTGCGCGAAGATCAGCGTCGGCTGCGAGAAGAAGAACGGATCGATCCACTTCAGCCGCGCGGCGAGTTCCCAGCCGCCCAGCACGATGACGAGCACGGCGATCCGCAGGCCGATGATCAGTTGCCGGCGGCGGCGCAGCCGGGTTTGCGCGGCGCGCGACTCGTCGTCGAGCGACTTCGCCGGAATGGCGGTGGGGGGAAGCGTCATGTCGGTCATGCTCCTGTCCTTGCTGTCCTTGCCGTGCGGCGTATGCGTCAGCCGATCTGCACTTCTTCGCGCAGGTCGTGCCAGATGTCCTTGGAAATTTCGATGAAGCGCGTGTCGTAGCGGATCTCCGACGTGACGCGCGGGCGCGGCAGGTCGATCTCGTACACGCGCTTGAGCGTCGCGGGGCGAGCGGTCAGCACGAACACGCG
Source organism: Burkholderia sp. COPS (assembly GCF_019425585.1). Taxonomy (NCBI): domain Bacteria; kingdom Pseudomonadati; phylum Pseudomonadota; class Betaproteobacteria; order Burkholderiales; family Burkholderiaceae; genus Burkholderia; species Burkholderia sp. COPS. Next base: position 220,784 of record NZ_WIXR01000034.1, on the reverse strand, counting down.
GTCGGCGAGCGCGATCGCCTCCTCGAGATCGTGCGTGACGAACACGACCGAGCCCTTGTTCGCGGACCAGAGCTGCAGCAGCTCGTCCTGCATCAGCGTGCGCGTCTGCATGTCGAGCGCGGAGAACGGCTCGTCCATCAGCAGGATTTCCGGCTGGTTGATGAAGGTCTGCGCGAGCGCGACGCGCTTCCTCATCCCGCCGGAGAGCTGGTGCGGGTAGTGCTTCGTGAACTTGTCGAGGCCGACCTTGCGGATCCATTCCTCGGCCTGCGCATACGCGACGTCCTTCGAGCGGCCGCGAAACAGCGGGCCCGCCGCGACGTTGTCGATCACGTTGCGCCACGGGAACACCGCGTCGGCCTGGAACACGAAGCCGATGCGCGGGTCGATCCCGTCGACCGGGCGGCCCATCACGCGCACTTCGCCCGACGCGGGCTTGAGCAGCCCGGTGATCAGGTTCAGCGTCGTCGACTTGCCGCAGCCGGTCGGCCCGACGATCGCGATGAACTCGCCGCGCGCGACGCTCATGCTGAAGTCGCGCAGCGCGACGGTGGCCTTGCCTTCCGGCGAAATGAAGCGGCACGACACGTTGCGAAACTCGATCGCCGGTGTGCTCGGGGAGACTGCCTGATTCATCGCATTCGTCCTGCGGGTGAGGAGGGCGTCGCATCGTGACGCAACGCCGGGCCGGTCAAACGGGCCGGAACGGGGAACGCACGGCGGCGGGATCGCCGCCGCCGGCGCCGCTGCTTATTTCGCGTTCACGAAATCGTTCGTGTAGGTACGCGCCAGGTCGATGTGCTTGCCCTTCACCGACGGGTTGAACGCCGACAGCACCTTCAGCACGGTCGCCGGGCCGTCGGCCGGCATCTTCGCGTCGGCGGTGAACATCGGCAGCGACGCCTTCAGCGCGCTCACGTACAGCGCCTTGTCCTTCTGGTAGTCGGCCGGCATCTTCGCGGCGATTTCGTCGGCGCTGTGCGTGTGGATGAACTGCATCGTCTTCGCGAACGCGTGCGCGAGCTTGGTCGCTTCAGCCTTGTGCGAATCGGCCCACGCCGACTGCACGTACAGGCTCGCGGCCGGGTAGGTGCCGCCGAGCGCCGCGCGCGTGCCTTCCAGCGTGCGCAGGTCGACCAGCACCTTCGCGTCGCCCATCTTCTCGAGCGCGGACACCGTCGGTTCGGTCGTCATCCCGGCGTCGATGCGCCCCTGCTTGATCGCGGCGATGAAGCTCGCGTCGGCGCCGACCGGCAGCATCGTGTACTGCGTCGACGGCACGCCGTGCGCGAGCGCGAGGTATTGGGTGAGGAAGCTGGTCGACGAGCCGAGGCCCGTCACGCCGAGCGTCTTGCCTTTCGCGTCGGCCATCGACTTGAACGTCGGCGCGGCCTTGGTCGACACCATCTCGACTTCGCCCGGCACCTGGCCGAACACGGCGATCGCCTTCACGTCCTTGCCCTTGCTCTGCAGGTCGATCGTGTGGTCGTAGAAGCCGACGACGCCCTGCACGGCGCCTGCGAGCAGCTCGTTCTCGGCGTCGACGCCGGCCGGCTGCGACAGCAGCTCGACGTCGAGGCCTTCGGCCTTGAAGTAGCCGAGCTCCTGCGTGAGCCGCGCGGGCAGGTAGATCAGCTTCGCGATCCCGCCGACCATGATCGTGATCTTGCCGCCGTCGTCGGCGAAGGCGGGGTGAGCGGCGAGCGCGCAGCTCAGGCTGGCTGCCACGGCGAGGGTGCGCAGGATGGGTCGCATCGGGTCGTCTCCGTTCGTTGTATTCGTCTGGCGCGATGCTTGCTGCATCGTCACGACGAGTATAGGGAGGCGAAACCTTCCGCTACCTTTCGCGGGCCGGCGATTCCTTTAGGGGTTTTCCAGCAACGGGGGGCCGGAACGGGGGGCGCGGCACGCGACCGCCTCGCGTCTCGCGCGGCCGTGTGCGCTCCACGGCGAACCCGTGCAGCTGCGGACCGGCAATCGATTTATCCAATTTGAATTAGGACGAGTTCGATAAACGCGATAAACATGAGTGGACAGGATCGTTATCGGCTTGTTCAGGTGGTATTCCGTTGCGATATGCGCATAAGATCCTTAATTTCGGAATAATCAATCGATAATAAATGCCCTTTCATTAAATAATCACGAGCATTAAAGTCTGGCGTGGCGCACGCGTGGGTTCCGTGAGCGCCTTCCGTGAGTGCCGTTTGATGCAGTCAGGCCGTATCGACAGGCGTCGTCATGTTTTTTGAAAAACGCAATGCGAGATATGAAAACAATAACCGTCGCCGTGGCCGACGACCATCCGGTAGTCCTGGAGTCGCTTGATCGACTGTTGCAACGGCATCCGCCTTTTCGCGTCGTGCATACCTGCCGCAGCGGCACGGAACTGATTGCCGCGCTGACGCAATCTCCTGTCGATATTGCCGTCGTCGACTATTCGATGAGCCGCGGCGAGCGGCCGCTCGACGGCCTCCCGCTGCTGCGCAAGCTGCGCGATATCGCGCCCCGCACGCGCTGCGTGATGTTCACCGCGCATTCGAATCCGAGCGTGCTTGCGGCCGCGCTGAAGCTCGGGGTCGCCGCGATCGTCAGCAAGGACGACCCGCTCGCCGAGATCGTCGGCGCGTGCCGGCGGGTCGGTACGGCCCGCGCGTGTTACCTGTCGCCGACGGCGCGGGCGGCCGTCGAGCGCGGCGAGGCGGGCACGCTCGGCGGGCACCCGGCGCTCACGGCGCGGGAGCTCGAAGTCGTACGGTTATTCGCATCCGGGCATACGCTGCAGGACATCGCGAAGCAGCTCGGCCGCTCGGTCAGCACCGTGTCGACGCAGAAATACACGGCGATGCGCAAGCTGCAGGCCGATTCGAACACCCACCTGATTCGGTACGCGTACGAAAACGGGCTGATCTGACGGCGCGGTCATTTGTACGTGACCGTGAAGGTAGCCGAGCTGTTCGCGATGCCCGGCTTCGCCGTTGCACCGGTCTGGTAGTAGCGGGCCGACAGCGGCACCGAGAAGGTCGCGGACGCCGACGGCGAGTCGCTGACCTTCCACGGCGTGCCGAGCTCGACGGGCGTGTCGTCGCCCTTGAGCAACTGGATGCCGACACCGGAGGCGTCGCTCGACGACGACAGCGCCAGCACGCCTTTCGATGCATCGACTGCCTTGCCGTCCAGCGTCAGGTTGACTTCGAACGCGCCCGCCACGCCGGTATCGCAGCGCAGGCCGATCGCGAAGCCCTTCGATTTCGACGTCGAGCCGGCGCCCGAGCCGATGCCGGACGACGCGTTCAACGCATGGGCCCCGAGGTCGACCGACACCGACGGGGTGGTCGTCGTGCAGGTCGTCGGCTGGAACGAGATGTTGTCGAAGCCGTACATCAGGTAGCGGGTTGCGTCGGCGGTCGAGTTGTCCGGACCGCCGATCAGCGCCGTCAGGACCGACAGCACCGGAAACGGCTTCGCGACCGACGGTGTCGCGCCGCTCTTGACCAGCTCGACGTCCACTTTCGCGGTAACGGCAGTCTTCCCGATCGACTTGATCGTCGTGCCCATCGGCAGCGACGACGTGCCGTGCCCGCGGTTGCCGTCATAGGTCACGTAAAGCGTGAGCCCGTTGGCCGTCAGGTCCGGGTCGTCCGCCCATCGATACAGCGTGGCCTCGACGGCCCTGCTTCCGGGTACCTTCATCCAGCAACTCGCGGCGATCTCGATGCCTTCCTTGCTCCACAGCACGGTGCCGATCGGGGCGTCCGCCGCGATCTTGAAGCCGGACGGCAGCTCGCCGAGCTTCGACGACGACGTGTTGATGCAGGTGGCCGTGGACGCGTGCGCATGGCCGACGCCGGCCGCGCCCAGCACCAGCGCGGTCAGCGCCGTTCGAAGGCCGGCGCCGCGATTCCCGTCGCGAGCGCACGGGTGCGGGTGCAGGCTTCGATTCGTTCTGCGGTGTTCCATCACGATTCTCCTGCCGGGGCGCGCCGGACCTCGGGCGCGTCAGCGGATGGGTTGTCCAGTTTGCAGGGCGCCTCGATGCGCTCGATGCCGATCGGCGCCGCGCGTTGCTCCAGCGGCGGCAGCGCGACCCGGATCGTGCACCGCCACGCGTCGGCGTGCCCCCATTTCACGGTCAGCGTGTCGTTCGGCTCGGATAGCCGGGCGTAGACCTGGCCACCCTGCGACACGATTCCGACGTTGTTGCCGCGTCCGTCGAACACCGGCGCGCCGAACGGCAGTTCCGTGCCCGCCGGCGCCGCCGCATGGATCAGAAGCGGGCGGCCCGTCACCGTCGGATAACGCAGCATCACGATCGCTCCCTGGCGCGGCGCGACCTGCTGGCTCGTCGTCTGCAGCTCGACGTCGGCCGGCAGGCCGCGCGGATCGATCTCGACCTGGTTCACGCGATACGGGCTCAGGTACGGGACGACCGCGTAGCCGCGCCGGTCGAGACGGATGCCGCTGTAGCCGGCCACGGTTGCGCCGCCGGCGGCCGGCGCCGCGACGACGGCCATTGTGTCGGCCGTATACGGGACCGCCGTCACGCCGCCCGGATGGGCGACGACCGTGCCGCTGACGCCCAGCGACGCCGACCCGTAGTCGTTGCCCTTGCCGAGCATCCCCTGCAGTGCGGCGACCGGCGTCCGGTACTGACCCGAGACCGTGCCCGCGTAGGTCGCGTCGGCGTTGCGTGCCGCGGAAACCGAGTAATTGCCCTCGTACGCCGCGCCGACGGAACCGGTTGCGGTGGCCGTCGACGTGAAGCCGTTCAGGCTGTCGCGCGCGGCATAGACGCTCAGTCGCGGCGATCGCGCGCTCGCGCCGAGCGGGACCGACACGCTCAGCATCGCCTGCGTATCGGCGTTGCCGCCGGACGCGAGCGAGCGGTTCACGGATACCGTGTAGTCGAACTGGCGGTAGCGGTTGCTGTAGCTGACCTGGAATTGCGTGTCGGTGCCGCTGCGTGTCCAGTAGTTCTGCGTGTAGCCGCTCACATACAGCTGGCCCCAGCGCTCGCCGAACGGCTGCGCGGCGGTGACCGACACGCGGTTGCGCGCGCGCCATGCGGGTCGCGCGGCCGCGCCGGTCAGGTTGCGTTTCGCGTTGTCGACGAACGCGAGCGCATTGCCGAAGTCGAGATACCCCGACGACGAGAAGCGATAGGCGGCCACCGACAGGTTGCTGTTCGTCGCGTCGATCGTCTTGCTGTACGTGACGCGCACGCTCGACCCGCGCGTCCGCTGCCCGTATGCCGACGTGAACGCGCCGGACACGTCGAGCGCCAACGCGCCCAGCGGCGTGTTGAACGCACCTCCGGCGAGCACGTTCCGGTAGTGCTCGTTCGCGAGCACGCCGCCGTACAGCGTCAGGAGGTTGTTCACGCCGCGGCTGTAGGTCGCCTGCACCACGCGCGGCGTGTACGACAGGTCGACGTTGCGCACGGTGCCCGCGACGAAGCCGAACCGGCTGCGCCCCGGCCGCAGCGACTGCGCGACCGCCGCGTACGGCACGCTGAAGGTGCGCTCGCTGCCATCCGCCTCGGTGACGGTGACGACGAGGTTGCCGCCATAACCGGTCGGGAACAGGTCGTCGATCACGAACGGGCCCGGTGGCACCGCCGTGTCGTAGATCACCGCGCCGTTCTGGCGGATCTTCACGCGCGCGCTGGTGTTGGCGATCCCGCGCACGACCGGTGCGTAGCCGCGCTGCGAATCGGGCCACATCCGGTCGTCGGTCGCGAGCTGCACGCCGCGGAACGCGAACGTATCGAACAGCTCCCCGGACGTGTTCGCGTCGCCGATCCGCACGCGCGCCGTCAGTGCCGACAGGTCGCGCTGTACGTAGGTATTCGCCACGCTGTAGTGACGGCCGCCGTGCTGCTGCCAGTTCAACGCGCCGTCGTGGCGAAAATACCAGCCACCGATGTTGATGCCCGCATTCAGGCCGACGTACGCGGTGGTCGCGCCCTGGCCGTGCGTGACGTTGCGGTACAGGTTCGTGTTGTAGCCGACCCAGCCGGCCGTCACGCCGTCGTCCCACCGTGACGGATCGACGTAGCCGCGCGCCGAGCGCCGCAGCAGCGCCTGCGGGATCTGCACGTCGAGGCGCGCCGCGCCTGCATCGAACGACGCGGTTGCGCCGGGCAGCAGCGCTTCGAGCGGCTGGCACGCGTCGGCCGCATCGAGCAGCACGAGCGCGTCGGGTGCGAACCGTCGCGGGTCCGCATTGAACTTGTCCAGCAGCGGTCGGCCGATGCATACCTGCGCGACGTCCGGGCGCACCTCGCGCACCGTCACGTCGTCGCGGCCGAGCATGACGCCGTTCAGGTAGACGTCCGAACGATACTGGCCGGGCCAGACCGGATTGCCCCGTTCGTAGCGCGACAGGTCGAGCCCGCCGGGCGGCGATGCGACGAGATCGGGGTTGAAGCGCACGGCGCCGGCACCCGTCCCGGCCTCGCCGATCCTCGGCGGCCGGTCGTCGGCGGGTTCGGGTTCGTGCTCGCTTGCGGCGGCGCCGAGCGGCAGCGCCGAACACGCGAGCAACGCCATTGCGTACGATCGGCGCGGGACGGGCACGGCCAGGCGGGCGCACCACCTCGTTGCACGGTCAGCGCGTTCCATGAAATTCGCTCCAGATACTCGAATTGAACGTGTCGCGCACGAGGCGGCGCCCCGGCGCTGAAGGTGTCGGCTTCGCGGTGCGGACGGCGCAGCTAGCGGGTGTCGTCGAGCACCGCCCGCCACTCGACGCCGGTGCCGAAGTCGTTGATGGTTGCGTAGTCGAACGTCGTGCCGGGCGGCAACGCCGGCAGTGCCGCATCGAGCGGAAAAACATGCGATGCCTGCGGCGCGATCATTGCCCCGTCGCTGAGCGAGAAGGTGCGGCCGCCGTGCACGACGCGCGCCGACAGCACGACGACGTTATAAGGCGTCGGATTCGTCGCGCGCAGTGCATGGCCTTTGCCGTCCGGCGCGGGCGCGAGCGACCACTTCAGTTGCCTCGCGGCGGCAATGGCGCCGTTCGCATTCAGTCCGACCGGCCGGAAGAACAGCTTGATCCGCGAACGGAACGCGAGTTGCAGAACGGTGGTCGACTGCGTTTCGTCGACGCCGGGCGGCACGTCCAGTACGTTCAGCCAGAACACCGATTCGCGGTCCTGCGGCAGCGCGTCGCCGGTGTAGACGATCCGCACGGTCTGCCCTCGGCCGGGGTCGATCCGGAACACGGGCGGCATCAGCACGAACGGCACCTTCGTGGTGCCGGGGCGTGCGCGTGGGTCGCCGTCGTCGAGCCACGTCTGCACGAGCGCGGGTTGCGCGCCGTTGTTGTCGAGCTTGACGGTCACTTCACGGTCGCCTCCCGGGTAGATCACGCGGGTGCCGGACACGATGACGCTCGCCGCGGCCTGCTGCGCGAAGCACACGAGCGCGGCGCAGATGCACAGCGAGAACGGGCGCAAAAGGGACGGGAGAATCGGAATCATCATATGTAGCGCGATGGGCAGGGAACGCCGGCGGCCGGCGCACCCGTGCGGCACGGTCATGCCGGCGACACCCGCGGTGCCGCCGGCCGATATCGCCGCGACGGGCGCGCACGCCACGCGTGCTGCCCGTCGCGGCAGCCTGGGGATCAGAGGTAGTCGATCGAGTAGGTGACCGACGTGCTCACGTCACCGGCAGTCGCCGCGCCCTGCGCGTAGTACTGCGCGCCGTAGACCATCGTGGCGCCGTTGTTGACGATCGGCACCGAGGTCTTGCTCGGGTTGCGCTGGCTGGCGTCACCCGCCTTCAGCGCATAGCCGTCGATGTCGAGCAACTGCACGGAAACGTTGGTGGCCGCGTTGCTGACCGCCCGGTTGGTCAACGTGCCGTCCGCCGTGTTCACGTTCGGGCCGGCTTCGAAGAAGGTGCGCACCGACTTGCCGGTGGCGTTCGTGCAATTGCTGAGCGCGATCGTGAAATTGGTCGCGCCGGTGGTTGCGCCCTTCGACGACAGCGTGCTCGCGCTCACGCCCGGCAGCCCGACCGTGCCGTTGTTGCTGCCGTTGTTGATCTTGACGTCGCAGGTCGCGCCGCTCAGCGTGCCCGTGATGGTCACGGTGCCGTCGTACGCATGCGCGGTGAGCGGCGCGAGCGCCATCGCGGCAGTGATCGCCGACGCCAGGGTAAGTTGCTTGATCATGTTCTGCTTCCTCTGTGATTTGCTCGAAAAAACTCCGCCGGCCGTTCCACGATCCGGGCGGATAAATTTAGCTTTCCAGTAAAGGGCGCCACAATCGCAAACGATCCAGAAATGCCGCGTTTTCCATTGAATCAGCATTCCTGAATATTGAGACAACATGGTGCCCGTTCTGGCTGCGCGCTGGCTATCGCGCTGCGCGCCGCAGTAGCGCCAGCGAGACGGCGATCGCCGTCACGCCCACCGCGACGGCAATCTTGCCGAGCGTCCCGACCGCCTCCGTCCCGCTGTTGTCCGACGGGAACGGATTGACCCACGGCTCGCGCGGCTCGCGCGGCGCGAACAGGTTGTTGAGCCAGCCGACAAGATCGCTGGACGACAGACCGCCGGATACGGCCGCACATTCCGCATGGTGCATTTCACGCATGATGTTTGCCCTCTGGAAAAAACTGGAATGGATAAACGGGCCCGCCGCGCCTCACTTCGGTGCCGGCAGGTTCGGATCGAACAGGCCTTCCATCACGCGATTGAAGATCCTGAGCGTCTGCGCCACGCCATTGACGAGGCCGTATGCGTTGCCGCCGATCACGCCGAGCGCCGCGCCCGCGATCAGGCCGACACCCGCGCTGAGGATGCCGAAGCCCAGGATCCCGCCCTGGCTGCCGCCCGTCGCCGCACCCTTGAAGCCGCCGGCGACCAGGCCGGCCGTGGCGCCGAGCAGCGCTGCACCGACGGTGCCGAAAAAGCCGCCGCCGCTCACTTCATGGCATTCCATCGTGGTCAACTCACGCATTTGCGTTTCTCCTTGTTACTGCAGGGTGCCGATCGCGCAAGGCCGGATCGGCATCGGCCGTTTCGCCGCCCGTCGGGCGGTCGAATGCTTCGCGACGCCGCGGCGCTACGCCGGCTCGGGCGCGACGCGCGCGCCGACGGGTCGCTCATGGGCTGCGCCGCCCGCGATCTCGATCACGCGATCCGCGCTGCGGATCGTTTCCGGACGGTGCGCGATGATGATCCGCGTGACGTTCATCGCCCGCACCGCATCGTTGATCAGGCGTTCGCGCGCGAGATCGAGATGGCTCGTCGCTTCGTCGAGCACCAGGACCGCCGGCTGGCGGTAGAACGCGCGGGCGAGCAGCACGCGCTGGCATTGCCCGCCCGACAGCGACGACCCCATGTCGCCGACGAGGCTCCGATAGCCCATCGGCATCGCGACGATGTCGTCGTGGATCTGCGCGAGTCGCGCCGCATGCTCGACGCGCGCGTCGTCGGGCTGCGGGTCGAAGAAGCCGATGTTGTCGGCGATCGAGCCCGCGAACAGGATGTCGTCCTGCATCACGCAGCCGATCCTGTCGCGATACGGATGCAGGCCGAGCTTGCGGATGTCGATGCCGTCGACCTGCACGCTGCCGTGCTCCGGCGCGAGCAGGCCGAGCAGCAGCTTCGCCATCGTCGTCTTGCCCTGGCCCGACGGGCCAACCAGCGCGACCGATTCGCCGGGCGCGATCGAGAACGAGCAGCCGTCGAGCACCCACGGCTCGGTTTCCGCGTAGCGGAAGCGCACGTCGCGCACGTCGATCGCGGGTGGCGTTGCATGGCCCGCCTGCGGCGGCCGCACGACCTTCGCCTCCATGTCGGCTTCGACGTCGGTCAGCACGATGTCGGCGAGACGCTCGCCATGCAGGCGCAGCATCCGGAAATCGATCAGCGTGCCGATCAGCCCGGCGCCGCGCGCCATGAACTGGTCGGCAAAGCTGACGAACGCGACCAGCATCCCGGCCGAGAACTGCCCGTCGAGAACCTGCTTCGCCGCCAGCCACACGAGCACCACGCGGCCCGCACCCGAAATCACGCCCTGCAGCGTCGAGAAGCCGATCGACAGCCGCTCGATCGCGACGTGCTTGTTGGTGGTTTCGACGACTGCGTTCGCATAGGTGGCGACACGCGCTTCCTGCATGTTCGCGAGCTTGATCGCCTGCACGCCGCGGATCGATTCGAGCAGGTTCGACTGCGCGCGCGCCGCGTAGACGATCTGTTCCTCGTTCGCCTGCCGGAACGGCCGGTACGCGATCCAGCGGATCGCGCCGTACGCGGCGAACAGGCCGAGTACGAGCCACGTGAGCGAAGGGCTGTAGACGAACAGCATCGCGAGCGTCGCGACCGCCATCACGCCGTCGAGCAGCGCGCCGATGAACTGCGTGGTCAGCGTGGCCTGGATCGTATTGATCGCGCCGAATCGCGACACCACGTCGCCGATGTGGCGCTGCTCGAAATACGCCATCGGCAGCCTGAGCAGGTGCGCGCAGACGTTGGCGGTCCACTGCACGCCGAGCAGGCTCGAGAACCACGTCACCACCCACGAGCGCAGGGCCGACACCGCGTTCTGGAACAGCACGACGAGCAGGAAGCCGATGCCGAGCAGCGTCAGCAGGTCCGCATCGGCCGACACCAGCACCTGGTCCATCACCCACTGCATGTAGAACGGCGTGGCGATACCGAACACTTCCAGCGCCGCCGACAGCAGCAGCACCTGCGCGAACGTCGTTCGGAGGCCCGTGACGCCGCCGACGAGCTTCGTCATCGAGATCGCCTCGCGTGCCTGCGTGCGCTCGAACGACGGCGACGGCATCAGCTCCAGCGCGACGCCGGTGAAGTGCTCGGACACTTCGGCGAGCGGCACGTCGCGACGCCCGCGCGCCGGATCGTGGATCGTGATCCGGCCGCGCGACACCGACTTCAGTACGACGAAGTGGTTCATGTCCCAGTGCAGGATGCACGGGCGGCGCAGCTTGCCCAGTTCGTCGAGTTCGAGCCGCAACGCACGCGACGCGAGGCCGAGCCGGTACGCGATCAGCATCACGTCGTTGAGGGTCGCCCCCTTCAGCGACGGGCTGAAGCGCCGGCGCAGGCTGACGAGGTCGAGGTCGTGGCCATAGTGGCTCGCGACCATCCCGACGCACGCGAGCCCGCATTCGGCCGCCTGCGTCTGCAGGATCACCGGCAGGCGGCGGCGCCAGCCGAATTGCAGCGCATCGATCCATTTCATGGTTGAACGGGCTCCGTGACGAATGCGTTGAAGGCGCGCATCAGGCCGACACGCGGCGGCCGAGCGCATACAGCGGCTCGAGCACCCACTCGACCAGCCGGCGCCGGTCGATCAGCACGTCGGCCTCGAGCGCCATCCCGGGCCGCAGCGCCTCGTGCTTGCCGTACGCGACGATGTCCTGGCGATCGAGCGCGACGACGACGCGGTAGAGCTGCTCCGGCACGTTGGCGCGCCCGGTCAGGTTCGCGACTTCCTGCGGCGACAGCGCGGTACGCGACACCTCGGTCACGTGCCCGAACTGCTGGCCGAATTTCTGGAACGGGTACGCCTCGTAGCGCAGCACGACGCGCGCGCCGGTGCGCACGAAGCCGATCGCGCGGCTCGGCACCATCAGTTGCGCTTCGAGCGGTGCGCCTTGCGGCAACAGCGACACGGCCGACTGGCCGGCGTTGACGATCTGCCCGGGCTTCGCGAGCAGCGCGGCCACGACGCTCGCCTGCGGTGCGCGCAGGATGACCGTGCGACGCGCTTCGTTTTCGGCGATCGACTGCTCGACGTCCGCGAGCTTGCGCTCGATGTCGTTCTGCTGGTTGCGGGTGGTGAGCGGCAGCTCGCGGAGCTGCTGGCGGGTCTGGTCGAGTTGCTGGCCGACCTCGAGCCGCTGGCGGGCGAGTTCCTGCAGCCGCGCCTGCGCGTCGAGCAGCACGCCTTCCTGCTGCTCGACCTGGCTGTTCGACGCATAACCCTGCGCGCGCATCGACTGCAGCTTGTCGAGCTGGCGTTGCGCGAGCTCGGCCTGGCGCAGCCGCTGCGCGTGCTGCCGCGCGATCTGCGTGAGCTGGTCGTCCAGCGCCGCCTCGCGCGTGCGCAGGCCGCGCTGCGCTTCTCTGCTCAGTTGCGATTGGCTGGTCAGATCGGTCTCCAGGCGCGAACGCTGGAACTTCAGTTGCCGCGCCACCGTCTCGCGCGTGCCGCCGAGCTCGGTCGCCACTTCGGCCGAGATCGCCAGCAATTCCGCCCCGGCCGCGACCGTCTGGCCTTCGCGCACGCGCAGGCCGGTCACCGTGCCGGTCAGCGGCGGCGCCACCGTCAGCAGCCCTTGCGCCGGTAACAGCTGGCCGGCCACGCGCTCACGCTTCGTGTAGCTGCCGAACACGAAGAACGCGACGACCACCAGCGTCAGCGCGGTCGCGACGCCGATCGTCAGCCAGCGCCAGGGCGGCGAATACAGGCTGACGGTGCCCATCAGCTTGTGCCGGGTCGCGTCGAGCGCTTCCTGGCGGAACAGGGAATCGGTCATGAGCGGACTCTCGCGGCCGGCGCCGGGCCATCAGCGCGGCAGCCGATTGCGGCCACGTCGTCGTCGCCGAGCGTGCCGAGCGCGGCGGACAGTTGCAGCCGCGCACGCAGGTAGCGATAGCGGGCGTCGGCGAGATCGCGGATCGCTTCGAAATAGCGCTGCTGCGCATTCAGTTCGTCGATCTGCGTGCGCAGCCCGACTTCACGCCCGAGGCGGGTCGACTTCACCTTGCTGTCGGCCGACGCGAGCGCGCGCTCCTGCGCGCGGATCAGCGCGATGCCGTTGGTGATGCCGAGATACGCGGCACGGGCGTGTTCGCGGGCCTTGCGGCGCGCATCCTCGAGCGCGTCACGCGCCTGGTCGCGCCGGCGGTACGCTTCGCGGCTCGCCGACAGCGGGCCGCCGCCGGCGAACAGCGGGATCGTGACCGTCACGCCGATCATCGACGAGCGGGTTTTCGACGTCGTGCCGAACACGGCGTCGAGCCCGTTCTCGTTGGCGCCGCGGCTCCAGTTCGTGCCGTAGCTCGCCTGCAGGTTCACGACCGGCAGATGCGCGCCCGTCGCGGCGACGATGTCGGCCTGCGACTGGTCGAGCAGCTTGCCGGCGATCAGTACGTCGACGTTGTCGCGGGCCGCGTCGTCCATCGCGGTCGCGAAATCGACCGGCGCGGCCTGCGGCGCGCATTGCCACGAGATCGGCGCCAGCTCGGTTGCCGTCAGCCCGGTGATCCGCTGCAGCGTGCCGTTCGCGATCGCCAGATCCGTTTGCGCGCTCACCGTACGCGCCAGCGCTTCGTCGAGATTCGCGCGCGCCTCGTCGACGTCGGTCCGCGTACCGTCGCCGATCCGCAGCGCGGCCTGCGCCTGCTCGAGTTGCTTGTGGAATGCCTGCTGCGCGGCTTCGGCGGCCTGCAGCACTTCGCGTCCGAACAGGACGTCGAAATAGGCGCCGGCGACATCGGTGATCAGGGTTTGCGACGCTTTCTCGTACTCGATGTCGGCTTGGTCGGCGAGCGTGCCGCCGCGCTTGAAATCGGCGACGCGGGACACGTCGAACAGCGGCTGCGTGACGGTTGCGGACACGCTGTGACGGCGGACCGCCGCTGCGTACGCGGCGGTGGGCTGGTCCTGCTTCGTGTAGCTGCCGTTGAGCTCCGCACGCGGCAGCAGCCCCGCAAGACCTTGCCAGCGTTTCTCGCGGCCGGCGAGCTGCGCGTTGCGTGCCGCGCCGATGCCCGCATCGAACCGCCGCGCCGCGTTCACCGCGTCGAGCAGGTCGGCCGCGGGCGCCGGCCATGCGGCGCCGAGCCAGCCGAGAACGGCCACCAGCCGGAAGGATCGTGTCGAAATCATCTGCCTGTACGCGCCGCTGCCTGACGGTCGCGAGAACCGCGGCGATGTCGCGCCGCAAAGCGGAGATTATTCAGTGGCGGGGAGCGGCACGATATCGTCGTTCGTCCAATTTCGGACAGGTGCAGGCAGGCTTGCGAACAGTGCGACGCGGCGGAGCGCCGAGCGGAAATAGCGGCAGGCCGTGCAAGGCACCGGCGTGCGCGTTGTCGCACAGGAGCGCACCGAGGACCTCCGGCCGGAACGAAACACAACCACCAGCAAACACATCGACAGTCTGACAAGGCCGCACAGTTGCAACCGCGGCACGAGCGCTCCGCCGTTGGCGGCGGTCAACGCTTGGCCAGGCTGCTCGCAACACGCTGGCGCGTATCGTCATCCGACGATCGAGTCCTTTCCGGATCGATCGGCGGAATCGCCGCCATTTGCCGGGCGAATGCGCGCTGAATCGATACGAGATCGCGATGAATTGGCCGAGGCGGCGCCCCGATCTCGTGACGAATCACCGACGCATCACCGCCAGCCGATCAGCACCCGCCCCATCGCGTCGACCCCCATGTCGAACAGGTGCGACACGAACGGCACGAGGTTCGGCACCATCAGCTGCACGAGCAACAGCCCGACGAGCATCGTGACGGGAAAGCCGATCTGGAACACGCCGATCTGCGGCGCCGCGCGGTTCAGGATGCCGAGCGCGAGGTTCGTGATCAGGAGCGCCGCGACCACCGGCAGCGAGAGCAGCAGCCCCATCCCGAACACCGTCGTGCCGAACGCGGCGAGCGTGCGCCAGCCGGGCGCGTGCAGCAGGTCGGCCGACACCGGCAGCGACTGGAACGACGCGGTGAGCGCGGCGAACACCTGCAGGTGGCCGTCCACCGCGAGGAACGCGAGCATCGCGACCGCGTTCAGGAAGCGGCCCATCACGGGCGTCGCGCCGCTCGTGTGCGGATCGAAGAAGGTGGCGAAGCCGAGCCCCATCGACAACCCGATGAAGTCGCCGGCCGCCTCGACGGCCGCGAACACGATCTGCATCGTGAAGCCCATCGCGGCGCCGATCAGGAACTGCGTGACGAGGATCCAGATGCCCTGCGCGGAAAACACGGTGACGTCCGGCATCGCGCCGAGCGTCGGCGCGACGACCAGCGCCATGAACGCGGCCAGGCCGATCTTCACGCGCGCGGGCACCGATGCGTGGCCCACGACGGGCGCGGTCGCGACGAGCGCGAGCATCCGCACGAACGGCCACAGGAACGCCGTGAGCCAGCCGTTGAGCTGCGCGTAGGTGACCGAGAACATCGCCGCCGGATCGTGCGCGCGCGGCTCAGCCGACGCCGAGCGTCGCGACGTGCAACAGCGTCTGCCGCAGGTAGTCGAGCATCGTCGTCATCATCCACGGGCCGGCGATCACGAGCGTCGCGGCCACCGCGAGCAGCTTCGGGATGAACGACAGCGTCGCTTCGTTGATCTGCGTCGCGGCCTGGAACAGGCTCACGACGAGGCCGACCGCGAGCGCGACCAGCAGCAGCGGGGCGGAGAGCAGCAGGCCGACCATCATGGCCTGGTGCGCGAGGGTCATCACCTGTTCGGGCGTCATCGTGCGTTTCCTCCGCGGCTTACGTGAAGCTCTGCGCGAGCGAGCCGATCAGCAGCTGCCAGCCGTCGACCAGCACGAACAGCATCAGCTTGAACGGCAGCGACACGGTGGACGGCGACACCATCATCATCCCCATCGACATCAGCACGCTCGCGACGACCATGTCGATGATCAGGAACGGGATGAAGACCGTGAAGCCGATCTGGAAGCCGGTCTTCAGCTCGCTCGTGACGAACGCCGGCACCAGCAGCGACAGCGGCACGTCTTCCGGGCCCTGCATCGGCGCGGCCTTCGAGATCTTCGCGAACAGCGCGAGATCGGTCTCGCGGGTCTGCTTCAGCATGAAGGTCTTGAACGGCGCGACGCCGCGCTGCACGGCCTGCTCCATCGGCATCGAGCCGTCGGAAAACGGCTTGTAGCCGTCGTTGTAGGCCCGGTCGAGCACCGGCGACATCACGAAGAAGGTGAGGAACATCGCGAGGCCGACGAGCACCTGGTTCGGCGGCGTCGTCGCGGTGCCGAGCGCCTGGCGCAGCAGCGACAGCACGATGATGATGCGCGTGAAGCTCGTCATCATCAGCAGCATTGCCGGCAGGAACGACAGCATCGTGAGCAGCAGCATCGTCTGCACGCTCAGCGAATAGGTGGTGCCGCCGTGCGGGCCCGGGCTCGCGTTGAACGCGGGCAGGCCGTTCGCCTGCGCGCAGGCGAGCGCGGGGGCGAGGCAGAGGATCAGCACGGGCGCGAAGCGCGCCGCGCGATGCAGGAATGCGTGTTTCATCGAAATGCGGAGTCGGAAAGAGGGCGCGGCGCCATGTCAGCGGTCCTTGCCGCGACCGAGGCGCTTCGCGGCTTCGCCCGCGAGCGCGTCGCGAAACCGCGAGCCGAACGTGCCGGGCAGGCCGCCTTCGGACGGTGCGGCGCCGGAAGGTGCGCCGGTCGAGGCGGTCGTCGCACCGGCCGCCGCCGAACCGGCCGGCAGCGCATGCAGCAGCCGCACGTTGCCCGGCGCGACGCCGAGCACGAGCCAGGTGTCGCCGATCTCGACGATCGTCGCGCTTTCCTTGGCGCCCACCGCGACGCTCGACACGACCTTCAGCGGGCCGCCGCGGCGCACGTGCTGGAAGCCGAAGCGGCGCGCGAGCCACGCGCACGCGAACACGAGACCGATCACGACCGCGAGCCCGACGAGGGTCTGCAGCACCGCGCCGATGCCCAGCGACGGCGCGGCCGAACCGACGGTCACGCTCGACGCGATCGCCCCGGCGTGGTTCACCGCGTTCATGTCGGCGGCACCGGCCGGTGCGCACGCGAGCGACGCCGCGATGGCCGCGACAGCCGCCACCGCGCTCGCGACGCGCGCACGGCGGCCGGGCTTCGCCACGTTCATCGATTCAGCTTCCGGATGCGTTCGGCCGGCGTGATGATGTCGGTCAGGCGAATGCCGAACTTGTCGTTGACGACCACCACCTCGCCCTGCGCGATCAGGCAGCCGTTCACGAGCACGTCCATCGGCTCGCCGGCCATGCCGTCCAGCTCGACGACCGAACCCTGCGCGAGCTGCAGCAGGTTGCGGATCGCGATCTTCGTGCGGCCGAGCTCCACGGTCATCTTGACCGGGATGTCGAGGATCATCTCGATGTCGTTGTGCGTCGAGCTGGCCGCGGCCTTCGACAGCGGCTGGAACACGCCGGCGCCCGTCGCGCCCGGCTGCACCGGCTGCTGGTTCTGCTCGGCGAGCGCGGCGGCCCAGTCGTCCATGCCCGGATCTTCCTCCGCTGCGGCCGGTGCCGCCTGCGCGGCGGCGGCCGAGGCCGCGAGGGCCGCGTCGGCCATCGCTTGCGCGTCGTCCTCGGGCGTCTGGTTCAGCTCACTCATATCCACCTTCCTTCATCGCGTCGCCCGCGCTGATCATCTTCTGCACGCGCAACGCATATTGACCATTGAAAATTCCGTAGCCGCATTCCATCACCGGCACGCCGTCGACCTTCGCGGTGATCGTGTCCTCGATCTCCAGCGGCAGCACGTCGCCCGCGCGCAGGTTCAGGATCTTCTCGAAGGTCGACGAGATCTCGGCGAGATTCGCGGTCAGCTCGACCTCGGCGGCCTGCACCTGCTGCGACAGCACGCGCACCCAGCGGCGGTCGACTTCGAGCGCCTCGCCCTGGATCGGCGACGCGAGCACGTCGCGGATCGGCTCGACCATCGAGTACGGCATGCAGATGTGCAGCGTGCCGCCCGTCGGCCCGAACTCGATCGAGAACTGCGTGACGATCACGATCTCGTTCGGCGTCGCGACGTTCGCGAACTGCGTGTGCATCTCCGAGCGCACGAATTCGAACTGCAGCGGCCGCACGCTCTTCCACGCGGTCGTGTAGTGCTCGAACACGAGGTTCAGCAGCTTGCCGATGATCCGCTGCTCGGTGGCCGTGAAATCGCGGCCCTCGACGCGCGTGTGGAAGCGCCCGTCGCCGCCGAACAGGTTGTCGACGACGAAGAACACGAGGTTCGGGTCGAACACGAACAGCGACGTGCCGCGCAGCGGCTTCACGTGCACGAGGTTCAGGTTCGTCGGGATCGGCAGGTTGCGGGTGAACTCGCTGTACTTCTGCACCTTCACCTGGCTGACGGAGATTTCCGCCGTGCGCCGCATGAAGTTGAAGATGCCGATCCGCAACAGGCGCGCGAAGCGGTCGTTGATGATCTCGAGGCCGGGCATCCGGCCGCGGACGATCCGCTCCTGCGTCGCGATGTTGTAGGGGCGGACGCCCGACGTGTCGCGCTGCTCGTCGACCGAATCGGTTTCGCCCGTGACGCCCTTGAGGAGGGCATCGACCTCCTCCTGGGACATGAACTCCTGGTGGCCCATACGCGCTCCTTTCGCGGCCGCGTTACTGGACGACGAATTCGGTGAACAGCACGTCGTCGACCTTCGCGCGCTGGTTGCCCGGCTGCGTCGGCTGTTCGATCAGTTCCCGCAGTTCCTTCGCGAGCGAACGTTTGCCGTCCGGCGTCGCCAGATCCTCGGGATGCTTGTTCGACAGCGCGAGCAGGATCCGGCTGCGGATCTCCGGCATCCGCGCGGTCAGTTGCTCC
This sequence comes from Burkholderia sp. COPS, assembly GCF_019425585.1. Classification (NCBI taxonomy): domain Bacteria; kingdom Pseudomonadati; phylum Pseudomonadota; class Betaproteobacteria; order Burkholderiales; family Burkholderiaceae; genus Burkholderia; species Burkholderia sp. COPS. The sequence continues at coordinate 202,218 of NZ_WIXR01000034.1, read as the reverse complement.
TGCGCCTTCGGGTCGGTGAGCTTCAGCGACAGGCCGACACGCAGGTAGTGCTGCGCGCCGTCGTCGGACTGCAGGTTCACGGTCAACGGGTCGAGCGGGAAGAACACCGGCGCGGCCAGCGGCGCCGGCTCGGCGGGCGCGCTCGCATGGCCGACGCCTGCCTTGCTCAGGAACACGTACATGCCGCCGGCTGCGGCGGCCGCCGCGCCCAGCGCGATGACGGCGATGAGCGCGATGCGCTTGAACTTGCCGGACGAAGCCGGCTTGTCGGCGGTCGGGTTTGCGGTCGTGGAGGCCATGTGGATGCGTGCGTGATGTCTCGTAGCATGCATTGTTCGGCATCCGGGCCGAGCCTGATGGGCGGAAAAGAGGGGGGATTTGCGGCTATCTCAGCCGATTGTCGGCCGGCGCGGCTCGATGCAGGGCAGGAACGGCGGGCGAAACCGGCCGCGGCGGCGGGCCGGCGCTCCGTCAGGCGGGAAAGGCGAGGAACGGTGGGAGGGCGAGCCGTGGCGCCCGCCCGAACGACGTCAGATCGGCAACAGCGACAGCAGCGGCGCGATCAGCACCATCGCGACGCCCGCGATCATCATCGTGAGGCTCGACACGACGCCTTCCTCGCTGCCGATCTCGCGCGCCTTCGCGGTGCCCACGCCGTGGGCGGCCGCGCCGAACAGCGCACCGCGCGCGAGCCGCGTGCGCATCGGCACCAGCGCGAGCACGATCTCGCCGAGCAGCATCCCGCAGATACCGGTCGCGATCACGAACAGGGCGGTGAGGTCCTTCGGCGCATGGATCTTGTCGGAGACGGCGAGCGCGAACGGGGTCGAGACCGAGCGCGTCATCAGCGAGCGCTGCAGCTCGGGCGACAGGTGCAGCAGCTTCGCGAGCAGCAGCGAGCCGCACACGCCCGCGCCGATCCCGACCGCGACGCCGACCGACAGCGACAGCCAGTGGCGGCGGATCAGGTCGCGATAGTCGTAGATCGGCACCGCGAACGCGATCGTCGCCGGGCCGAGCAACCACATCAGCCAGCGCGTGTCGCGGAAGTAGACCGAATACGGGATGCCGGTCAGCAGCACGAGCAGCACCAGCACGCCCGGCACGAACACGAGCGGCGAGAACAGCAGCGTCTTCCTGTACGCGTAGAGCCGCTTCGACGCGAAATACAGCGCGACCGTCAGCACGAAGCAGCCGACCGAGATCGCGGTATTCACCTGGTCGGCGGACAGGCTCGACAGCAGCGGCAACATGGCAGGCTCCGGCTCAGTGGGCGGACACGGTGGCGAGGCGCGCGCGGCGGCGTTCGGCGAACACGCGCTGCGCGGCGAGCCGGCGCTCGAGCTTCGCGGCGAGGTCGACCGCGACGGCCACCGCGACCATCACGAACGCGGTGCCGGCGAGCATCACCAGCGCGATGCGCCAGCCGTCCTCGCGGAACAACCCGCCGTATTGCACGGCCGCGACGGCGGCCGGCACGAAGAACAGCAGCATGTCGGACAACAGCCAGTTCGCGCCGTCCTTCACCCACGCAGGTGCGACGCGGCCCGAGAACAGCAGCACGAGGAGCACCGCGAGGCCGATCACGCCGGACGGAATCGGCAGCCCGATCCTGCGCACGGCCCAGTCGACCGCCATCCACAGCACGCCGAGCGCGGCGGCCTGCAGCACGATCCGGCCCGTGTGCGCAATGCTGCCCGAAGCGGCGGGGCGGGCGGCGGCAGTAGCGGTTGGCTTGGTCATGGCAGGCTCCATACAGATATTGCGTTGATGGGGGGAGTATAGGGTTTCCCCTAACCATAAATAAAATGACTTGTCTCTATCCTTATCATTCCAATTCGGAATTCTGATTGTGTTCGTTGCACCAATCTGGGGAGTGATCGATGGAATTGCGCGCACTGCGGTACTTCGTCGAGGTGGTTCGCCAGCAGAGCTTCACGGCGGCCGCCGACAGGCTGTTCGTGACCCAGCCGACCATCAGCAAGATGGTGAAGGCGCTGGAGGACGAGATCGGTTCGCCGCTGCTGCTGCGGGACGGTCGGCAGATGGTGCTGACCGACGCGGGGCGGATCGTGTTCCAGCGCGGCCAGGACGTGCTCGCCGCGCAGGCGCAGCTGCAGTCGGAGCTGAACGATCTCGGCACGCTCGGGCGCGGCGAGCTGACGATCGGCATCCCGCCGCTCGGCGGCTCGCTGTTCACGCCGATCATCGCCGCGTACAAGCAGCGCTACCCGAACATCGAGCTGAAGCTGTTCGAGCAGGGCGCTCGGATGATCGAGGCCGCGCTGACGTCGGGTGAACTGGAACTCGGCGGGCTGCTGGAGCCGGTGGATCCCGGCATCTTCGAGCGGCTGCCGATGGTGCGTGCGCCGTTGTGGCTCGTCGCGCCGCGCGAGTCGCGCTGGGAGGATCACGCGGCCGTGCCGCTCGCGGATCTCGCGCGCGAGTCGTTCGTGTTCTACGCGGAAAGCCTCGCGCTGCACGACGCGGTGCTGGACGCGTGCCGGCAGGCCGGCTTCACGCCGTCGATCGTGAGCCGCAGCGGCCACTGGGATTTCATGGCCGCGCTCGTGCATGCGGGGGTCGGCATCGCGCTGCTGCCCGAGCCGTATTGCCGGCGGCTCGACGCGGGCCAGTTCACGTGCCGGCCGATCGTCGAGCCGGAAATCACGTGGGCGATCGCGCTCGGCTGGCTGAAGAAGGGGTATCTGTCGCACGCGGCGCGCGCGTGGCTCGACGTCGCGCGGGCGACGCTGCCCATCGCGCCCGGCGACGATCTGGCGTTCGGCGGCTTGCGGGCGAGGGCATGACGGCCGGGCGATGCCCGGCGCACTCAGACGTGCCTGATCTGGCCCGGATAGCGGGCGACGGTAGGGTCGTGCGTAAGCAGCGTAATGCCTTTCGAGATCGCCTGCGCGACCAGGAGACGGTCAAACGGATCTCGATGGATCGACGGCAGTTGTTCGACTGCAAGTGCGTGTACGCTCGTGATCGGCAATTCCACGTAGCCGACATCGAGGAGATTGCGACGGAGCACGTTTGGGTCCACCTGGAAATCGTCGCGATCCGGACCACGCGTGATGACGATCTCCCAGAGGCTCGCGACGCTGAAAAGCGGTGTACAGGCGGGATCCTCGATGAGCGCACCGGCGCGGGCGGGCAGTTCGGCCGCACCGGCTGCCGCCCAAAGAAGCAGGCGTGTATCGAGCAGCAACTTCATGCGTCACCCTCGAACAGCTTGCCGATTTCGTCGCTCCCCATCGTGTCGAAATCGTCCGGAACACGGATCTGCCCCTTCATGAAGCCGATCCGGCTCGGCCGGACGGGATCCGGCGTATCGATCGGGACCACCTTGACGAGCGGCTTGCCGGCTTTCGCGATCACGAACGATTCGCCGGCATGAACGGCTTCGTCGATCAAACGCGACAGGTTCGTCTTCGCGTCATGCATGTCGTAGGTGTGCATCGCATTCCCCACTTGAACCAAGTTCAAATATTTTGTTGGCTTGGTTCAATCATGCAAATCAGGCAAGGCCAGCCCCTCCGCCGACAGCCTCGCCGATTTCAATGCCCCATCGCCGGCCCCGCCCCCTTCCTCGGCTTCGTGATCCACACGAGCGCCGCGAGCGCGCCGAACATGAAGGCCGACAACAGGAAGAAGTCGTTGGTCGCCATCATGAAGCCCTGCTGCGTGACGAGCTGGTTGAGCTGCGCGTTGGCCGTCTGGCCGACGATGCCGAGCTGCGACAGCGCGCCCTGGTAGTCGGTCGTGCTCTGCGCATACACGCTCACCGATTCCGACAGCCGCGCGTGGTGGTAGATCGCGTCGTTCTCCCAGAACGTCGAGCTGGCCGCGGTGCCGATCGCGCCCGACAGCGTGCGCAGGAAGTTCGACAGCCCCGACGCGCTCGCGAGCCGCTCGTCGGAGATGCTCGACAGCGTGATCGTCGTCATCGGCACGAAGAAGCACGCGACGCCGATCCCCTGCACGAGACGCGGCAGGATCACATGGTTGAACGGCACGTCGAGCGTAAACGTCGAGTTCCAGATCGACACGCCGGCGAACACGATGAACGCGAAGCTCGCGACCATCCGCAGGTCGAGCCGGTGCATGTTGCGGCCGATCAGCGGCGACAGCACGAGCGCGAGCAGCCCGACCGGCGCGGTCGCGAGGCCGGCCTTGCCCGCCGTGTAGCCCATCACCGTCTGCAGCCACAGCGGGAAGATCACGACCGAGCCGAAGAACGCCATGAAGCCGAACGAGATGATCATCGCGCCGAGCGCGAAGTTGCGGTCCTTGAAGAGCGACAGGTCGACCACCGGTTCCTTCTCGGTCGCCTCCCACACGAGCATGAACGCGAGCGACACGACCGCGATCAGCGCGAGCGCGACGATGAACGTCGAGTTGAACCAGTCGCGGTCCTTGCCGAGGTCGAGCATCATCTGCAGGCACGACACGCCGATCACGAGCAGCGCGAGGCCGATCGCGTCGATCCGCTGCTTCGTCGTCTTCGTCTCGCGGCCGCGCAGCAGGAAATACGCGCAGGTCGCCGAGAAGATGCCGATCGGCAGGTTGATGTAGAAGATCCACGGCCACGTGTAGTTGTCGCTGATCCAGCCGCCCAGCAGCGGGCCGAAGATCGGCGCGACGATCACCGTCATCGCCCATAACCCGAGTGCGAGCCCGCGCTTCGCGGGCGGGTAGCTGCGCATCAGGATCGTCTGCGACAGCGGCACCATCGGCCCCGACACGAGGCCCTGCAGCAGCCGGAACGCGATCAGCGTCTCGAAGTTGGTCGCCAGGCCGCACAGCGCCGACGCGATCGTGAACGCGAGCACCGACAGCGTGAACAGCCGCACCTCGCCGACGCGCCGCGCGAGCCAGCCGGTAAGCGGCACCGCGATCGCGGACGCGACCGAGTACGACGAGATCACCCAGGTGCCTTCGCTCGTCGCGACGCCGAGGCTGCCCGAGATGGTCGGCACCGCGACGTTCGCGATCGACGTGTCGAGCACTTCCATGAAGGTGCCGAGCGCCAGCCCGACGGTGAGCAGCGCGAGGGCGCCGCCGGACAGCGGCGCGGGTTCGGCGGCGGGGGAGGCGGCGGATGCCGTGGTGGCGGACATCGAAATCTCCTAGACGCGGCGCGCGCGACGCGCCGGCACAACGCACGGGTGTGCGCCGCAGCGCAGCCCGGCCGGGTGGAACGGATAAAGGGAAAAGGGGAGCGCGTGCCCTGTCATCTTCTGCCCAGACAGATAAATAAGCGAACGCTTAACCTAGACATGAGGGCCTCCGCGCACATCAGCAGTCCGCTTCGTCGTCGGGTTTCGGGCAACCGGCGGTGCCGGGCCCGTTGGCGATGAAGCGTTGCAGCAGGCCGGTGAGCGTCGCAAGCTCGTCGGCCGAGAAACCGTCGAGCTGCGCGTTGAGCGCGGTCGCGATCAGCGACGGCAGCGCACGGGCAGCGTCGGCGCCGCGTTCGGTCAGCGTCAGCTCGATCATCCGGCGGTCCTGCTCGCTGCGCGAGCGGGCAATCAGCCCCTTGCGTTCGAGCCGGTCGAGCATTCGGGTCATCGAGCCGCTGTCGTACGACATCTTGCGGGACAGCTCGAACGGTGTACGCGCATAACCGCGCGCCAGCAGCAGGATCACGCCGATCTGCTGCGCGGTGAGGTCGAGCGGCTCGAGCGCGCGATCCATCCGCTCGACGAGCGCCTGCTTCGCCTTCGACAGGTAATAGCCGAGGCTCGTTTCCAGCGTGATGTTCTCGGGATCGTAGAGGCCGCCGGTCATGCGATTGCGCGCGCAGCAATAGTGCGTTTCGGATTTGAACGCGCCCAGTATCTTGAAAATTGATTGCTTAGTCAATATTATTCGAGACTACCAGTTACGACGTGCATGTTGCACTGCCGGAGACTATGTTCTGACCGATTCGCCCGCGCTGCCGGGCACCCGAGGATGTTCGCGATGCTGTTCCTGAAAAATGCCGCCGGCGCGCTGCGCCGCAACCTGACCGATACCGCTCACCATGTGTTTTCCGGGCCGCACCGCGGCTGGAAGATCGCGCTGTACGTGACGATGCTGGTGGTGCCGGGCGGCTCGCTCGCGGCGCTCGGGGTGGCATGGTTCGATCATCGCCGGCAGCGCAACGCGAAAGACGGTGCGCGCCGCACGGGCCAGCCGGCCGCGACGGAGCCGTCGACATGGCGGCCCGCCGCCGAACCGCTCCCGCTGCCCGCGCGCTGCCACTGACGGCGCGCGCCTTCCGCCTGCCTTCCCGACTGTTTCGTCCGGGTTCCGTCCCGAACCCCGGCCGCGCCCCGCACGGCCGGCACCGCCCGCCCGTCTTCCGGCCCGCGAGCCGTAATGGCCGGTAAACCGGCCGCTCGCGCCGGTAACACATTCCTGTCGCCGCGCACCGTACCCTTTGGGCTGCGCAGCTATCCCGCCGTCAGTTACCATTTGTCCGCCAGCGGCACGACGACCGCATCGCGCGACGCCGCTCGCCGGAAGTCGCGCCCAGACAGGAAAATCACCATGCCGTACGCCTCCCTCCCGCGCGCCCTTCGCCCGCTGAGCGCCGCCGTCGCCGTCGCGACGGCCGTGCTGCTCGCCGGCTGCGCCGTCGGGCCCGACTATCACCGGCCCGACACGTCGATCCCCGCCGCATACAAGGAAGCGCCGGCCGGCTGGAAGGTCGCGCAACCCGCCGACCGCACCGACCGCGGCCCGTGGTGGACGGTCTACAACGATCCGCAGCTCGATGCGCTGATCGGCAAGCTCAATGCATCGAACCAGACCATCGCGCAATCGGCGGCCGCTTACCGGCAGGCGCGCGCGCTCGTCACCGAGGCGCGTGCCGCGTACTTCCCGACCGTCGGGCTGACCGCGTCGGGCTCGCGCGCCCGCACGCCGCGCACGTCGGTATCGTCGGGTTCGTCGTCGGGTTTTGGCAGCGGCTCGTCCGGTTCGATCAACAACAGCTACAGCGTCGGCCTCGACGCGAGCTGGGAACCCGACCTGTGGGGCAAGGTGAGCCGTACCGTCAGCGCGCAGCGCGCCGGCGAAGCGGCGGCCGCGGCCGATCTCGCGAACGCGCGGCTGTCGCAGCAGGCGCTGCTCGCGCAAACCTATTACCAGCTGCGCACGTCCGATGCGCTGCAGAAGCTGCTCGACGACACCGTGAAGTCGTACCAGCGGTCGCTGACGCTCACGCAGAACCAGTACGCGCAGGGCGTCGCCGCGCGCGCGGACGTGATCCAGGCGCAGACGCAACTGCAGAGCGCGCAGGCGGCGTCGATCGACAATGGCGTCGCACGCGCGCAGTACGAGCATGCGATCGCGACGCTGATCGGCGAACCGGCGTCCACCTTCTCGCTGCCGCCGAATCCGCTCGCGGCCGAGCCGCCGATCACGCCGGTCGACGTGCCGTCCGCGATCCTCGAGCGCCGGCCCGACATCGCGGCGGCCGAGCGCCGTGCGGCGGCTGCGAACGAGCAGATCGGCGTCGCGATCTCGGCGTTCTTCCCGACCCTGACGCTGTCGGCCACGGGCGGCTTCCAGAGCTCGGTGTGGTCGCAGCTGTTCACGCTGCCGGCGCGTTTCTGGACGGTCGGCCCGCAGCTCGCGGCCACACTGTTCGACGCAGGGCTGCGCGCCGCGCAGACCGACGCCGCGCGTGCGACCTACGACCAGGACGTCGCCGCGTACCGCCTCGCGGTGCTCACCGCATTCCAGGACGTCGAGGACAACCTCGCTTCGCAACGCATCCTCGCGCAGGAAATCGACGTGCAGCGGCAGGCCGTCGACAGCGCCGAGCACGCGCTCGCGATCGTCACGAACCAGTACAAGGCCGGCACGGTCGCCTACCTGAACGTGCTGACCGCGCAGACCACCGCGTTCACCGCGCAGCAGAAGCTCGCGACGATCGCCGGCCAGCGGATGGTGTCGTCGGTCGGGCTCGTGAAGGCGCTCGGCGGCGGGTGGAACGTCGCGGAGATGGCGCGCGAGAACGGCGACATGGCGGCGCCCGCACCCGTGCCGGCGTCCGGTGCGGCCGCGCCGGCGGCCACCGCACCGTCGGTCGCCGCACCGCTCGCGCAGAAGTAGGAAGGAAAGGGCGACGCGCGCGTCAGCGCTGCGCGTCGCCGAAGATCAGCGAAACCTCGTTGTTCCCGATCGGGTGGCCGAGCAGGTTCAGGAGCCCGGCGAGGTTCGCCTGCTGCTCGGGCGCCGAATGCGCGGTGCCGCGGAACGATCCCTGGCCGGGGCCGAAGTTGCCGTGGCCGTCGAGAAACAGCGGGCCCTGCGTCGTCGACAGGTCGAGATCGGCGCCGGCCCCCTTCGCCTGCAGCACCGCGCGGTACGAACCGAGCGGCTTCACGCGCGAGATGCGCGAACTCATCGAGTCGATCGTCACCGTCAGCTGGCCGAACGCGTTGTTGCCGATCAGGCGCCAGTCGCTCCAGCCGAGCCGCACGTCGCCTTGCAGGTCGAGCGTGTTGAACGGCGTGCCGAGCCCCGCGAGCAGCGACGCCGGCACGGCCATCGTGCCCGCCGACAACACCGCGCCGCGCCACGTCGCATCGAGCGTGACCGCATCCGGCATCGCGTCGGTCTGCCGCATGCGCATCTGCACGCGCCCGGTCAGGAGCGGCCAGAAGCCCGTGGTCCATTCGACCCGGCCCGGCAGCAGCGTCGCCGCGCTCTGGTCGGCCCCCGGCGCGAGCATCAGCGTGCCCGAACCATGCCACAGCGACCCGTCCGGATCGACGAGATTCACGTGCCCGCCGGTCGCGCGCGCGAACTGCGGCGCGATCCACGCGGCCGGCGCGAGCGCGACGAGCGTCACCGCCGTCGCCAATCCGCCCGCCAGTACCCACGGCAATGCGGTGGCGAGCCGCCTGATCCCCGGCCTCATCGGCCGACCGCCACTTGCGTCATCCACTGCGTCATTTCTGCGTAGACGGTTGCATCACGGCCGTCAGGTCGACCTGGCCGTCGTCCTTCAGCGCAGTGGCATGCGCCTCGCCGACCTGCACCTTGAACTGCCGGCGCGCATCGTCGAGCCACTGCGTCCACGCCGGGAACGACACGTTCTTCATCTGGATCTGCACGCCGTTGCCGACGATCTGTACCTGCGCACCCTGCATCCCGTGATCGGACAGCGACGCGGTCAGCGCGTCCTTCAGCGCGAGGCCGGTCGGTGCCACGCCTTGCGCGGCGGCCGCCAGCGACTTCGCCTCGTTCGCCTGCGCGGTCATCTGCGCGAGCTCGCGGCGCATCGTCGGCAGCTCGCGCTGGATCCGCGCGCGGCCTTCCTGCGCGGGCGACCACAGCACCGAATACGCGATCGCGACCGCCAGCACGGCGCCGCCCCAGCCGAGCAGCATTTTTTCGCGCGGCGAGCGCTCGCCCCAGAACTGGGCCAGCGTCTGGTTCAGTTGTTCCGTCTTCATGAGCGGCTCCGGATCGTCCATTTGCCCGTATTGCTGTCGACTTCGCCGGACAGTCCGTTACGCGCGAGGCGCTGCGTGAAATCGGGATCGACCTTGACCTCCGGCTTGAAGCCGACGTCGAGCCGCCGGTCGTGATAGTCGAGCGACGCGATGCCGTTCAGCGGCAGCGCACCCATCGATCGCGACAGCCCGCTCGACAGCGCGAGGAAATCGTTCGGCGACAGCTCGCCGGCCGCCACGCGCAGCTGATCGAGCTGGCGCTGCATCTGGGCGGGCGGATCGAGCACCGTCGTCGTCTTCGGGAATGCGGACAGCAGCGTCTCGGTGATCTGCGCCGACAGCGCATCGCGCTCGCGCGACAGCTTCCACCAGTGCAGGTTCATCCCGATCACCGCCACGCCGAGCGTCGCCGCGGCGAGTGCGAGCGGCACGCGCAGGCGCTTCACCGTCGCGCGGTCGAAGCGCCACGGCTGCGATTCGAATTCGAACTGGCACAGGTCGAACTTCTCGGTCAGCGCGCGCCGCGCGAACGCGTCGAACGACAGCGGCGCGGCACCCGGCAGCAGCGGGCCGTCGGCGCGGCCGACCGACGCGAGCCGCGGCTCCGCGCCCGGCTCGCCGAGTTCGTACAGTTCGACGTCGCCGCCGCCCGCGAGCGCGGCCAGCGTGCCGGCCGCGCGCGATGCCGGCGCCGCGAAGCCTTCGCCGAGCGCACCGCGCGCGACCGCGAGTTCGAGGCGCGGCGCACCGGCCGCGGCCGGCAGCGCGCCGGCCTCGACGAGCACCGGTTCGACCGCCGTCGCGAGGCCGAGCACCGCGGCCACCGTCGCCGGGCGGGCCGGCGGCATGTCAACGGCGTCCGCGGCAACTGCCGCGACATCGACCTCGCCGTCGGCCGGCGCGGCGGGTGCGTGCGGCGCCGGCAGGCAGCGTGTCGCGGGCACCGCGCTCAGGTGCCGGTGGCCGGCCGCCGTGAACGCTTCGCAGATCGTCCGGAACCACGCGCGATCGACGACGGCCAGCACGCGGCGCCCGTCGGGCAGCGCGTCCGGATCGAGCGCGATGTGACAGCCGAGCGGATCCTGGATCAGCTGATCCTCGACGATGTTGGGCAGCGCCTGGCGCAGCTTCGGGCCCTTGAGCGGCGGCACGGTCGCGGCCAGCAGCAGCACGTCGCGCGCGGCGACGATCAGCACCGTCGCATTCGCGCGCGGCAGCAGCGCCAGCGCGGCGCGGCCGGCGCGCTGCACGTGGCCGGCCTTGTCGACGAGCGTGAACGGCAGCTCGGGCCACTGCCATTCCTGCAACGGCACGGCAGGCTCGCGCGGCGGCAAAGAAACAATCAACGTGCTCACAAGAGCTCCTCTCCCGAATGGCGTCGTTATAGCTGGTCGCGAATGCGCACGACCCGTGTCGAGTGCGTGGTCGGATCACGATACACGAGCGAGGTGCGATCGACCTCCGCGCGTTCGTGCTGGATCCGGCCATGCACGATGAAATAGCTCGAATTGACGTCGACGAGGCTCGAGTCGAGCGTCACGTTCGGCGGCGCACCGGCGCCGCGCAGCGCGAGCTGCACATCGGCGACGTTGCGGAAAAACACGGTCTCGCGGCGCGACACGAGCGCCTGCGCGGACGACACGCTCATCCCCGGAATCAGCGCCGCGATCACCTCGGCCGGCGCGGTGTTCATGTTCACGGGCGTCGTGGTCGGCAGCACGGTGACGAACGGGCGCAGCCGCGCGACCATCTCGGGCGTCACGCCGTCGACGTCGAGCAGGCTGTCGACACCCGTCATCATCAGCGGCGCGGGCCCGCGGTCGCCGCCCGTCATGCCGGGATCGTCGGTGAAGCCGCCGCCGCCCTGCTGATCGGTCGTCACCGGCGCGGTGACCGGCGGCGCCGTGCCGCCGCCCGGCAGCGTGGGCATCTGGAAACGCGTCGCCGAATGCAGCAGGCCCGCGCGCACCTGCAGCGCGACGCGTTTCGCGAACGCGCCGTCGTAGCCGAGTGTCGTCAGCAGGCGCTGGAACGCCTGGACCTGCGTGACGTTCAGCTGCAGCACGCCGGGCGCCGGCGACGCCACGAGGTTGCGCAGGTTGAACTTCGCCTGGGCGTCCTCGATCGAGCCGGAGATATAGGTGTCTTCGCCGCCGGTGTCGTTGGGCGCGCCGATCCGCCCGAGGAAGTCCGACAGTTTCGTCTTCGCGATCGGCACGCCCCAGATGCCGCCGAGGTACGTGATGCCGGGCGCCGTATCGCCTTCGGAGCGCAGGATCATCCGCGTCCAGTCGAGCGCGCCGCGCGCGACCCATTGCGCCTGCGCGATCTCGCGCTGGTTCTCGATGCGGCGGATCTGCACCTGCTGGCGCCACAGCATCCCCGAGACGAGGATCGCCGACAGCGCGACGACGAGCAGCGCGGTGATGATCGCCGCGCCGCGCTGGCGGCCGCGTGCCCGTGCGTGACCGGCAGCACGCGCGGCAGCACGGGCGGCAGGCAATGAACGGGGAGGGCGCGCGCGCATCGTCATTCCCCGACGAGGAAGATGCGCGTGACCGGCACGCGCAGCGACGTCGCACCGATGCTGACCTGCAGCCCCGTCACCGCGCGCGTCGGCGGCGCGTTGCCGAGCTGCGGCACCTTGAGCGCGTCGTTGTTCTGCGCGAGCGCGTCGTCGGCCGTCTGCAGGTTGGTGGTCCAGCCCACGCGCGGCACGTACAGCTTCGCGTCGATCGCGCCGACGCCGCCCATCAGCGCGACCCAGCTCCAGCCTTCGACGCTGCTGTCCTTCAGCATGCCGCGCAGCCGGTTCGCGTCGTCGATCGGCGGCGACGCGTAGCGCACGACCCGTCCGCCGGCGATCCGGTAGCGGACCACCTGCAGCCGCGGCGCGACGCCCGGCACGTCGAGTTCGCGGACGATCTGCAACGTGTTGCCGGCGACGCCGATCGCCGGCTGGCCGGCTTCGTCGTCGGTCGCGGCGAGCCGCGCGTCGATGCGCATCTGGTCGAACATCTGCGCGAACACGCGTTCGTCTTCCATCGCGGCCGCGACCTTGTCGCGACCGCGCATGATCTGGTCGAGCCCGCGCCACGCGAGGATCGCGACCACCGCGAGGATCGCGATCGCGATCATCAGCTCGATCAGCGTGAAGCCGCGGGCGGGGCGGGCGAACGGGCGTCGCATCGGCGCGTCAGAGCGGACGGCTGGTTTCATTCGCGACCACCGTCACCATCTGCGCGAGCACGCCGGCATGCCCGGGCGAGCTCACCGAAATCCGGACGCGCCGGAACACCGGGTTGGGCGTGGTGCTCACGCGCTGCGTGCAGACGAGCTGCACGTTGCCTTGCGAGCAGTCGAAACTCTGCTCGCCGATCTCCGGCCACGCATGCGTGAGCCGCATCTGCGCGAGCGCGTTGTCGGCGCTCCAGCCGGCGAGCAGCCGGCGATGAAGATCGGAGGCGTTGGTCGCCATCGTCCCGACCGCGCGGATCGACGCGGCGAGCGCGACCGCGATGATCGCGAGCGCGACCAGCACCTCGATCATCGTGAAACCGCGCCGCGCATGAAGTCCCGTCGGGGCATGGCGGTGCGATGAAGCAACGGGGGAGGGCAGGCGACGACGCATCGTCATTGCACCTCGTAGCGGCCGTTGCCGGTGCCGACGATCGTCGCGCTGCCGGCGGCCGAATGCAGCGTCACGCGCACCGGCGTGTCGATGCTCTCGGTGCCGAACACGACGCGGCTCGCGCGCGTGTCGGACCCCGGATAGTCGATGTCGGCGCCCGTGACGCCGCCGTCCCAGTCACGCGGGCGCAGCAGGTCGTCGCGCAGCGTGCGCCAGCCGTCGGGCGAGCTCACGTCGAAACGGAAGCCGTGTTCGGTCGGCTGCCATGCGATCGGCCGGGCACGCACCTGCGCCTCGTCGCCGGCGGTCTCGAACAGCAGCGCGATGCGCTGCGCTTCCTCGCGCAGGTCGGTACGCGGATTGCGCGTGAGCGACAGCGACGCGAGCGATACGAGCAGGCCCGCGATCACGAGCACGACCAGCATTTCGAGCAGCGTGAAGCCGCGCGTGCGCCGCCGCCGCGCACCGTGCTTCGTCGGCCCGCCGTCGGCATGCGCCGGCACGGACGAAGCCGCGCCGCGACGCGCACGGCGGTCGCGACCGCAGCGGGAGGTCGTGCGAATGGCGAGCATGAAGAACGGGAACGAAGCGTCGGGCCGGTCAGTGAGCGCTTATTGCCACGAACCGATGTCGGTATCGTTGCCTTCGCCGCCTTCCTTGCCGTCGGCGCCGTAGCTGAACACGTCGATCTCGCCGTGCACGCCCGGGTTCAGGTACTTGTACCCGTTGCCCCACGGATCGTTCGGCAGGCGCTCGAGATAACCGCCGTCCTTCCAGTTGTTCGGGATCGGATCGGTGGACGGCTTCTGGATCAGGGCGTTCAGGCCCTGATCCTGGGTCGGGTAGCGGCCGTTGTCGAGACGGTACAGCTTGAGCGCCTGCATGATCGTGCCGATGTCCTGTTTCGCGGCGATGCGGCGCGCCTCGTCCGGGCGGCTCATGATCTTCGGCACGATCAGCGCCGCCAGGATCCCGAGGATCGCGACCACCACCATGATCTCGATCAGCGTGAAACCGCGCTGACGACGCACGGCCGCGTTGCGGCGAGTGATCCACGTTTGCATGACTGACTACCTCTTTCCAAAAAATGTCGTTGGTTGGGTGACGCGCCCGGTGCACCGGACGATTGCCTGACGGCAACCTTCCGGACCCGCGGGCGCGGAGCACGCATTGTAAGGCGCGCATTGCCGAGGGCTTTCACCCAACGCAAATTTCACATAGATCCGTACAATAGCGCGCATGAACGCGCTCTCGATCCGGATCCTCTCCCTAGCCCTCTTCGCGGGTTTGTGCGCGACGGCCACCTACTGGGTCGTCACGCTGTCAGCCCGTGAAGCGCCGCTGCCCGCCGCCGCCGCGCGGCTGCCGATCCGTACCGAGGACGCCGCGGCGCTCTTCGGCGGTCAGCTCGACAAGAATCCCGTGCAGGACATCCACCTGTTCGGCATCCTCTCGCTCGATCGCGGTGCCGCCGCGATCGTCGGCGTCGGCGGCGAACCGCCGCGCGCCGTGTCGCTCGGCGCGGAGGTCACGCCCGGCGCGAAGCTCGCCGAAGTCCGCCCCCGCTCGATCGTCGTCGACCGCAACGGCGCCCGCGCCGAAATCCAGCTGCCGGCGAACACGCCGTCCCCCGCGATCTACATGCGCTGAACGGTAGCGGCCTGATCGACCGTCGGGCCGTTACTGCACCATGTTGTTCAGCTCGATGATCGGCAGCATCACGGCCAGCACGATCACGAGCACGATCCCGCCCATCGCCAGGATCAGGAGCGGCTCGAGCAGGCTCGTCAGGAACATCGTGCGGCGCTCGAGCTCGCGCGCTTCGCCTTCGGCCGCGCGATCCAGCATCGTCGTCACGTCGCCCGTCGCTTCGCCCGAACGGATCAGGTGCACGAGCACCGGCGGAAACGTCTTCACGTTGTTCAGCGCGCGCGA
The DNA here is from genome assembly GCF_019425585.1 of Burkholderia sp. COPS. NCBI lineage: Bacteria > Pseudomonadati > Pseudomonadota > Betaproteobacteria > Burkholderiales > Burkholderiaceae > Burkholderia > Burkholderia sp. COPS. The sequence continues at coordinate 187,191 of NZ_WIXR01000034.1, read as the reverse complement.
CAGCGCGGAGCCTTCGCGCACGCGCACGATTGCGTCGTCGATGTTCGCGCGCATCGCGCGGTTCGACAGCGTCTCGCCGGCCGCCTGCAACGCGCGCAGGATCGGCACGCCCGCCGCGGTGAGGATGCCGAGCGTGCTCGCGAACCGCACCGTGTTGTAGCCGCGCACGAGCTTGCCCGCGAGCGGCGCGGTCAGCACCCAGCGGTCGAAGCGCAGCCGCGGGCCGTCACGCGACAGCGTCGCCTTCACGAACCACACGACGAGCACGACCGCGATCAGGATCGCCCACCACCAGTGCCGCACGAAATCCGACAGCGCCATCATCACGATCGTCAGCACGGGCAGCTGCTGCTTCGTACTCGCGAACACGTTGACGACCTGGGGCACGACATAGCTCAGCAGGAACGTGACGATGCCGAATGCGATCAGCGTGACGATTCCCGGGTACGTGAACGCGAGCAGGATCTTCTGCTTCAGCGCGTTGCTTTGCTCGATGTAGTCGGCGAGGCGCGACAGCACGATGCCGAGCTTGCCGGTGTGCTCGCCGGCCGCGACGAGCGCGCGATAGATTTCGGGGAAGTCGCGCGGATGCTGGCCCAGCGCGTTCGCGAGCGAATGGCCGCCCAGCACTTCCGCGCGGATCGCGGCCATCAGTTCGCGGATGTAGTCGCGCTCGGCCTGCTCGGTCAGCACGCCGAGCGCCTCGTCGAGCGGCAGCCCCGCGATCAGCAGGCTGGCGAGCTGGCGCGTGAGGATCGCCTGTTCGCGCTGCGACAGCTTGCGGCCGAACGCGAGCCGCTGCGACCGCGCCCCGCGCGTCGCGCTGGCGGCCGGCTCGACGACGAGGGGCGTCAGCCCCTGCGTACGCAGCTGGCCGCGCGCGGCACGCGCGCTGTCGGCGTCGATGACGCCCTTCTGCGCGCGTCCCGCCGAATCGATTGCTTCGAAACGGAATGCCGGCATCGCGCTATGCGCCTCCCGTCACGCGCAACACTTCCTCGAGCGACGTCGCGCCGGACGCGAGCCAGCGCTCGGCGTCGTCGCGCAGCGTGCGCATCCCTTCCGCACGACCGGCGGCGAGAATCTCCGCGTCGGCCGCGTTGCGGTGGATCAGCGAGCGGATCGACTCGTCGACCAGCAGCAGTTCGTATACCCCGCGCCGGCCCGCATAACCCGAATGCCCGCACTTGTCGCAGCCGACCGGATGCCACACGGTGCGGCCTTCTTCCTGGCGTTCTTCCTTGCAGACGGGGCAGAGCTGGCGCACGAGCCGCTGCGCGAGCACGCCGAGCAGCGACGACGCGAGCAGGTAGGGTTCGACGCCCATGTCGGTCAGACGCGTGACGGCCGATGCCGCATCGTTCGTGTGCAGCGTCGCGAGCACGAGGTGGCCCGTCAGCGACGCCTGCACCGCGATCTGCGCGGTTTCGAGGTCGCGGATCTCCCCGATCATGATCACGTCCGGGTCCTGGCGCAGGATCGAACGCAGCGCCCGGGCGAAGGTCATCCCGATCCGCTCGTTCACCTGCGTCTGGCCGATGCCGCCGAGGTCGTATTCGATCGGGTCCTCGACGGTCATGATGTTGGTCGTCGCGGTTTCGAGCCGCGACATCGACGCATACAGCGTGGTCGTCTTGCCCGAACCGGTCGGGCCGGTGACGAGCACGATGCCGTGCGGGCGCGCGATCAGCTTGTCGAACTGGACGAGCGTGTCGCGGCCCATCCCGAGCGCCTCGAGGTTCAGCCGCTGCGCATCCTTTTCCAGCAGACGCAGCACCGCACGCTCGCCGTGGCCGGTCGGCAGCGTCGACACGCGCACGTCCACCGGCCGCCCGCCGACACGCAGCGTGATGCGGCCGTCCTGCGGCAGGCGCTTCTCCGCGATGTCGAGCTGCGCCATGATCTTGATCCGCGAGATCAGCGCACCGTGCAGCGCCTTCTTCGGCCGCACGACGTCACGCAGCGTGCCGTCGACGCGAAACCGCACGACGGAAGCGTTCTCGAACGGCTCGATGTGGATGTCCGACGCCTGTTCGCGCGCCGCTTGCGTGAGCAGCGCGTTGATCATCCGGATGATCGGCGCATCGTCTTCCGATTCGAGCAGATCCTCGACTTCGGGGATGTCCTGCATCAGCCGCGACAGGTCGACTTCGCCTTCGACCTCGCCGACCACCTGCGCGGCGCTGCCGTCCTGGCGCGCGTACGCATGGTTGATCGCCTGCGCGAGCTCGTCGGCCGGCACGCGATGCACGGAGATCGAGCCGAAGTTGCGCGCGATCTCCGCGAGTGCGGCATCGCTCGTGCGTTCGCTGATCCACACCTCGAGCGTATCGTCGAGCTGGTGCGCGATCAGCACCTGGCCGCTCTTCGCGAAGCCGTACGGCAGCAGCCGCGCGGCGAGCGGCGACGGCGGCTGGCGGTCGCCCGGCGCGCCGTCGTGGGCGGAAGAGGCGTGCACGTCGCTCACTGCGACGCTCCCGGCGTGGCCGTCAGCGGCTGTTGCGGCACCGCCTGCTGCGGCACGCTCTGCGGCTGGGCGGGCGTCGCTTCCGGCAACGGCTGGGCCGGCACCGGCGCGACCTGGCGCTGCAGCTGCTGGCGACGCATCTTGTCGAGATCGAACAGGTTGCCCGCGGCCGTGCCGCCCTGGCTCGGGCCGATCGGCATCGGCGGGACGACCGGATCGTCCTTGTCGCGCATCACGTTGTTGTCCGACTTGTATGCGCCCGTCACGCCCTGGATGTAGTCGTAGCGATTGGCCGTCACTTCCTGCGCGGTACTGCGATCGGAGATGATCACCGGGCGCAGGAATACCATCAGGTTGGTTTTCGAGCGAAGCTTCGTTTCGGAACGGAACAGCTGGCCGATCCACGGAATGTCGCCGAGCAGCGGCACCTTGCTGTTCGACACCTGGTAGTTGTCCTGCATCAGGCCGCCGAGCACGATGATCTCGCCGTTGTCCGCGAGGATCGTCGACTGGATCGAGCGCTTCGTGAAGGTCGGGCCGGTCTGCGCGCTGGTCGTGCCGGCGACCACCGCCGAATCCTCGGTATAGAGCTGCAGCTTGAGGATCCCGCCGTCGGTGATCTGCGGCTTCACGTGCAGCGTCAGGCCGACGTCGCGACGGTCGTAGGTATTGAACGCGTTGTTCGTGTTGCCGCTCGTCAGGTTCGAATACGAACCCGTCGCGATCGGCACGTTCTGGCCGACGACGATCTTCGCTTCCTCGTTGTCGAGCGTGATCAGGTTCGGTGTCGACAGCACGTTCGCGTCGCTCACGCCCGCGAAATACTGCAGCAGTGCGCCGAGCCCCTGCACGCCGAACATGTTGTGCAGCCAGCCGATGTTGAGCCCCTGGCTCAGCGCCCCGAGATTGTTGACCAGCCCGCCGCCGGTGATGCCGCCGGCGGCGTTGGCCACGCCGCCCGCCGTCAGGTTGACGATGCTGTTGCCCAGACCGCCAGTGGGGTTCAGGTTCGTGCCGCCGAGAAACTGGCCGCTCGCGACCTGCCACTGGATACCGAGGTTGCCGGACGTATTCGAGTTCAGCTCGACGATCAGCGCTTCGATATAGACCTGCGCGCGCCGCGCGTCGAGCTGGTCGATCACCGAGCGCAGGTTCCGGTACACCGGATCCGACGCGGTGATGATCAGCGAGTTGGTCGCCGCGTCGGCCTGGATCATGCCGCCCGGCTGGTTGTCGTCGCCTTTGTCCTTGTCGCCGCCGAGCAGGCCGGCGCTGCCGAGACCGCCGCCGCTGCCCGACGAACCGCCGTACCCCGACGAGGACGACGAACCGCCGAGGCCGCCCGACGGCAGCGGCGGGGTGCCCGACGTGCCGGTCGAGAAGTTGCCGCTCGACGACGAGCCGCCGTTCTGGTTGAAGCTGTTCGCATCGTTGGACGATGCCGACGAGCCGCTGTCGCTGCCGCTCCCCTTGCCGAGCATGCCGCGCAGCGTCTTCGCCAGCTTCACCGCATCGGCATTGCGCAGCGGCACGACATGCATGTTGCCGGGCACCCCGCTCGGCGCGTCGAGCTGCTGTACGAGCCGCTTCGCGGCCGCGAGGCGCGACGCGCTCGACGCGCGCAGCAGCAGCGAGTTGGTGCGCGGGTCGGCCGTGACCGACACCTTCAGCGTCGCATCGCTGTTGCCGATCGCGCCCGGGTCGAGCATTTTCTGCAGCTGCGCGGCGAGGTCGATCGCGTTCGCGTTGCGCAGCGGAACGACCTGCACCTGCGCGCCCGCGGCGCTGTCGACGCCCGCGATGATCTGCGCGATGCGCCGCACGTTGTCCGCGTAGTCGGTGACGACGATCGTGTTGTTCGCCGGGTAGGCCGTCACCGTGTTGTTCGGCGAGATCAGCGGCCGCAGCACGGGCAGCAGGTTGTTCGCCGATTCGTTGTGCAGCTCGAACACCTGCGTGATCACCTGGTCGCCGCGCGCCTGCGGCGCGTTGCCGACGTAGGTCGGCACGCCCTGCAGCTTCGCGTCGGCCTCGGGCACGACCTTCAGCACGCCGTGATCCTGCACGAGCGCGAAGCCCTGCATCCGCAGCGCAGACTGCAATGTCTTCAGCGCCTGGTCTTCCGGCACCGGCCGTTCGGCCACGAGGTTGAGCTGCCCCTTCACGCGGGGGTCGACGATGATGGTCTTGCCGGTTGCGGCGCCGATCGCCTTGGCGACCTGGTCGATATCCGCATTCACGAAGTTGAGCGTGACCTGAGCGTAGGCGGCCTGCGAAACGATGAGGCCGGCGACGATCAGGGTCGTGGCGACACGCCGCATAACGAAGCGATTTCTTGTCATGGATGAATGGGTCGATGCCGGCTCAGGCCACTTCCGGCGGTAGTGCTGGGATCCAAGTCCTAAAGAGGCGACATTAGCAGTTTTTCATGTCCGAAATATCACATTGACCCGAGGACTGTCTCACATACGACATGTATTCTGCGAGCCGTATGCAATATGTAATGTTCGGCGCTATGCTCTGCATCCCGGCCATCGCCCCCGTTTCACGATGAACCGACACGGAAATGCGGTATAACCGGGCTGCCGTATTCCTGTATGTCGCAAGCTGACGGACTGTCGGTATGATACGGGCGGCGCGTTTCTCATCGCACGAATAACAGGCACGGGTTTTCCCGACCTTCGCGCAATTTATTATCGATTCCGCACCATGAACAGACGGTTCGCCTCGATTGCGTTGATCGCCGCCGGCGCGTGTTTCGCCAGCGCGAACGCTCGCGCGGACTGTTTCGACGAGGCGGCAAGATATCAGCAGGTCAATCCGCTGATCCTGCGCGCGATCGCGTGGCAGGAGTCGCGCAACCGGCCCGGCGCGCTGAACAAGAACACGAACGGCTCGGTCGACTACGGCCTGATGCAGATCAATTCGATCCACCTGCCGACGCTGTCGCGCTACGGGATCGGCCGCGACACGCTGATGGAGCCGTGCAAGAACGTCTACATCGCCGCGTGGCATCTCAAGCAGAAGATGAACCGCTACGGCAACACGTGGCAGGCGGTCGGCGCCTATCATTCGGAAACACCGTCGCTGCGCGACAAGTACGCGCGGCAGATCGCCGCCATCCTGACGCAGTGGAAGCTGTTGCCGCCCGTGCAATGACGCCGCGGCCCGGCGCGGGCTGACGCCGTACCGGCCGGCCGGCGCGCGTTTGATGCACAATGCGGATCTCACGCCGCAATTTCGCCCGTCCGCGGGACGATCGCGCCCCGGAAGGGCGCCGCGGCCGCTTTTTCAATTTTTCCGTTGGTGCGTATCGCTATGAATCCGGCTATGAACCAGCCGTTGCCCGTCACCGTGCTGTCCGGTTTCCTCGGCGCCGGCAAGACCACGCTGCTCAACCATGTCCTCGCGAACCGCGCGGGCCTGAAAGTCGCCGTGATCGTCAACGATCTCGCAGCGGTCAACATCGACGCATCGCTCGTGCGCGACGCGCAGGCGCTGTCGCACGTCGAGGAACGCCTCGTCGAGATGTCGAACGGCTGCATCTGCTGCACGCTGCGCGACGACCTCCTCGTCGAGATCCGCAACCTCGCATCCGAAGGCCGCTTCGATGCGATCATGATCGAATCGACCGGTATCGCGGAGCCGATGCCGATCGCCGAAACCTTCACGTTCGTCGACGACGACGGCACGTCGCTGTCCGCGATCGCGCGGCTCGACACGCTCGTCACCGTGGTCGACGCGTACAACTTCCTCCGCGACTACGGCTCGGACGACGCGCTCGCAACCCGCGGCATCGCCGCCTCGGAAGAGGACGACCGCACGCTCGTCGAGCTGCTGATCGAGCAGATCGAATTCTGCGACGTGCTGGTGATCAACAAGGCCGACCTCGTCGGCGCCGACGAACTCGCACGCCTGCAGCACATCCTCGCGCGCCTCAACCCGCGCGCGCACCAGGTCGTATCGACGTTCGGCAACGTACCGCTCGACGAAGTGCTGAACACGGGCCGTTTCGATTTCGACGAGGCCGCGAACGCGCCGGGCTGGCTCGCATCGCTCGATCACGATCACACGCATTGCGACGACCCGGACTGCCATGACGAACATCATGCGCACGTGCACGGCGAAGCCGACGAATTCGGCATCGGCAATTTTGTTTACCGCGCGCGCCGGCCGTTTCATCCGGCACGGCTCTGGGCGCTGCTGCACCAGGAGTGGCCGGGCGTGCTGCGCAGCAAGGGCTTCTTCTGGCTCGCGACGCGCAACGACATCGCGGGCTCGCTGTCGCAGGCGGGCGGCGTATGCCGGCATGGCCCGGCGGGTCTGTGGTGGGCTGCGCAGGATCGCGCGGAATGGCCGGACGACGACGAACTGCTCGCGGAAATCCGCGCCGAATGGCACGGCGATCTCGACGATCGCGCGGTGGGCGATCGCCGGCAGGAACTTGTGCTGATCGGCATCGCGCTCGACGCGGATGCATGGCGCGAGAAACTCGATGCGTGCCTGCTGACCGATGCGGAATTCGCGCTCGGCGCGGCGGGATGGCACGCGTTCGACGATCCGTTCCCGGCGTGGGACATCGATTCGCACGACGACGACGATCACGGCGACACGCAGATCGTGCACGTGTAACGCGTTGTAAAAACAACCGTTAAATCTTGCAAGAGGGGCGCGGACTGTGGCGAAAATGCCGCGCGCGCCCAACAAAAAACCCGCCGAAAGGCGGGTTTTTCTTGGAACAGGCGCTGGATTAACGCTTGTTGACGGCGTCCTTGAACGCCTTGCCAGCCGTGAACTTGACCGTCTTGGCTGCCGGGATCTTGATGGTTTCGCCCGTCTTCGGGTTGCGGCCCGTACGTGCTGCGCGCTTGCCCGAACCGAAGCTGCCGAAGCCGATCAGCTGAACCGCATCACCCTTCGACACGGCCTTCTTGATGACTTCGAGCAGCGTGTCCAGCGTTTCGCCGGTTTGAGCCTTGCTGGCGCCCGTTTGGGCGGCGACGGCGTCGATCAGTTCCTGTTTGTTCATTAAGGTTCCTTTATCAGGTTAGGTTGACACGAACAGCGCGAACGCGCCGATTATACGTGCGCGAACCGTGCCGTCGAGAGTCAGACTCCGACGACACAGCGCCGAATCCTGGCCCGCGCGACGCGCCCTCCGGTATGCCGGCGGCCACCCCGCGGTACGGCGTTGCTATGATAGCGCAGCGCAAACCCAATAACGACAAGGGTTTCAAAGATTTTCATCGGTATTTCGCCGAATGAATCACGGACTGCCCATTTTTTGACCAGCGCCAACCGGACAGGATACGCAGCGCGGTCCGCCCGTGCGCCGCCCCGTTGGCTTTTTCCAACGGCCGGACGGACGGCCCCGCGCAATCCCTTGCCAGGCTTGGCTGCCACGTTTTTTGTTTCGCATGACCGACCGACTTGTTCCCGCCACGCTCGCCATCCGCGACGACGGCACGCTCGTGTCGCCCGAGTTCGGCGACATCTATCACAACGTCGCGGGCGCGCTCGCGCAGGCGAACTACGTGTCCGTCGCGGGCAACCGGCTGCCGGCGCGCTGGCAAGGCCGCCGCACGTTCACGATCGTCGAGACGGGGTTCGGCACGGGCGCCAACTTCCTCGCGACCTGGGCCGCATGGCGCGAGGATCCCGCACGCTGCGAGCGGCTGCATTTCGTGTCGGTCGAGAAGCACCCGTTCTCGCGCGACGACTTGCGCAAGGCGCTTTCCCATATCGTTGCGAACACAACCATATCGGCCGAAGCCGCGATGCTTGCCGATGCGTGGCCGACGCTCGTGCCGGGTTTGCACCGGCTCGAATTCGACGACGGGCGGGTCGTGCTCACGCTTGCATTCGGCGACGCGCGCGAGATGCTGCCGAAACTCGTCGCACGTGCCGATGCGTTTTATCTGGACGGTTTTGCGCCGGCGAAAAACCCGGACATGTGGTCGGCCGACGTGTTCCGCGCGCTCGGACGCCTCGCTGCCGAAGGCGCGACCTTCTCGACGTATTCGAGTTCGGGCGTCGTGAAACAGGCGCTCACCGACGCGAGTTTCACGTATCGCAAGATCGACGGGTTTGCCGGCAAGTTCGTGATGCTCGTCGGCGAATACGCGCCGCGTTGGCGCGCGCGCCGGCACGAGCCGCCGCTCGCATTGCCCGTTGCGGCACGCCGCGCGATCGTGATCGGCGCGGGCCTGGCGGGCTGCGCGGTCGTCGAACGTCTCGCCGCGCGCGGCTGGGAGGTCACGCTGATCGAACGGCACGACCGGATCGCGAGCGAGGCGTCGGGCAATCCGGCCGGCGTGTTCCATCCGCTGATGACGCGCGACGACAACGTCGCGAGCCGGCTCACGCGCGGCGGCTTCCTGCACGCGATCGCACGCTGGCGCGCACTCGAACGCGCGGGCCATGCATTCGCGCGCAGCACGCACGGGATGATTCATCTCGCCGAATCGGCCGACGACTTCGCGCGGATGCGTGATGCTTTCGATGCGTTCGGCGCACCGTCCGACTACGTATCGCTGCTCGACGCCGATGCCGCGCGCGCCCATCTGAACCTGCCGGTCGCGCACGGCGGCCTGCTGTTTCCGCACGGCGGCGCCGTCTGGCCGGCCGGCCTTTGCGCGGCCCAGTGCGAGGCGGCCGGCGAGCGCGTGCGCTTGCTCGCGTCCACCGCCGTGGCCCGACTCGAACGGCGGGGCGATACATGGCATGCGCTCGACGATGCGGGCGGCACACTGGCCGAAGCGCCCGTCGTCGTGCTCGCGAATGCCGGCGATGCCGCGCGCCTCGCCGGGCTGCAGCATGTCGCGCTGCAACCGGTGCGTGGCCAGCTCACGTTGCTGCCCCCCGGCAGCACGGCACCACTGCCGTGCCCGGCGATCGGCGACGGTTACGCGGTACCGCTCGACGACGGCACGCTCCTGATCGGCGCGACGTTCGAGCCCGACGACGTCGATCCCGCGATGCGCGCGGCCGGTCACGCGGAAAACCTCGAGCGCGTGCGCCATCTGCTGCCGGGCCTGATTGGCGACGTGCCGGACCCAGGCACGCTGCGCGGCCGCGTTGCGTTTCGCTGGGTCGTCGGCGATCGTCTGCCGCTCATCGGCCCGCTCGCGGACGAAGCGGGAGCCGTCGCCAAGGCACGCGCGCTGAGCGGTGCGCAGGCGCGCGACCTGCCGCGCATGCCCGGACTCTACGGCGCATTCGGTTTCGGTTCGCGCGGCCTCGTATGGGCCGCACTCGGCGCCGAACTGATCGCATCGCAACTCGAAGGCGAGCCGTGGCCGCTCGAACGCGAACTCGCCGATGCCGTCGATCCCGCACGCTTCCTGATCCGCTCATTGCGCGCGCGCCGCGTCAGCCAGGCCGGCTGATCACAGTTTCCCGATTTTTTCGCGCAAGGTTATCCACTCGACGCTGTGGATAACCGTGCGGAATCCGCGCGCACTTCGTGTGCAATCACAGTGGACGTAAACTGGGCAACTCGGCACAGCTGTGAGGCGGCCCGAAAGTTGCTCAATCGAAACTTCTGTGCACGAACAGCCTGTGCAACGGGTTATGGGCTCTCCAACACCTTGATCCGTCGACGTAAACCGAAGTTATCCACAGAACTGTGCGCGCCTTGTTAACTTCTACTACGTATATATACAAGTAAACCTTTGAAACCAAAGACCTGAGGTGCCGCACAGCGCCGCGAGTCGAGTCAATGGGTTCCAGACCGAAAAAGCTGTGGCACAATCGGTTTCCTTCGCGTTCATCCGGCCAGGCGCCGGACATGCTTCAATGGAACGGTCGGCACGATTTCGAATCTGAATCTTCGAGACTGCGCAGTCCGTTCACACACCAGGCCGACAATCCAGATCGGCAACCTGAGCGACTTTCCGCCCTGTGGCGGAACAGGCGGATCCCATGTCCCGCCGTCGTCGACACAACAATCACATTCGGGGCGATACCCAGCCGGCGCGCATCCATTTCTGACGCTTGATCCTGTGTCGCTGGCGGTCGCTTCCAAAGGAGAAGTCACCACGATGAAGTCGGCGTTCTCATTCCTGCCCAACTGGCCGCTTACGCCGGATGCCGTGTTCTGGGCCGGGCTCGCGCTGTTCGCGGCCGGCCTGTGCGGCGAGCTGTGCTATCGCGCATGGCGGCTGCCGCGCATCACCGGTTATGCGGTGATCGGTCTTATCGCCGGATCGTTCGGATTCGGCGTGATCGATGCAAGCACCGACGAAACCTCTCGGCTGCTGATCGACGTCGCGCTCGGCCTGTTGCTGTTCGAGCTCGGCAGCCGTCTCGACCTGCGCTGGATCCGGCGCAATCCGTGGCTCGTCGCGTCGAGCCTCGCTGAAGCCACGCTGACGTTCGTGCTGGTGCTGTTCGTGATGCTGGCGCTCGGCGTATCGGGGATGGTCGCGCTCGTGCTGTCGGCGATCGCGATCGCGACATCGCCATCGATGGTGATCCAGCTGAAGACCGAACTGCGCGCGGAAGGGCAGGTGTCGCAACGCCTCATCACGCTCACCGCGCTCAACAGTGTCTATGCGATCGTGCTGACCAAGCTCGTGACGAGCTGGCTCCACCAGGAAGCGTACGGCAACGTATTCGCGACGATCCTGCAGCCGCTCTACCTGCTCGCCGGTTCGTTCATCGTCGCGTATCTCGTCGCGCGTTCGTGCAATTTCCTGTTCCGCCACATGACGTCGACGATGCGCGACGAGCATTCGTTCGTCGCGCTGTTCGGGCTCGTGATGCTCGCGATCGCGGTGGCCCAGGCACTGAAGCTGTCGACGCTGCTTACGCTGCTGCTCGCCGGCATCATCGTGAAGAACCTCGAGGCGCGCCCGCAGCTGTGGCCCGAGCATTTCGGCACGGCCGGCTGGCTGCTGACGGTGGTCCTGTTCGTGCTCACGCTCACGTCGTTCACGTGGGGCGACATCGCGCTCGGCGGGTTGCTCGCGATCGTGCTGATCGTCACGCGGCTCGTCGCGAAGCTGGCCGGTGTCGTCGCGTTCGCGAAGCCGAGCGGCATCGGGATGAAGCAGGGCATCGCGCTCGGCATCGCGCTCACGCCGATGTCCGCGCTGTCGTACCTGCTCGTCGACGACACCTACCAGCTCTATCCGAATTTCGACCCGCACCTGCGCGCGATCGTGATGTGCACGATCGTGATCCTGCAGCTCGTCAGCCCGTTCATCGTCTACCGCTGCCTGTCGGCGGTCGGTGAGCGCAGCGACAGCAACTGATTCCGGAACCTGCCATGGCACTCGAAACCTTCGTCAATTCCGAGCCGTTCACGTTCGGCGTCGAACTGGAGATCCAGGTCGTCAACACGCACAACTACGACCTGACCAAAGCGGCATCCGACCTGATGCGCCTGATCCAGGGCGAGACCTTTCCGGGCAACATTACGCCGGAAATCACCGAGAGCATGATCGAGCTGTCGACCGGCATCTGCCATTCGCACGAGCAGGCGGTGAGCGAGCTGCACGCGATCCGCGACGTGCTCGTGAAGGCGGCCGACCAGCTCAACGTCGGGCTGGCCGGCGGCGGCACGCATGCGTTCCAGCAATGGAGCGACCGGCAGATCTACGATGCGCCGCGCTTCCAGTACATCTCCGAACTGTACGGTTACCTGGCCAAACAGTTCACCGTGTTCGGCCAGCACGTGCACATCGGCTGCCCCGATCCCGACAGTGCGCTGTTCCTGCTGCACTCGATGTCGCGCTTCATTCCGCACTTCATCGCGCTGTCCGCGTCGTCGCCGTTCGTGCAGAACGTCGACACCGGCTTCCATTCGGCACGCCTGAATTCGGTGTTCGCGTTCCCGCTGTCGGGCCGCGCGCCGTTCGTGCTGACCTGGGACAGCTTCGAGGAGTACTTCACGAAGATGGTGAACACGGGTGTCGTCAACTCGATGAAGGACTTCTACTGGGACATCCGCCCGAAACCCGGCTACGGGACGATCGAGGTGCGCGTGATGGACACGCCGCTGTCGGTCGACCGCGCGGCGGCGATCGCCTGCTACATCCAGACGCTCGCGCGCTACCTGCTGACCGACCGGCCGCTGAAGCTGTCGGAGGACGACTACCTCGTCTACACGTTCAACCGTTTCGAGGCGTGCCGCTTCGGGCTCGAGGGCACCTGCGTGAATCCTCAGACGGGTGAGCGCCGTACCATCGCCGAAGACATCCTCGACACGCTCGACCGGATCGCGCCGCATGCGGCCGCGCTCGGTTCGCGCGCGGCCCTCGACGAGATCGGCGCACTGGCCCAGGCGCGCGTGAACGACGCGTCGTGGTTGAGAACCGTTTTCAAACAGGAAAAATCGCTCAACGAGACGGTCCGCCAGCAGTGCTTACGTTGGCGCGAGTGAAAAAATGTTTTGCAGATTACGGGGTCGACCGAGTCGCGATTCACTGAATGGCTGGCGGCCTCGATTGACGCCGAAATCGTTGCCGGTTGTCCTGAAAATCTGTGGATAACCCGATATTCCGCTGCAAAGTCAACGATCTGTACACGGGATAACCCGGTGGATCATAGCGGTCGACCCGATGGCCGATCCGAACAGGAAAATGTCCCGACACCCCGCCGCGCGGGCGTTCGGCATTGCAGGCACAACGAAAAATTTTGGTTATCCAGTGATTTTCCACAGAATGAAGGGGATAACTTAGCTGTGCGATTTTCCGCTCTCGCTTAGAATGTCGGCTTTGCGGACACCGGAACGATGCGTGTCTTACCGGTCGCCGCGAACGCGACCGCCGCGTGTGCCCTCGCGACGGCCGTGCTGACGCACTCGCAAGAGCGTGTCTGTTTTGAGATAGACATTCGATCTCCACACTACGGCCGCTCGGCAAACCGGGCGGCGGCAAAGCGAAAAGACTATGAGCGAAGGCGTTTACGGGAATCAGGCTTCGGGACGTGTGACCCACAGCCTGCTGCGGTTGAGTACGGCCATGCGAAGCCAGGCATGGGATTGGGCGGAAGGCGCTGGCCTCACGCCGACGCAGGGCGAGATTCTCGTGCTGCTGCTGCAACGCAAGGGCCCGATGCGGCTCGGCGAGATCGCGCGCGAGACGCAGCTGACCGCGGCGACCACGAGCGATGCGGTCAGTACGCTCGAGACGAAGGGTCTCGTCGAGAAGCGCCGCGCGCTGGACGACGGCCGTGCACTGGCCGTGCGCCTGTCGGCCCGTGGCCGCACGGCCGCGAAGAAGGCGCTGCAATGGCCTGAATTCCTGACGAAAGCCGTCGGCAAGCTTGGCGCGGACGAGCAGGGCGCACTGTATCGCGCGCTGCTGAAGACGCTGCGCGAACTGCAGGTGGCCGGTGCGACGCCGCCGCAGCGCATGTGCTTGACGTGCGCCCACTTCCAGCCGGGCAAGCTGTCGAAGAAGACCGTGCATCACTGCGCGGCGCTCGACATCTCGATGTCCGACAGCGATCTGCGTCTCGACTGCTCGGTGCAGGAAGAAGCCGACGCGGCAACGCAGAAGAAGACCTGGAAGATTTTCGCCGGCTGACGTCCGTCGATCGACCGGGAGGCCGATGATGAACGCTGAAGTCGTGGCGATCCGCCACGTGCACTTCGAGGATCTCGGGAGCTTCGAGCAGGTGCTCGGCGAACGGGGGCGGCGGGTGCGCTACGTCGACGTCGGGTCATCGCGCTTCGAGGTGCTCGACGTACTCGAACCGTCGCTCCTCGTCGTGCTCGGCGGCCCGCTCAGCGTGTACGACGACGCGCAGTATCCGACGATCGCGCCGCTCGCGGCGCTCGTGCGCACGCGCATCGACGCCGGGCTGCCGATCCTCGGCATCTGCCTGGGCGCGCAGTTCATCGCCCGGGCGCTCGGCGCGCGCGTCTACCCGGCCGCTCAGCACGAACTCGGCTGGGCGCCGCTGACGCTCACCGATGCCGGCCGCGCATCGCCGCTGCGCCATCTCGATGGCGCGGCGACGTCGATGCTGCACTGGCATGGCGACACGTTCGACCTGCCGGGCGGTGCGATTCATCTCGCGTCGACACCGGCCTGCCGCCACCAGGCATTCGCGTGGGGCCAGCACGTGCTGGCGCTGCAATGCCATCCGGAAATCCGCACCGACCGCTTCGAACCGTGGCTGATCGCCAACGCCGGCGAAATCGCGGCCACGCCCGGCATCGACGCGCGCCAGTTGCGCGCCGATACCGCGCAGCACGGCCCCGCGCTCGAGGCGGCCGCGCGACGGATGTTCGCGGAGTGGCTCGACGGCGTCGGGCTCTGACGCGGCAAGCGGCGGCGCCGTTTGCCGCGAAGCGGTTGTCCGGCCCGCGTCCGTTGCAGGCCGGTGCCTCGCCGTATGCGCGCGGTTGGCCGCGTCGCCGGCAACCCGCCTCGAGCCGTACCTGACCATCCGCTTACTGCCGCATGCGCCGTCAGCACGCTTGCGGCCTGCGTGCTACGCTCGTTCGCTCTTTCCTTTCCTGGCGAGCGGCCTCCATGACTGCGCTGTTTTCCCCGTTCACGCTGCGCGGCGTGACTCTTCCGAACCGGATCGTGATCTCCCCGATGTGCCAGTATTCGGCCGAGCGCGGTGAAGCGACCGACTGGCACATGATTCACCTCGGCCATCTCGCGCTGTCGGGCGCGGGGCTGCTCTGCATCGAGGCGACCGCGGTGGAACCGGACGGGCGCATCACGCATGGTGACCTCGGCCTCTGGGACGACGTGACCGAAGCCGCGCTGAAGCCCGTGCTGGCCGCGATCCGCAAGCATTCGCCGATCCGCGTCGCGATGCAGTTGTCGCACGCGGGGCGCAAGGCGTCGAGCAACGTGCCGTGGCAGGGTGGTCAGCTCGTGTCGGTCGCCGACGGCGGCTGGTTGCCGCACGCGCCGTCGGCGGTGCCGCACAAGGACGGCGAGACGCCGCCCCTCGCCCTCGATGCCGCCGGCCTGAACCGGATCCGTGAAGCGTTCGCGGCCTCGGCGAAGCGTGCCGCACGGCTCGGCATCGACGCGATCGAGGTGCATGCGGCGCATGGCTACCTGCTGCACCAGTTCCTGTCGCCGCTCGCGAACCGGCGCACCGACGAATACGGCGGCTCGCTCGAAAACCGGATGCGCTTTCCGCTCGAGATCTTCGAGATCGTGCGCGCGGCGTTTCCGGAGGACCGGCCGGTCGGCGTGCGCGTGTCGGCCACCGACTGGGTCGAAGGCGGCTGGGAGCTCGACGATACGATCGCGTTCGCGCACGAACTGAAGCGCCGCGGCTGCGACTGGATCGACGTGTCGTCCGGCGGCGTGTCGCCGTTGCAGAAAATTCCGCTGTCGCCCGGTTACCAGGTGCCGTTCGCGCAGGCGGTGAAGCGTGCGGTCGGCATGCCGACGGTTGCCGTCGGGCTGATCAACGAGCCTGCGCATGCGAACCGGCTGATCGAGGCCGGCGATGCCGATTTCGTCGCGATGGCGCGTGCGATGCTGTACGACCCGCGCTGGCCGTGGCACGCGGCGGCCGAGCTCGGTGCGCAGGTGACGGCGCCCCCGCAGTACTGGCGTTCGCAGCCGCGCGAGCACAAGGCGTTGTTCGGCGACGTCGCTTTCGGCCAGCGTTGAGCATCGCACGCGCAATATTGCGTGTGATGTTGAACGAAGCAATCGTGAACGTGTAGGATGCGGGTGATTCGCCGCATGCCCCGACGCGGCACCGACCGGTGCCGCGTTTTCGTTTTGCGCGGCGCGAGGCCGCGATCGCGGCCGCCCCCATTCAAGTCGTTTTCACAAGGATTCGGTCGATGAGTTCACGCAGGATCGCGGTGCGCCGCTCGGGAGTACACGGCAAGGGCGTGTTCGCCGTGGCGCCGATCAAGGCCGGCGAGCGCGTAGTGGAATACAAGGGCGAACGAATTTCGTGGAAGGAAGCGCTGCGTCGTCATCCGCACGACCCGAGCGAACCGAACCATACGTTCTACTTCGCACTGGACGAGGGCGGGGTGATCGACGGCAAGATCGACGGCAACAGCGCGCGCTGGATCAACCACTCGTGCGCACCGAACTGCGAAGCCGAGGAAGTCAAAGGCCGCGTGTACATTCACGCGCTGCGCGACATCGGGCCGGAAGAGGAGCTGTTCTACGACTACGGCCTCGTGATCGACGCGAAGCTGACGAAGTCGCTCAAGCGTGAATACGCGTGCCATTGCGGCGCAACGTCGTGCCGCGGCACGCTGCTCGCGACGCCCGACGACGGCGGCAAGAAGAAAAAGAAGAAGGACAAGAAGGACGGCAAGTCCGAGTCCCGTTCGAAGGACAAGAAAAACAGGAAGTGACGCAGGCGGCGGCGCATCGTGCGCTGCCGCTGCCGTTTCAGCGCCCGGCTGCCGCATCATGCGGCTTGCTGCCGGGTTTTCCGCCGTCGTCATCCGGCGCGCGGCCCGGCCAGGGGCTGCCCGCCGCGAATCGCTCAGTGCGTCGACTCGGCGGCCGGGGTTTCGCTGGCCGGCTTGTCCGTGCGTGCAGCCAGCGGCACCCTCACCACGAAGCGCGAGCCGCCTTCCGACGCATCCTCGTACGATACGGTGCCGCCGTGCATCGCGATGATATCGTGCACGATCGCGAGGCCGAGCCCGGCGCCCGTCTCGACGCCGTTGCCGTTTTGCGCGTCGCCGCGGAAGAAGCGCTTGAACAGGTCGGCCTGCTGGTTGGCGGGCACGCCGGGGCCGTTGTCCTCGACGACGATCTCGGCGGCCGGCTGGCCGCCCTCGAGCGCACCGCGCGCGACATTCACCGTGATCCGCGCACCGTCCGGCCGCGCGAGCGGCACGTACTTCAGCGCATTGTCGAGCAGGTTCGCGATCACCTCGCGCAACAGCACGGGGTTGCCGCGCACGACCAGCTTCTCGTCGTCACCCGGATCGTCGGTGCGCTGGAAGCCGAGGTCGACGTGCGACGCGAGTGCGCGCGGCACCCATTCGGCGCCCGTCTCGAATGCCATCGCCGCGAGGTCGACGTCGACGAACCGCGCGGCCTGCTCGCCCGGTTCCGCGCGAGCGAGCGACAGCAACTGGTTCGACAGTCGCACCGCGCGGTCGGCGGCCGCGCGCAGCTCGCGCACCGCGGCGAAGGTCTGGTGCGGGTCACGTGCAACGGCCGCTTGCTCCGCGTGCAGCTTCACGGCCGTGAGCGGCGTGCGCAACTGGTGCGCGGCGTCGGCGATGAACTTGCGTTGCGCGTCGAGCGCGGTTTTCAGGCGGCCGAGCAGGGCGTTCATCGCGCTCGTCAGCGGCCGGATTTCCAGCGGCACCTCGGTTTCGTCGACCGGTTCCAGCGACGTGTGGGTCTGCCGGTTCAGCGAATCGGCCAGATGCGTGAGCGGGCCGAGCTGCTGGTTGACGACGCGCCACACGATGCCCCAGCCCGCGAGCAGCAGCAGCAGCAGCGGCATCATGATCGCGACGAGGAATTCGGCCGCGATCCGGTAGCGGTGCCGCACCGGCTGCGCGACCTCGACGACCATCGGCTTGCCGCCCTCGACGTTGTCGACGCGCACCTGCGCGACCCGTACCGCGCGGTTGTCGTATTCGGCCTCGAACACGTATGCGTGATGCATGCGGCGCACGTTGATGCCCCGCAGCGGCAGCTTCGGATCGCCGGCGAGTTCCTGTTCGCCGTCGCTGATCCGGTAGATCAGCGCTTCGGCGGGATCGGAGAACATCGCCTGCGCGAGCGGCGGCACCGTGAACGGCGCGTCGGGCCCGGCGATCTGGATCTGTTTGGAAATGGCGGTCGCGAGATCGGCGAGCGAGCGGTCGATCACGTGCTGCGTGTATTGCCACGCGAGCCAGTAGGCGATCAGGCCGCTCATCAGTGCGAGCATCGACAACGGGGCGGCGAGGCGCCGAAGCAGCGAGCGGCGCAGGCTGGTGGTCACAGCCGGATCAGGTGACATTTCGACGGGCAAATGGATAAGCGCCGCTCACGGGGAGCGGCGCGGTCGTACGCCGGGCGGCGATGCGGGCAGGGTGGGCGCGCCGGCGGGCGAGGCCGGCCGATGCGCCGCACCGCCGTTCAGACGCTCGCCGTCTGGCGGATTTCCTGCAGCAGGTAGCCGAAGCCGCGCACCGTGACGATTTCGACGCGGCACTGCTCGAGTTTCTTGCGCACGCGGTGCACGTAGACTTCGATCGCGGTGTCGCCGAGATCGCCGCCGAAGTGCGTGAGGTGATCCTGCAGCTGGGCCTTGCTGACGACGCGGCCGTGACGCAGCAGCAGCATTTCGAGCACCGCGAATTCACGCGGCGACAGTTCGAGCGGCTTGTCGTCGTTGAAGATGCGGCGATCGACGCCCGACAGGCGGACGCCGCCGAGCGACACTTCCGGGCGCGGCATGTCGCTGTGCGGGCCGCTGCGGCGCATCACCGCGCGGATGCGCGCTTCGAGCTCGGCCGGCTCGAACGGCTTGAGCATGTAGTCGTCGGCGCCGGAGTTCAGGCCCTGGATCCGGTCGTTCAGCTCGTCGCGTGCGGTCAGCACGATGACGGGCGTGTGGCGGTTGGTCTGGCGGAAGCGCGTGAGCAGCGTCATCCCGTCGATGCCCGGCAGGCCGAGGTCGAGGATCACGAGTTCGTGGCGATTCTGTGCCAGCGCCTGTTCGGCAAAGATGCCGTCATGCACCATGTCGACGGTGAAGCCAGCCTGCTCGAGGCTGCTCTGGATACCGCGTGCGATGGGGCGGTCGTCTTCGATCAGAAGGAGTCGCATGAAGTTCGCTCAAGTACAATGGGTTGGCGGTTCAGGCACGCGGACAGCACGACGCCGTTTCCACAGGGGTGCCGCGACACCTGACATCAAGCATGGCGGCCAGCGAACGATTAAATCCAATCATGTCCGATATTTCGATCAACGACCTAGAAGCCGCGATCAATTTCTGGCGCGCCCGCTCGCCGTCGAGCGGCGACGAACTCAAACTCTGCGAAGAGGCCAGCGCGCTTTCCAAGCCGTATGCGCTGCTGATTGTACAGCGCCAAGGCGCGCTGCAACTGGAAGGTTTGGACCCCAAGGCACGGAATGCGTACGAGACTTACGTGCGCCTTAAGGATGGCTTGGAAAGCTGAAGGCTTTCGCTGACTACATCCTAGAAAACGTTCATCGAAATGAAAAGTTGACGCGCCGCGCATCGAAGGACGCGCGGCGGTAGAGGAAAGTGTCAGGCGGCCGGTTTCGCGTGCGCGCCGGCAAGGTCGATGAAAAGCGCCAGTTCGACGTCGCGTTCGGTCAGGCCGTCGGCGTCGTGGGTCGACAACGTGATGTCGACGCGGTTGTACACATTGAACCATTCCGGATGGTGGTTCATTTCCTGCGCCTTGATCGCGACGCGCGTCATGAAGCCGAAGGCTTCGTTGAAATCGGCGAAGCGCAGGCTGCGCTGGATCGCGTCGCGGCCCGGTACGGCCGACCAGAGCGGCAGGCCTTCGAGCCGGGTCTTGCGTTCTTCTGATGTGAGCTTGTGGATCATCTTGCACCTCTCGTTCGGTAACGGCGCCCGCGCGCGGCTGCGCCGCGCGACGAAGCCGGCACCGGTCATTGTTTCATAGTTGTGGGACGGCCATCCGGCGACGGGCATCCGGGGACGGGCATCCGGGGACGGCCATCCGGCGACCATCGGCGCGCGTTCGCGGGTCACGCGTCGGCGTCGTCGGGCCAGCCTTCGCCGGTGCCGCGATGCAGCACGCGATCGGTATCGAGCACCGCGCCGGCCGCGAACTCGGGCAGCGCCGCCAGCCGGTCGGCCAGCGCGCGGCCGTCGACGTCGGCGAGCGCGAACAGCTGCGCGAAATCGTCGATCACGAAGTAGGTCTTCTGGAACGTGTCGATCCGGTACTTCGTGCGCATCACGCGCTCGAGGTCGAAGTCGAGCCGGTTCGGCGCCGCGCTTTCGAGGCTGTACAGGCTTTCGCCCTTGCTCGACACGATCCCGGCGCCGTAGATCGACAGGCCGTTCGTGCCGCGCGGATCGCGGATCAACCCGAATTCCACCGTATACCAGTAGAGTCGCGCGAGCCGCGCCAGCGCCGCTTCGTCGTCGGCGACCGCGAGCGCGGTGCGGCCGTACGCCTGCATGTAGTCGGCGAACACCGGGTCGATCAGCAGCGGCACGTGGCCGAAGAGATCGTGGAAGCAGTCGGGTTCCTGCAGGTAGTCGAGCTGGTCGGGGCGGCGCATCCACCAGGTGACCGGGAAGCGCCGGTTCGCGAGATGCTCGAAGAACACGCGGTCGGGCACGAGACCCGGCACGGCGACGATCTCCCAGCCCGTTGCCGGCTTCAGCTGGCGGTTCACGTCGGCGAACGACGGCACGCGATCGGCCGGCAGGTCGATCTTCCCGAGCCCCGCGACGAACGCGTCGCACGCGCGCCCGCGCAGCAGCGCCGACTGGCGTGCATAGAGCTGCTTCCACACCGCGTGGTCGACCTGGCCGTATCGCGCGAGCGGCTGGTCGATGGTGAAATCGGCGCGGGTTTCGAGGCCCGCATCGAACTGCTCCTGCAGTTTCGCGGTGACGACGGTGGACATGATCTGGCTCTGCACGTGGCGGTTGTGAACCATGCAAGTGTAGAGCGGGCTGCGCGCGGAATGGGCGCAATATTGGCGTCGATTCGCACGATGATGCGATAATCGCGCATCAATTCAAGGATCAATGCGGAGAATGCTCATGCTGGAACTCGATCACTTCGATCTCGCGCTGCTGGACGTGCTGCAGCGCTTCGGCCGCGCGACGCATCAGCAGCTCGGCGAGGAGGTGCCGCTGTCGCCGTCGCAGATCGGCCGGCGGCTGCAGCGGCTCGAGGCGGCCGGCGTGATCGAAGGCTACCGCGTGATGCTCCGGCCCGAAAAGCTCGGGCTCGGCGTCACCGCGTTCACGAGCCTCAAGCTCAAGCACCACGGCGATTCGATCATCGAGCAGTTCCAGCAGCAGATCGACGTGCTGCCCGAAGTGCTCGAATGCCATGCGGTGGTGGGCGACGCGGACTACCTGCTGCGAATCGTCGCGCCCGACCTGAACGCGCTGTCGCAGTTCGTGATGAAAAAGCTGATGCGCGTGCCGGGCGTCGACAGCGTGCGCTCGAACATCGTGCTGACGACCTTCAAGCGCAACGGCGCGCTGCCGCTCGCGCACCTGGCGCCCGGCGCGGCCTGACACGGCGGCAGGACGGCACGGTGGCAGCGGGGCGGCAGGGCGGCAGCGGGGCGGCAGGGTCGAAGGCGGCGCGGGTTGCGCCGCCCCGGCGCAGGGCCGGATCAGGCGGCTTCGGGCTGCGTGTCGGCGTTCAGCAGGTCGACGTATGCGACCGCGACGAGATCGTCCGGCGACACGCCGAGCTTCGCGAACACGGCGTGCGCTTCGGCTTCGCCGCCGGCTTCGTCGTCGTCGGGGCCGAGCACGACTTCCAGTTCGATGAAATCGCCGAGGCCGTCGACGCGGTCGAGATGGATGCGCGTGCGGCCCGCCAGGTACACGTGCCGTTCCTTCGTCACGATCCCGCGCGTGGTCAGCGCAGTGGCGAGCAGCGCGTGCATCGCGTCGGGGTTCGTCACCGGGCTGCGCGTGTAGTACGACGCCTTCGGGCCGTCGCGGTCGTCGCGCTGGTAGAAGATCAGTTCGGCCGGCGTGCCGTCCTCGAAGCGGCGCAGCTTCAGCCGGCCGCGCGGCACGTCATAGAAGAAATCCTGCTGCCGATAGAAGAGCGGCGCTTCGGTCGCGAGTTTGGCCGCCTGTTCGCGCAGCTGGTCGAATTCGCGGGCGCGGGCTTTGATCTCGATGTTGCGGGCCATGCGGGTCTCCTTCAATCGGGGTCTCGCGGTGTGCGAACGCACAATCTAGCAAAAACGCGGAGACGGTGGCGTGACGGCAGGGGCGGGGTGCGGCGCGATGACGCGTGTCGTGCCCGGCAGCGGGATGCCCGACGCCCGATGCCCGGAACGCGCACTTTCATCAGCGCCGCTCATATCGCCCATTGCGCTTCGATCAGCCGCAGCGCCGCCGCGATCGCCGGTTCGTCGCGCCGCTCGGCGAGCGTCACGAACGTCAGTTCGGTCGGCACCGTCACGCGTTCGACGATCGTCAGCGCATGCGCGTGCGCTTCGGCCAGCGCGGTCGAGTCGCGCGCGAGCGTCAATCCGATGCCCGATTTGACGAGATCGAGCATCGACTGCTCCTGGTCGACCTCGGCAACCTTGAGCGGCTGCGCGCCGGCGTCGGCGAAGCGCCGCGAGAGCAGCCGGTGGTGCGCGGATGCCGGCGGCGTCCAGATCCACGGCAGCGTGGCCAGCGAGCGCCAGTCGTTCACGCGCTGTACGCGCTCCTTCCATCCGGCCGGCGCGAGCACGCGGTACTCGAACTGCGTGAGCGTGACGGTGTGGAACAGTGCGCCGTCGAGCGGATCGTCCTCGCCTGGCCGGCCGATGTAGTAGCCGACGTCGAGCGCCTGCGTGCGCACCTGTTCGATGACCCACCCCGACATCCCGTGCCGCAGCGCGGTTTCGATCTGCGGATGGGTTTCGACGAGCGCGCGCAGGAAGCCGCCGAGCCGCAGGAAGCCCGGATCGAGGATCGTGCCGATCCTTAGCCGGCCGCGCACCTCGTGCCGCAGCGCAGCAGCGGCGCGCTGTACGTCGGCGGCCGCGGCGAGCGCGCGTTCCGCATGCGGCAGCAGGGTCTGGCCATCGCGCGTGAGCGCGAGCCCGCGCGACGTGCGCGTAAACAGCGTGACGCCGAGCGTTTCCTGCAGATGCTTGATCTGCAGGCTGACGGCCGGCTGCGTCAGGTGCAGCTGCACGGCGGCGCGTGTCAGGTTGCCTTCGCGTGCGACCGTCGCGAACGCACGGAGCAGGGTGAGATCCATCGTCGTGATATGAGCGCGGCTTATAACGCAGTTCAGCATAACTCATTGGATCGTCAGCCGGCGGCGGGAGTACGCTTCATCGGTCGTGTCGCGCGGCCGCCAGCGCGGGCCGCGACGCACTATGCTGAAAATGCGCGCGGCACCGCGCCGCGCGGCGCACAACAACGAAGAAGGGGACACGCCGTGAGTACTCCACGCACGCTCGAAGGCGAATTCGACTACGTGATCGTCGGCGCGGGCACCGCGGGCTGCGTGCTCGCGAACCGCCTGACCGAGGATCCCGACATCCGCGTGCTGCTGCTCGAAGCAGGCGGCAAGGACGACTATCACTGGATCCACATCCCGGTCGGCTACCTGTATTGCATCGGCAACCCGCGCACCGACTGGCTGTACAAGACCCAACCCGAAGCGGCGCTCAACGGCCGGGCACTGTCGTATCCGCGCGGCCGCGTGCTCGGCGGCTGCTCGTCGATCAACGGGATGATCTACATGCGCGGCCAGCGCGAGGATTACGACAGCTGGGCGCAGGAAACCGGCGACGCCGGCTGGTCGTGGGACAGCGTGCTGCCGATCTTCAAGCGCAGCGAGGATCACCATGCGGGCGCGAGCGACGCACACGGCGCGGGCGGTTACTGGCGTGTCGAGAAGCAGCGGCTGCGCTGGGAGATCCTCGAATCGTTCGCGCAGGCCGCGCAGCAGACGGGCATCCCGGCAACCGACGACTTCAACCGCGGCGACAATTCCGGGGTCGGTTATTTCGAGGTGAACCAGAAGCGCGGCGTGCGCTGGAATACGTCGAAGGCGTTCCTGCGCCCCGCGATGGCGCGCCCGAACCTGACCGTGATCACCGGCGCGCACGCGCAGCGCGTGATTTTCGACGGGCGGCGCGCGGTCGGCGTCGAATATCGCGGCGGCGGCACCGATTACGTTGCGCGGGCGCGCGCGGAGGTGCTGCTGACGTCCGGCGCCGTGAATTCGCCGCAGCTGCTCGAACTGTCGGGCATCGGCGACGGCCGGCGGCTGCAGGCGCTCGGCATCGACGTCGTGCAGGATCTGCCGGGCGTCGGCGAAAACCTGCAGGATCACCTGCAATTGCGGATGGCGTTTCGCGTCGAAGGCGTGCGCACGCTCAACACGCTGTCCGCGCACTGGTGGGGCAAGCTGATGATCGGCGCGGAATATGCGTTGCTGCAGCGCGGGCCGATGTCGATGGCGCCGTCGCAGCTCGGCGCATTCGCGAAATCCGATCCCGACGATCCGGCACTCACGCGCCCCGATCTCGAATACCACGTGCAGCCGCTGTCGCTCGAACGTTTCGGCGAGCCGCTGCACAGCTTCAATGCATTTACGGCGTCCGTGTGCCATCTGCGGCCGACGTCGCGCGGCAGCGTGCATGTCGCGAGCGCCGATCCGGGTGTCGCACCCGCAATCGCGCCGAACTATCTGTCGACCGACCACGATCGCCACGTCGCCGCGAACGCGTTGCGCCTCACGCGCCGGATCGCGTCCGCGCCGGCGCTCGCGCGTTATCGGCCCGAGGAGATCCTGCCCGGCACGCAGTACCGCAGCGAAGCCGAGCTGATCGACGCGGCGGGCGCCGTCGGCACGACGATCTTCCACCCGGTCGGCACCTGCCGGATGGGGCGGGCCGACGACGAGCGTGCGGTCGTCGACAGCCGGCTGCGCGTACGAGGGATCGCCGGGCTGCGGATCGTCGATGCGTCGGTGATGCCCTTCATTACATCGGGCAATACCAATTCGCCGACGCTGATGATCGCCGAGCGCGCGAGCGACATGATCCGTGCCGATCGCCGCGCGGCGCGTGAAGCGACGACGGTGCGAACGGAGCCCGCGGCGACGGCCGCGTGACGGAACGCTGACACGCACGACAGCGGGCCGTCATGATGACGCCCGCTGATTCGATATGCGAAACAAGCTGCCGGCGCCGATCGTGTCGATTGCGTCGCTTCACCGGCAAGATCCATGCAAGTCGTGCAGTCGCACGGCTTTCGTGTTGCGTGCCTGCCGCGCCGTGCGAAGAGGCAACGGTCGATGATGCACGTGTCAAAAAAACGTGGCGAAAAACCGTGCACAGCCGCGTGCGACATGGCGGCCAGCCCTATAAGTGCAAATCCCGATGATTGCACTGCACCAACGGCGAGACAATGTGGCGCAGTGTGCATACGCGTCGGCGCGGGAGACCACCCTCGAGGCGTAACACGGCGCCCGGGGCAGCCTGCTCATCCGCTGACGTGTTTCGCGGCCGCTTCGCGCGAATCTTCCCGGTGCTTCGCCTGACTTCGTACGGAAGGGAACATGATTCTCGGCGACACGATTCTGGAAACACGCGGACTGACCAAGGAATTCAGGGGTTTCACGGCCGTCAACGGCGTGAACCTGCGTGTGCGTCGCGGTGCGATCCATGCGTTGATCGGACCGAACGGCGCGGGCAAGACGACCTGCTTCAACCTCCTCACCAAATTCCTGACGCCGACGGCCGGCCAGATCGTCTTCAACGGGATCGACATCACCGACGAGCGGCCCGCGCAGGTCGCGCGGCGCGGCATCATCCGTTCGTTCCAGATCTCGGCCGTCTTTCCGCACCTGACCGCACTGCAGAACGTGCGCATCGGCCTGCAGCGCGCGCTCGGCACCGAATTCCATTTCTGGCGCAGCGAACGCACGCTCAAGCGGCTCGACGACCGTGCGATGGATCTGCTCACGCAGGTCGGCCTCACCGATTTCGCGCAGGTGCCGACCGTCGAACTCGCATACGGCCGCAAGCGCGCGCTGGAGATCGCGACCACGCTCGCGATGGAGCCCGAGCTGATGCTGCTCGACGAGCCCACGCAAGGGATGGGCCACGAGGACGTCGATCGCGTGACCGCACTGATCAAGAAGGTCGCGAGCGGCCGCACGATCCTGATGGTCGAGCACAACATGAACGTGATCGCGGGCATCTCCGACACGATCACCGTCCTGCAGCGCGGCGAGGTGCTGGCCGAAGGCTCGTATGCGGAAGTGTCGAAGAATCCGCTCGTCATCGAAGCCTACATGGGCAGCGCCGACGCGGCGCTCGCGGGGGCGCACGCATGAAGCACAGCGAACGGGAGGAACGCGAATTGAGCGGCGTCGAAAGCGGTACGCCCGCGCTGGAGATCACGGGCCTGGAGGCCTGGTACGGGGAATCCCACATATTGCACGGCGTCGACCTGACGGTGCATCGCGGCGAGGTCGTCACGCTGCTCGGCCGCAACGGCGCGGGTCGCACGACGACGCTGCGCGCGATCATGGGCCTCACGGGCCGCCGCAGCGGGTCGATCAAGGTCGCGGGCAACGAGACGATCGGCCTCGCGACACACCGCATCGCGCATTTCGGTGTCGGCTACTGCCCGGAGGAGCGCGGGATCTTCTCGAGCCTGTCGTGCGAGGAGAACCTGATGCTGCCGCCGCCGATCGGGCCGCGCGATCACGCGATGTCGATCGACGAGATCTACACGATGTTCCCGAACCTCGCATCGCGCCGGCAGAGCCAGGGCACGCGGCTGTCCGGCGGCGAGCAGCAGATGCTCGCGGTCGCGCGGATCCTGCGCACCGGCGCGAACCTGCTGCTGCTCGACGAGATCTCGGAAGGCCTCGCGCCGGTGATCGTGCAGTCGCTGGCGCGAATGATCGTCGCGCTGAAGGCGCGCGGCTACACGATCGTGATGGTCGAACAGAATTTCCGCTTCGCGGCGCCGCTCGCCGACCGGTTCTACGTGATGGAGCACGGCAGCATCGTCGAACATTTCCAGGCGGCCGAACTGGAAAGCAAGATGCCGACCCTGCACGACCTGCTCGGGGTGTGACGCCGCCCCGTCTCTCTCGCCGCTAGCCGTGGCGGCTTCGAACAACCACAACGCATCAGAACAACAGGAGACGTCAATGAAAATGAAGACCCTCGCACACGCCTGTCTCGCGCTCGCGGCCGCCGCGTTCACCACCGGCGCCGCGCAGGCCGCGGATACCGTGAAGATCGGCTTCATCACCGACATGTCGGGGCTTTACGCGGATATCGACGGGCAGGGCGGCCTGGAGGCGATCCGCATGGCGGTCGCCGATTTCGGCGGCAAGGTGCTCGGCAAGCCGATCGAGGTCGTCTATGCCGACCACCAGAACAAGGCCGACATCGCCGCGTCGAAGGCGCGCGAATGGATGGACCGCGGCGGGCTCGACCTGCTGGTCGGCGGCACGAACTCGGCCACCGCGCTGTCGATGAACCAGGTCGCGGGCGAGAAGAAGAAGGTCTACATCAACATCGGCGCGGGCGCCGACACGCTGACGAACGAGCAGTGCACGCCGTACACGGTCCACTACGCATACGACACGATGGCGCTCGCGAAGGGCACCGGTTCGGCGGTGGTGAAGCAGGGCGGCAAGAGCTGGTTCTTCCTGACCGCCGACTACGCGTTCGGCAAGGCGCTCGAGAAGAACACGTCGGATGTCGTGAAGGCGAACGGCGGGCAGGTGCTCGGCACGGTGCGTCACCCGCTGTCCGCGTCGGACTTCTCGTCGTTCCTGCTGCAGGCGCAGGCGTCGAAGGCGCAGATCCTCGGCCTCGCGAACGCGGGCGGCGACACGATCAACTCGATCAAGGCCGCGAAGGAGTTCGGCATCACGAAGACGATGAAGCTCGCCGCGCTGCTGATGTTCATCGACGACGTGCACAGCCTCGGCCTCGAGACGACGCAGGGGCTCGTGCTGACCGACAGCTGGTACTGGAACCGCGATGCGGCGTCGCGCCAGTGGGCGCAACGCTACTTCGGCAAGATGAAGAAGATGCCGTCGAGCCTGCAGGCGGCCGACTACTCGTCGGTGACGACCTACCTGAAGGCGGTCCAGGCTGCCGGCACGACCGATTCCGACAAGGTGATGGCCGAGCTGAAGAAGATCAAGATCAACGACTTCTACGCGAAGGGCTACATCCGCACGGACGGCAGCATGATCCACGACATGTACCTGATGGAAGTGAAGAAGCCTGCTGAATCGAAGGAGCCGTGGGATTACTACAAGGTGCTCGCGACGATTCCGGGCGAACAGGCGTTCGGGACCAAGCAGGAATCGCGCTGCGCGTTGTGGAAGTAAGCGGGGCTTGGCGGCGCGCGAGTTGCGCGCCGCACGGTGGCGGCCGCAGCGATGTGCCCCGCTGCGCCGCCCGCGTGCGTGTCCCTGGAAGGTTGCGCACGCAACGAAACTCATACTGACGGCTAAGTCGATGGAAATCTTTGGCATTCCGTTGCCGGCGATGCTGAGCCAGTTGCTGCTCGGGCTCGTCAACGGCTCGTTCTACGCGATCCTGAGCCTTGGGCTCGCGGTGATCTTCGGGCTGCTCAACGTGATCAACTTCGCGCACGGCGCGCTGTTCATGCTGGGCGCGATGCTCGCGTGGATGGGCCTGTCGTACTTCGGGCTGCCGTACTGGGCGATGCTCGTGATCGCGCCGCTGGTCGTCGGTGCGTTCGGGATCCTGATCGAACGCTCGATGCTGCGCTGGCTGTACAAGCTCGATCACCTGTACGGGCTGCTGCTCACGTTCGGGCTCACGCTGGTCGTCGAGGGCGTGTTCCGGTCGATCTACGGCTCGTCCGGCCAGCCGTACGACGTGCCGTCGCAGCTGTCCGGCGCCACCAACCTCGGCTTCATGTTCCTGCCGAACTACCGCGCGTGGGTGGTCGTCGCGTCGCTCGCGGTGTGTCTCGTGACCTGGTTCGTGATCGAGAAGACGCGCCTCGGCGCCTACCTGCGCGCGGGCACCGAGAACCCGAAGCTCGTCGAGGCATTCGGCGTTAACGTGCCGATGATGATCACGCTCACCTACGGCTTCGGCGTCGCGCTCGCGGCGTTCGCGGGCGTGCTGGCCGCGCCGGTGATCCAGGTGTCGCCGCTGATGGGCCAGCCGATGATCATCACCGTGTTCGCGGTGGTCGTGATCGGCGGGATGGGGTCGATCCTCGGCTCGATCGTCACGGGCCTGATGCTCGGCGTGATAGAGGGTTTCACGCGCGTGTTCTACCCCGAAGCGTCGGCCACCGTCGTGTTCGTGATCATGGCGATCGTGCTGCTGTTCCGCCCGGCGGGCCTCTTCGGCAAGGAAAAATGATGCAGAGAAAAGTGCTCTACGGCGTGCTGCTTGCCGCACTGCTCGCCGCGCCGTTCATCGGCGCGTACCCGGTGTTCGTGATGAAGGTGCTCACGTTCGCGCTGTTCGCGGCCGCATTCAACCTGCTGATCGGCTATACGGGGCTGCTGTCGTTCGGCCATGCGATGTTCCTCGCGACCGCCGGTTATGCGACCGGTTATTCGATGCAGACGCTCGGGTTCACGCCGGAACTCGGGGTGCTCGTCGGCACCGTCGCCGCGACGCTGCTCGGGCTCGTCGTCGGGCTGTTCGCGATCCGCCGGCAGGGCATCTACTTCGCGATGATCACGCTCGCGTTCGCGCAGATGGTCTATTTCATCTACCTGCAGGCGCCGTTCACGCACGGCGAAGACGGGTTGCAGGGCGTGCCGCGCGGCCATCTGTTCGGGCTGCTCGACCTGTCGAACGACGTTGCGCTGTACTACGTCGTGGTGGCGGTGGTCGTCGCCGCGTGCGCGTTCATCGTGCGGGTCGTGCATTCGCCGTTCGGCCAGGTGCTCGTCGCGATCAAGGAGAACGAGGCGCGCGCGATCTCGCTCGGCTACGACACCGATCGTTTCAAGCTGCTCGCGTTCATCCTGTCGGCAGGCATCGCGGGGCTGGCCGGCTCGCTGAAGGTGCTCGTGCTCGGCTTCGAGACGCTGTCGGACGCGTACTGGACGATGTCGGGCCTGGTCGTGCTGATGACGCTCGTCGGCGGCATGGGCACGCTGTTCGGGCCGCTGCTCGGCGCCGCGCTGATCGTCGCGCTCGAAGACCGGCTCGGCGACATCGGCGAATGGCTCGCGTCGACGACGGGCGTCGCGTGGTTCCATTCGCTCGGCGAATCGGCGACGATCGTCACGGGGCTGATCTTCATCGTGTGCGTGCTCGCCTTCCGGCGCGGCATCGTCGGCGAGATGGTCGCGCGGATCAAGCCGCTCAGGGCCTCCTGAGCGCATGCCGTGCACATCGCCGCGGGTTGATGCGAAGCACCATCCGGCATGCTCGTGAAGCGCGTCGCAGCGCGCTCGGGGCGGCACCGCGCGGCTGGCTGCTGCCCCATTTTCGTGCGGCGATGCACCATAGGGGTAAATGCTAAGTTGCCGTGGTGCTTAAGCCTCTTTAAGATTCACTTCAGTTCTGATGCACCGCGAAACGAATTTGCAGGTGGAGAACGAGGAGACAATCGAGGCACAAAGTGCCCGGACCCTAAAGCGCTGTTGGACGGAATCCAACAGCGCTTTTTCATTTGGTGCACGAATTTCCATCGACGGTGCAGGCGAATCGCGCTGCGTTCCGCGCGCCCGTGTTCTGCCTCGCGTCACTCGCGCGTCATCCCGTCCCCCGATTTCATCCATTCCTGCCGGTCGATCGCCGCCGGCGCGCAGCCGTGCGCATGCCGTCCGGGCTTACCCGGTTGGCGTGCGCAAAAAGCGTCCGTTACACTCAGCTTTCGCCGACCGTGCGGTCGGGAAAACGGTCGGCAGTTCTCCTACAAGCAAAATGCAGAAGAGGGAGTGCGGTTGGATGAGAAGCGCGGGACGAAGGATCGGGGCGGGAGGGGCGGCTGGCGCCGCTCGTTCGGGGGCGGACGTGCATCGGTATGCCCGGGCTTTCACGAGCCGCCCTGCGGCCGGCATGTGCGTTCCGATGCAATCTGCCGGCACGATGGTGTGTCCGGTCGTTGCGTTCGCATCCGATGTGTCGTTCGCAATCGCATGAACGGCCGTTTTTCCGATCCCGCATTGCCCGCGCGTGGAGCCGTATCAGGCCCGGCCGGCCGACCTTCCGGCGATCGTTGCGCCCGCATCGATCGCGTTTCGCGCAGCGCCGCTTTTCTCCGTTCCCTTCATCCTGACGACATTGCCGCCGCGCATCGTGGCGGTCGAACGACCGTATCGGCACGCGCCGCGGCGCGTGCATGTGCGGTATCGCCGGGGCTCGATGGCGGCGCCGGCGTGTCACGGGAAAACGAGTGTAGGCGGGGCAAGGCGAGATAGTTAAATTATTAACTTGTTTGGAGACCGGGAGCCGCCCGAGCGACCCGAGGCTTTTTCGAGCAGCGTTTGGAGACGACATAAATGAAGATGAATCGATGGATGGAAGTTCTGCTTGCCGCGGGCCTCGTGTGCGCGGCCGCCACGGCGTCGGCGCAGGTGAAGATCGGCGTGACGCTGTCGGCCACCGGGCCGGCCGCGTCGCTCGGGATTCCGGAAAAGAACACGATCGCGCTGCTGCCGAAGGAAATCGCGGGCAAGAGCGTGCAGTACATCGTGCTCGACGACGCATCCGACACGAGCCGCGCGGTGCAGAACGTGCGCAAGCTGATCGACGAGGATCACGTCGACGCGATCATCGGTTCGTCCGTCACGCCGAACTCGCTCGCGATGCTCGATCCCGTGTCGCAGGGCAAGACGCCGACGATCTCGCTCGCGGCGAGCGCGCAGATCATCTCGCCGATGGATGCGAAGCGCGCCTGGATGTTCAAGGTGCCGCAGAACGACCAGCTGATGGCCGACGCGATCGCCGGCTACATGGCGAAGCACGGCGTGAAGACGGTCGGCTTCATCGGCTTCGCCGATGCGTACGGCGACAGCTGGTACAACACGTTCAACGCGGCGGCCGCGAAGAACGGCCTGAAGGTCGTGTCGAACGAGCGCTTCAACCGGACCGACGCGTCGGTGATGGGGCAGGTGCTGAAACTGATGGGCTCGAATCCCGATGCGGTGCTGATCGCCGGCTCGGGCACGCCGGCGGCGCTGCCGGCGAAGACGCTGAAGGAGCGAGGCTACAAGGGCAAGGTGTACCAGACGCACGGCGTCGCGAACAACGACTTCCTGCGTGTGTGCGGCAAGGACTGCGAAGGCGAGATCCTGCCGGCCGGCCCGGTGCTCGTGACCGACCAGCTGCCCGATTCGAATCCGGTGAAGAAACCGGCGCTCGGGTACAAGGCCGCGTACGAGAAGGCCTACGGCGCGGGCTCGCTGGCGACGTTCGGCGGCCATGCGTGGGATGCGGGGCTGCTGCTGCAGCGTGCGATTCCGGAAGCGCTGAAGAAGGGCCAGCCGGGCACCGAGGCGTTCCGCGAAGCGCTGCGCGCGTCGCTCGAAAGCGTGAAGGACCTGCCCGTGTCGCACGGCGTGATCAACATGACGCCGACCGATCACAACGGCTTCGATACGCGTGCGCGCGTGATGGTGCAGATCGTCGACGGCAAGTGGAAGCTGCAGGCCGAGTAAGCATCACGTGAAACCGGCGTGCGCGGCGCGAACGGCGCCGTGCGTGCCGTCGGCAGGGGGCGGGGCCCGACGGGTCGCGCCCGTGCCGCCTGGAACCGCCGGGGCCCGTCGCCGGGTGCCTGCGCACCGGTCTTGCCGGCCGTGCGCCCCGGCCGTTTCCGTCTTTCGTTTCTCCGCAGCATTCTCGATACACGAAACGTATGGATCTCTCGATTGCAGCGATCCTCGCGCAAGACGGCATCACGACCGGCGCCATATATGCATTGCTGTCGCTGGCGCTCGTGCTGGTATTTTCCGTCACGCGGGTGATCTTCATTCCCCAGGGCGAATTTGTCGCCTACGGTGCGCTGACGCTTGCCGCGTTGCAGGCGCAGAAATTTCCCGCCACCTGCTGGCTGTTGTTCGTGATGGGCATCGCGTGCTTCCTGCTCGAAGTCGGCGGCCTGATCCGGCATCGCGAACGGCGCCATCAGCTCGGCCGCACACTCGCGACACTCGGCAGCCGCTACATCCTGCTGCCGCTCGCGGTGTTCGCGATCACGCGCAGCTTTGCCGCGCAGCCGCTGCCGATGCTCGCGCAGATCGCGCTGACGCTTGCGATCGTCGTGCCGATGGGGCCGTTCGTCTACCGGCTCGTGTACCAGCCGATCGCCGAAGGCACGACGCTGCTGCTGCTGATCGTGTCGGTCGCCGTCCACTTCGCGATGGTCGGCCTCGGGCTCGTGATGTTCGGCGCGGAGGGTTCGCGCACCAACGGGTTCTCGGATGCGTCGCTCGCGATCGGCAGCATGACCGTGTCGGTGCAGAGCATCCTGGTCGTCGTGACGGCACTCGTGCTGATCGGCGCGCTCTACGTGTACTTCGGCCGCACGATCGCCGGCAAGGCGCTGCGCGCGACGTCGGTGAACCGGCTCGGCGCGCGGCTCGTCGGCATCGGCACGACCGAGGCAGGGCGGCTCGCGTTCACGTTCGCGGCGGGGCTCGGCGTGCTGTCCGGGATCCTCGTCGGCCCGCTGACGACGATCTACTACGACTCGGGCTTCCTGATCGGCCTGAAGGGTTTCGTCGGCGCGATCATCGGCGGCCTCGTCAGTTATCCGCTTGCTGCCGCCGGCTCGCTGCTCGTCGGCGTGCTCGAATCGTATTCGTCGTTCTGGGCGAGCGCGTACAAGGAGGTGATCGTGTTCACGCTGATCATTCCGGTGCTGCTGTGGCGGAGTTTCGCGACGCCGCACGCGGAAGAGGAAGAGGAGTGACACGATGAAGACGATGGTACGCAACAAGACCTTCTGGGTGTTTCTCGTGGTGCTGTTCGCGCTGCCGGTGCTGCCTGGTGCGCTGCAGGTGCCCGAATACTGGATCACGCTGCTGAACTACATCGGCCTCTACGCGATCGTCGCGATCGGGCTCGTGCTGCTGACGGGCGTCGGCGGGATGACGAGCTTCGGGCAGGCCGCGTTCGTCGGCATCGGCGCCTATGCGACCGCGTTCCTGACGACGCGATACGGCGTGTCGCCGTGGCTCGCGCTGATCGTCGGCGTCGTACTGACGGCGCTCGTCGCGCTCGTGCTCGGCGCGGTCACGATGCGGCTGTCCGGCCACTTCCTGCCGCTCGGCACGATTGCGTGGGGCCTCGCGCTGTTCTACCTGTTCGGCAACCTCGAACTGCTCGGCAAGTACGACGGCATCAACGGGATTCCGGCGCTGAACCTGTTCGGCATCGAGCTTGGAAGCGGGCGCAGCCTGTATTTCCTGATCTGGGCCGTCGTGCTGGCCGCGATCGTGTCGGTGCAGAACCTGCTGAACAGCCGCCCGGGCCGTGCGATCCGCGCGCTGCGCGGCGGCGGCGTGATGGCCGAGGCGATGGGCGTGAACACCGCGTGGATGCGCGTCGTGATCTTCGTTTATGCGGCCGTGCTCGCGGCCGTATCGGGCTTCCTGTACGCGCACCTGCAGCGCGCGGTGAACCCGACGCCGTTCGGGCTGAACCACGGGATCGAGTTCCTGTTCATGGCCGTGGTCGGCGGCGTGTCGCACGTGTGGGGCGCGGTGCTCGGCGCGGCGATCCTGACCGTGCTGCAGGACTATCTGCAGACGCTGCTGCCGAAGCTGCTCGGCTCGGAAGGCAACTTCGAGATCATCGTGTTCGGCGTGCTGATGGTGCTGCTGCTGCAGTATGCGCGCCAGGGCGTGTGGCCGTTCGTCGCGAGGCTGTTCCCGCGCGGGCCGCGCGCGCATGTGCCCGAGCACGCCGATCCGTTGCCGCAGCGCGCGAAGCCGACG
This sequence comes from Burkholderia sp. COPS, assembly GCF_019425585.1. NCBI lineage: Bacteria > Pseudomonadati > Pseudomonadota > Betaproteobacteria > Burkholderiales > Burkholderiaceae > Burkholderia > Burkholderia sp. COPS. The sequence continues at coordinate 152,158 of NZ_WIXR01000034.1, read as the reverse complement.
GCCGGCGAGCCGCTGCTCGTCGTCGACAACGCGCGCAAGCAGTTCGGCGGGCTCGTGGCCGTCAACGACGTCAGCTTCGACGTGAAAGCGGGGCAGATCATCGGGCTGATCGGCCCGAACGGCGCCGGCAAGTCGACCACGTTCAACCTCGTGACGGGGGTGCTGAAGCCGACGGGCGGCACGATCACGTTCCGTGGCGAGCGTATCGACGGGCTCACGTCGCGCCAGATCGTCCGCCGCGGCATCGGCCGGACGTTCCAGCACGTGAAGCTGTTGCCGGCGATGACGGTGCTCGAGAACGTCGCGATCGGTGCGCACCTGCGTGGCCGTACGGGCGTGTGGCGCAGCGTCGCGCGGCTCAATGCCCATGAGGAAGCGCAACTGCTGGCTGAGGCCGCACGCCAGATCCGCCGCGTCGGGCTTGAAACGCACATGTACGACGAAGCGGGCAGCCTTGCGCTGGGGCAGCAGCGGATTCTCGAAATCGCGCGGGCGCTGTGCTGCGATCCGACGCTGCTGCTGCTCGACGAGCCGGCCGCCGGGCTGCGTTACCAGGAGAAGCGGCAACTCGCCGATCTGCTGCGGCGGCTGAAGGCGGAAGGCATGAGCGTGTTGCTCGTGGAACACGACATGGATTTCGTGATGAATCTCACCGATCGTTTGGTGGTGATGGAGTTCGGCACGCGGATCGCGGAAGGACTGCCGCAGGACGTGCAGCAGGATCCGGCGGTGCTGGAAGCGTATCTGGGCGGGGTGGAGTGATGACGGACACGACGATGCCGATTCTCGAAGTGCGCGGGCTGGCGGTCCGGTACGGGAAGGTGGAGGCGCTGCACGGCGCGGCGATCAAGGTTGGCGCGGGGCAGATCGTCAGCGTGATCGGCCCGAACGGCGCCGGCAAATCGACGCTGCTGAACGCGATCATGGGCGCGCTGCCGGTGACCGGGCATGCATCGGGTGCGATCGTGTACCGCGGTCATGACGTCGGTGCATTGCCGGTCGAGCAGCGCGTCGCACGCGGGATGTGCCTCGTACCGGAGAAGCGTGAGCTGTTCAGCACGATGACGGTCGAAGACAACCTCGTATTGGGCGCGTATCGGCGCAAGCAGGCCGGTGAAGCGAACTTTCTCGACCAGCTCGATCATGTGTTCGCCCTGTTTCCGCGGCTGAAGGAGCGCCGCAAGCAGGCGGCCGGCACGCTCTCCGGCGGCGAGCGGCAGATGCTTGCGGTTGGGCGCGCGCTGATGGGCAAGCCCGATCTGCTGATGCTCGACGAGCCCAGCCTCGGGCTGGCGCCGCTGATCGTGAAGGAGATTTTTCATATCATCAGCGCGTTGCGCGGTACGGGCGTGGCGACGCTGCTGATCGAGCAGAACGCACGGGCTGCCCTGCAGATCTCCGATTACGGTTATGTACTGGAGACAGGCGAATTTGCGCTGGAAGGGCCGGCGGCCGAACTCGCGCAGAATCCACGCGTGATCGAGACGTACCTCGGGCTAGCGAAGAAAACGGCCTGATCGGTGGCGTGGTGGGCGGGAAACGGGCGGCGTGTTTCACGTGAAACACGCCGTTTTTGTTTTTTGGGTGAGATGCGACCTCGACACACGACGGCTGGTAACCGGGGGATAAGTGCCACGGAAACAGTCGGACGCTCTGTGCAAGCGGATGTCGATCCGGAGCATCGTTCGCGGGTGGCTGCCGCCTGTTCCACACACCGGGGATGTTGTGCCGGGTCACAGGGGATAAGTGTCGGGCGAACCGTCCGAAATTCTGTGAGGGAGAGGGTGGGCGCGGTCGCACAGGGTGTTCCGTCCAGATTGCCGTGCGGCGCACAGGCATCGAACGGGTATGTGTTCCACGTGAAATTTCCCGGCAAGCGAATTTTTTGCACAGGTGTAGCGATGTGCTGCCGGCGGGCCGGAAACGTTGCCGGAGCGGGCTCTGCGCCACGGATTCGGCGTCTGAGCACAGAAAAATCGCCGAAATGCACAGACCCTACCATTCGGACGGCCTTCGGGTGAAAAGCGAACCCGCTATAATTCGGCCCATACATTTCTCAGATAGGTTCGTGCGCCGTCCTGCGTACGGAATCCACCATGCTTTTTCCCACAGAATTTGACGTCATCGTCGTCGGTGGCGGTCATGCCGGCACGGAAGCCGCGCTGGCGTCCGCCCGCATGGGCGCAAAGACATTACTGCTGACCCACAACATCGAAACGCTTGGGCAGATGAGCTGCAATCCGTCGATCGGCGGCATTGGCAAGGGCCATCTGGTCAAGGAAGTCGATGCGCTGGGCGGCGCAATGGCAGCCGCGACCGACGAAAGCGGTATTCAGTTCCGGATCCTCAATTCGTCGAAGGGGCCGGCCGTGCGCGCGACGCGTGCGCAGGCCGATCGCATCCTGTACAAGGCCGCGATTCGCCACCGGCTCGAGAATCAGCCGAACCTGTGGCTGTTCCAGCAGGCTGTCGACGACCTGATGGTCGAAGGCGACCGCGTGGTGGGCGCCGTCACGCAGATCGGCATCCGCTTCCGTGCGCGTGCGGTCGTGCTGACCGCCGGTACGTTCCTCGACGGCAAGATTCACGTCGGCCTGAACAACTATACGGGCGGCCGTGCGGGCGATCCGGCGGCCGTGTCGCTGTCGTCGCGCCTGAAGGAGCTGAAGCTGCCGCAGGGCCGCCTGAAGACCGGTACGCCGCCGCGTATCGATGGTCGTTCGATCGACTTCTCGCAGCTGGATGAACAGCCGGGCGATCTCGATCCGATCCCCGTTTTCTCGTTCCTGGGCCGTGCGGAGCAGCATCCGCAGCAACTGCCGTGCTGGGTCACGCATACGAACGAGCGCACGCACGACATCATTCGTGGTGGCCTCGACCGTTCGCCTATGTATACAGGCGTGATCGAAGGCGTCGGGCCGCGCTATTGCCCGTCGATCGAGGACAAGATTCACCGTTTCGCTTCTAAGGAATCGCACCAGATCTTCCTGGAGCCGGAAGGGCTGACGACCAACGAGTTCTACCCGAACGGGATCTCGACGAGCCTGCCGTTCGACGTCCAGCTCGAGCTCGTGCACTCGATGCGCGGCCTCGAGAACGCGCATATCCTGCGCCCCGGCTACGCGATCGAGTACGACTACTTCGACCCGCGTGCGCTGAAGGCGTCGCTCGAAACGAAGGCGATCAACGGGCTGTTCTTTGCGGGCCAGATCAACGGGACGACGGGCTATGAAGAAGCGGCCGCGCAGGGGCTGCTGGCCGGTCTCAACGCTGGCCGCTACGTGCAGGAGAAGGACGCATGGTGCCCGCGCCGTGACCAGGCCTACCTTGGCGTGCTGGTCGACGATCTCGTGACGCGCGGGGTGGCCGAGCCGTACCGGATGTTCACGAGCCGCGCCGAGTATCGCCTCAGCCTGCGTGAAGACAATGCCGACATGCGCTTGACCGAGATCGGCCGCGAACTGGGGCTCGTCGACGACGCGCGCTGGGATGCATTCAGCCGGAAGCGCGACGCTGTTTCACGTGAAACCGAACGCCTGAAGTCGACGTGGGTCACGCCGAAGACGTTGCCGCCGGAAGAGGCGACCGCGCTCCTCGGCAAGGCGATCGACCACGAATACAGCCTCGCCGAACTGCTGCGCCGTCCGGGTATCAGCTACGACGGTGTGTGCGGACTGAAGGGCGGCGAGTGCGGCCCCGCAGAGCCGCTGGCCGACGATCCGGTGCTGCTCGAGCAGATCAAGGAGCAGGTCGAGATCGGCATCAAGTATCAGGGCTACATCGAGCGGCAGGCATCGGAAATCGAACGCAACGATGCGAACGAGAACACGCGTCTGCCCGACGGTATCGATTACCGCGAAGTCCGCGGCCTGTCGTTCGAGGTGAGCCAGAAGCTCAACGAGTTCCGGCCGGAAACGATCGGGCAGGCGTCGCGCATCTCGGGTGTCACGCCGGCGGCAATCTCGCTGCTGATGGTGCACCTGAAGCGTCGCGGCCTGGGCCGTCGTAATGGCACGGCCGAAGCGGCAGCGGAGCAGGGGGACGGCGCCGTCCCGACGCAACAATGACGGCGCGTCGCGCGCCGGCGGTTAATCGGGACGTACTGGAACAGATGCTCGTCGAAGGCACGACGGCGCTCGACCTCACGCTGACGGATGCACAACGCAACCAGTTGCTCGACTACGTCGCGCTGCTCGGCAAGTGGAACGCGGTCTACAACCTGACCGCGATCCGCGACCCGAAGCAGATGCTGATCCAGCACATCCTCGATTCGCTTTCCATCGTTCCGCATCTGCGTGGCCGTGCATCGGCCCGCGTGCTCGACGTCGGTTCGGGCGGCGGGTTGCCCGGTATCGTGCTGGCGATCGTCGAGCCGGATTGGCAGATCACGCTGAACGATATCGTGCAGAAGAAGTCTGCATTCCAGACCCAGATGCGTGCGGAGCTAAAGCTCGCGAACCTGTCGGTGGTCACGGGGCGGGTCGAATCGCTGCAGCCGGGTGTCGAAGTGCCGGAAAAATTCGACATGATCGTCTCCCGCGCTTTCGCGGACCTGTCCGACTTCGTTAAACTTGCTCGTCACCTGGTTGCGCCGGGCGGATCGATCTGGGCAATGAAGGGTGTTCATCCGGACGACGAGATTGCGCGGTTGCCGGAAGGCAGCCGCGTGAAGCAGACGATACGGCTGGCGGTGCCGCTGCTCGATGCCGAACGGCATCTGATCGAAGTGGCCGTCGACGAAGCGAATTGAAGGGCCGGCGCGCGATGGCGCGCCGTTTGTTTGAAGGTAAAGGGAACACACCAACGATGGCAAAGATCTTCTGCGTTGCGAACCAGAAGGGGGGCGTCGGCAAGACGACGACATCGGTCAATCTCGCCGCAAGCCTTGCAGCGCAGGAGCAACGAGTCCTGCTGATCGATCTCGACCCGCAGGGTAACGCGACGATGGGCAGCGGGATCGACAAGGCTGCTTGCGAAGCGACCGTGTACGAGGTGCTGGTCGACGGCGTGTCGGTGACCGACGCGCGCATCCGGCCGGACGGCGTCACCTACGACGTGCTGCCCGCGAACCGCGAACTGTCCGGTGCCGAGATCGAACTGATCAGCATCGACAACCGCGAGCGCCGGCTGAAGGCCGCGCTCGAGCACGTGGCCGACGACTACGATTTCGTGCTGATCGATTGCCCGCCGACGCTGTCGCTGCTGACGCTGAACGGCTTGTGCGCGGCGCATGGCGTCGTGATCCCCATGCAGTGCGAGTACTTCGCACTGGAGGGGTTGTCGGACCTCGTCAACACGATCAAGCAGGTTCACGCGAACATGAACCGCGACCTGAAGATCATCGGCTTGCTGCGTGTGATGTTCGATCCGCGCATCACGCTGCAGCAGCAAGTCTCCGATCAACTGAAAGCGCACTTCGGCGACAAGGTGTTCGACGCGGTGATTCCGCGCAACGTGCGCCTGGCGGAAGCGCCGAGTTACGGGCTGCCGGGCGTCGTGTTCGACCGCAGCTCGCGCGGTGCGCAAGCGTATCTCCAGTTCGGTGCCGAGATGATCGACCGCGTACGCGCGTTCGAGGTGTCGTGATCCGGACATGAGCGAAGCGAGGAAGAAAGACATGAACGCGGTACCAAAGAAGAAGGGCTTGGGACGTGGCCTCGAAGCGCTGCTCGGCGGCAGTGCCGATATCACCGAAGCGGTGAAGATCGAAGGGGCACCGAACACGCTCGCGCTCGGCAAGCTGCAGGCCGGCAAGTACCAGCCGCGGACGCGGATGGACGAAGGCAGCCTGCAGGAGCTCGCGGCGAGCATTCGCGCACAGGGCGTGATGCAGCCGATCCTGGTACGGCCCATTTCATCAGACAAATACGAAATCATCGCGGGCGAGCGCCGTTTCCGCGCGGCGCGCCTGGCGGGCCTCGATGAAGTGCCGGTGCTCGTGAAGGATGTGTCCGACCAGGCCGCCGCGGCGATGGCGCTGATCGAGAACATCCAGCGCGAGGATCTGAACCCGCTTGAAGAGGCGCACGGTATCCAGCGCCTGCTCGACGAGTTCGGTTTCACGCACGAACAGGCGGCCGAATCGGTCGGCCGTTCGCGCAGTGCGGTGTCGAACCTGCTGCGCCTGCTGAACCTGGCTTCGCCGGTGCAGACGATGCTGCTGGCCGGTGATCTCGACATGGGGCACGCGCGCGCGCTGCTCGCCGTCGATGCGGCCACGCAGATCACGCTCGCCCATCAGGTCGTCAACAAGCGCATGTCGGTGCGGGAGACCGAGAAACTCGTCTCGCACACGACGAAGGAAGCGCCGGCCGTGAAGGCGCGCGCGAAGGACGACGGCGGCCGCGATACGCGACGTCTCGAGGAGGAGTTGTCCGACCTGCTCGCGTCGACGGTGAAGATCAAGCTCGGCCGCCGCGGGCGAGGGCAGGTCACGATCGACTTCGGCAACCTCGACGCGCTCGAGGGCATTCTCGTGCGGCTGCGCGGCAACGTCGCGACCGAAGAGTAACGCGGTGCCGATGGAGAAGACGGGCGCGCCGACTCCGCGCCGGTGGCTGGGATGGCTTGCGCAGGAGCCGGTGCTGTCGGTTCTTGTCCTTGGCCTGATCGTGCTGCAATGGGTGCGTCCGCAACCATTTTCCGTGTTGGCCGGTCGTGTCGACTGGCAGACGGTCGCGACGCTGGCGGGCCTGCTGATGCTGACCAAGGCGCTCGAGTTGTCCGGCTGCCTGATGTGGCTCGCACACCGCATCGTGCATCACGTGCATTCCGAACGCGGGCTCGCGTTGTTGCTCGTGGGGTTCGCCGCGTTGTTGTCGATGTGGCTCACCAACGACGTCGCGCTGTTCGTCGTCGTGCCTTTGATGGTCTCGTTGCGTGCGCTGACGCCATTGCCGTTCCGGCGGCTCGTGATCGTCGTCGCGCTGGCGGTCAACGCGGGGTCTGTCGCGACGCCGCTCGGCAATCCCCAGAATCTTTTCCTGTGGCAATTGAGCGGCGTGTCGTTCGGCCGCTTCGTCGTCACGCTCGGGCCGCTCGCGATCGCGCTGATGGCGCTGCTGCTCGTGCTGACCGCATGCGCGTTTCGCGCAAAGCCGCTCGACTTGTCCGGTGATGCCACTGCGCTGCCCGTGCAACGCATGCACGCGCTGATCGCGGCGGTGCTGTTCGCCGCGTTCGTGCTGCTCGCCGATGCGCATCATCCGCTGCCTGGTCTCGTCGGTGTCGCCATCGTGCTGCTCGCCGTCAAACGCGACGCAGTCCTGAAGATCGACTGGCTGCTGCTGCTGATCTTCGTACTGATGTTCGTCGTGCTGCGTACCGCGGCTGCGCTGCCCGTCGTGCACGACACGATTGCGAACGCGCAGCTCGATTCGCCGCTGCGCGTCTACGCGGCCGGCGCGCTGTTGTCACAGGTCATCAGCAATGTACCGGCCGCGATCCTGTTGTCGGAATTCACGCATGACTGGCGTGCGCTCGCGTTCGGCGTATCGGTCGGCGGCTTCGGCTTCGCGATCGGCTCGCTTGCGAACCTGATCGCGGTGCGTCTCGCGAAGGAGCCGCGCATGTGGCTGCCGTTCCATCTGGTCTCGATTCCGTTCGCACTCGCCAGCGCGGCGGTCGGCGCGTGGCTGCTCGTTCATGGTTGAGTGACGCGGCTGCGCGCGGCACAGCCGTGCGATTCGGGTGGCGGGGCGGGTGCACAGTATTCGCGCTGGTTGCGGGGCTGTTGATAAGTCCGGCAATTCACAGTCGATTGCCTGTGGTGGCATGACAACTGATTGGATGATCCGACGCGTCGATGTCGGCCCGGATTTCGTGCATCCGGTGCTGCTAGGTGGTCACAGGGTTTTGCCTGCTCGGTGCGTCGTGCCGGGCGCGAGTCCGGGGCCGCGTCACGGCGCGGATTCCGGACGGCGTTCGTGCCGTCCCGCCGGCACCCGCATCGGGCCTCGTTTCCTTGCCATTTCCTCGTCGCCGGGTTTTTTCGAGCAAGAAATACCGGTGCAAAAAAGCGACCTTACAACTGTCATCGTACGTCGTCGAATCGCGTGTTTTTTCACATGATGAGGCGTCGTTTTACGCAGGTTTTTGTCGCGTCTAAAGCCTTGAATCACTTGCAACTATCGCTTACAATCGCCCGGATTTGTTAGCTAGGCACCCCTGAAAGCTTTCAGAAAGCTTGGGGCCGGGTTCAGGATTTTGCGGAAGATTGCGATGGCGGGTCAGGCGCCGGACGACAGGCACGATGATCAGCGCACGCAACGCACCGCTTCGGCGGCCGGCGAGCGGCGCGAATCCGACGATGACTGGGACGCCGAGCAGCAAGATAACAACATCGTTCCGCTCACGCGGGCAGAAGCCGAAAAGCTGTTCGGCCCGAACGTGAGCAAGCCCTCGCGCGTGACCCCCTATAAGGTGGTATTCGCGCAAGTGGTTCTGTCCCTGGTTGCAACGCTGGCGTGGTGGCTGTTTTCGAAGTCGCCGGGCGCCGCTGCGCAATCCGCGTTTCTGGGCGGAGCGATCGGCTGGGTGCCAAGTGCGGTATTCGTGGCACGACTGAAGGCAGGTGGTTCGGCCACCGTGATGAGCTGGGTGATGGGCGAAGCCCTGAAGCTCGCTCTGACGATCGGGATGTTCACTGCAGTGGCGTTCGGCTGGGCCGGCGTGCACTGGGTGCCGTTCCTCGTCACGTACCTCGTCGTGCTGAAGACGTACTGGATCGCACTGGCCTGGCGGTAAGGAACAAGCAGCGTGCGGTTTCGACAACGAACCGCACCGGCCCGTTCCCGCAATAGCGTGTTGCGGAACGGGCAAAACGATTTTCGACAATTTGGGTGGCATTAACGATATGGCAGCTAGCGAAGGCACGCGCGGTCCGGATCCGTCCGAGTACATTGCGCACCACTTGCAGAATTTCTCCACCTCGCATCAGACGTCGATTTTCGACATCCACGTCTGGAATCTCGACACGCTGTTCTGGTCGATCGTTTGCGGCATCGTGACGATCGTCTTGCTGCGTCTGGCTGCCCGCAAGGCGACGTCGGGCGTGCCAGGCCGTTTTCAGTGCGCGATCGAGATGCTCGTCGAGATGGTCGAAGACCAATCGAAGGCCATCGTTCACGGCAATCGTACCTTCATCGCTCCGCTCGCGCTCACGGTGTTCGTGTGGGTCGCGCTGATGAACTCCCTCGACTTCCTCCCGGTCGACCTGCCGGGCCGCGTGATCGGCCTGCTCGGTCTGTCGGACGTGATTTCCCACCATCGCATCGTCCCGACGGCCGACCTGAACGGCACGCTCGGCATCGCGCTCGGCGTGTTCGTCCTGATGATCTACTACAGCATCAAGATCAAGGGCGCGGGCGGCTTTGTGCATGAGCTGCTGTCGGCACCGTTCGGCGCCCACCCGCTGCTGTGGATCCCTAACCTCGCGCTCAACATCGTCGAATATCTCGCCAAGACCGTCTCCCTCGGTATGCGGCTGTTCGGCAACATGTACGCGGGTGAGCTGTTGTTCCTGTTGATCGCCCTGCTCGGCAGCATGTGGAGCTTCGGTGGCGACGCAACGTTCCTCGGCTTCGTTGGCCACGTGATCGCGGGCAGCGTCTGGGCAATCTTCCACATCCTGATTGTTCTGTTGCAGGCATTCATTTTCATGATGCTGACGCTGGTGTATCTCGGCCAGGCGCACGACAAGCACTAAGCGCGGCGTGCAAAAAAGAGTTTCCGTTTTAGTTTTTTAAATCTCAGTTCCAAGTCTTTTCACAAAGGAGTGATCATGCAAGCTTACATCGCCAACATCCAGGGTCTGACCGCCATCGGTATCGGCATCATCATCGGCCTGGGTGCAATCGGCGCCTGTATCGGTATCGCGCTGATGGGTGGTAAGTACATCGAAGCCTGCGCACGTCAGCCGGAACTCATCAACCCGCTGCAAACGAAGATGTTCCTGCTGGCTGGTCTGATCGACGCGGCATTCCTGATCGGCGTGGGTGTTGCAATGCTGTTCGCGTTCGCGAACCCGCTCCTGTCGAAGCTCGTCGCAGGCTAAGGTTCCTCGGAAATATGCGTCCGGCGTGAGCCGGCGCAGGGCGGAACGGAGACTTGGGGCGCTGATCGAATGCAACTCGATGAGCGCCTTACCGTTTCATTTTTCCGGAATAGCAGATAAGGAAACACCGTGAATCTCAACGCAACTCTGTTTGCGCAAATGGTCGTGTTCCTGGTCCTCGCGTGGTTCACGATGAAGTTCGTGTGGCCGCCGTTGATCAACGCCCTCGACGAACGTTCGAAGAAGATCGCCGACGGCCTCGCCGCCGCCGAGAAGGGCAAGGCAGAACTCGACGCAGCGCACAAGCGCGTGGACCAGGAACTCGCGCAGGCCCGCAATGACGGCCAGCAGCGCATCGCCGACGCTGAAAAGCGTGCCCAGGCGGTCGCCGAGGAAATCAAGGCCAACGCCCAGGCTGAAGCCGCCCGCATCGTCGCCCAGGCGAAGGCGGAAGCAGAACAGCAAATCGTGAAGGCGCGCGAAGCGCTGCGTGGCGAAGTCGCTACGCTGGCCGTGAAGGGCGCCGAGCAGATCCTGAAGCGCGAAGTCGATCAAACGGCCCACGCCCAACTGCTGAATCAACTGAAAGCCGAGCTCTGATCATGGCCGAACTTGCAACCATCGCCCGCCCTTACGCAGAAGCGCTGTTCCGCGTGGCCGAGGGCGGTGACATCGCCGCCTGGTCCACGCTCGTGCAAGAGCTGGCCCAGGTTGCGCGTCTGCCGGAAGTGCTGTCGGTCGCGTCGAGCCCGAAGGTGACGCGCACGCAAGTAGCCGAGTTGCTGCTTGCTGCTGCGAAGTCGCCGCTCGCGGCCGGCGCCGAAGCGAAGAACTTCGTGCAGATGCTGGTCGACAATCATCGCATCGCGCTGCTGCCGGAAATTGCCGAGCAGTTCGAGGCGCTCAAGAACGAACGTGAAGGTGCAGCCGACGCCGAGATCGTGAGCGCGTTCCCGCTGAACGGCGCGGATCTCGACAGTCTCGTCTCGGGCCTCGAACGCAAGTTCAAGCGCAAGCTGAAACCGACGGTCGAAGTCGATTCGTCGCTGATCGGCGGCGTGCGCGTGACGGTCGGCGACGAAGTGCTCGACACCTCGGTTCGCGCGCGCCTCGCATCGATGCAGGCTGCCTTGACCGCCTGAGCGCCACGCCGGCACGCAACAGAATTGACTATCAGGAGCGAATAATGCAACTCAATCCCTCTGAGATCAGCGAGCTGATCAAGAGCCGGATCCAGGGCCTTGAAGCGAGCGCAGACGTTCGCAACCAGGGCACCGTGATCTCCGTGACCGACGGTATCGTGCGTATCCACGGCCTGTCGGACGTGATGCAGGGCGAAATGCTCGAGTTTCCGGGCAACACGTTCGGCCTCGCGCTGAACCTCGAGCGCGACTCGGTCGGCGCGGTGATTCTCGGCGAATACGAACACATCTCGGAAGGCGACATCGTCAAGACGACGGGCCGCATTCTCGAAGTCCCGGTTGGCCCGGAACTCGTCGGCCGCGTGGTCGATGCGCTCGGCAACCCGATCGACGGCAAGGGCCCGGTCAACGCGAAGCTGACCGACGCGATCGAAAAGATCGCCCCGGGCGTGATCTGGCGTAAGTCGGTGTCGCAGCCGGTGCAGACGGGCATCAAGTCGATCGACGCGATGGTGCCGATCGGCCGTGGCCAGCGTGAGCTGATCATCGGCGACCGTCAGTGCGGCAAGACCGCGGTGGCGCTCGACGCGATCATCAACCAGAAGGGCAAGGACCTGATCTGTATCTACGTCGCGATCGGCCAGAAGGCTTCGTCGATCATGAACGTGGTTCGCAAGCTCGAAGAAACGGGCGCGATGGAATACACGATCGTCGTCGCCGCTTCGGCTTCGGATTCGGCAGCGATGCAGTACCTCGCACCGTACGCCGGCTGCACGATGGGCGAATACTTCCGCGATCGCGGCCAGGACGCGCTGATCATCTATGACGACTTGACCAAGCAAGCCTGGGCATACCGTCAGATCTCGCTGCTGCTGCGCCGCCCGCCGGGCCGTGAAGCGTACCCGGGCGACGTGTTCTATCTGCACTCGCGTCTGCTCGAGCGTGCGGCTCGCGTGTCGGAAGAGTACGTCGAGAAGTTCACGAACGGCGAAGTGAAGGGCAAGAGCGGCTCGCTGACGGCACTGCCGGTCATCGAAACGCAGGCTGGCGACGTGACCGCGTTCGTTCCGACGAACGTGATCTCGATTACCGACGGCCAGATCTTCCTGGAAACCGACCTGTTCAACGCAGGCATCCGCCCGGCAATCAACGCCGGCGTGTCGGTGTCGCGAGTCGGTGGCGCCGCTCAGACGAAGGTCGTGAAGAAGCTGTCGGGCGGTATCCGTACCGACCTCGCGCAGTACCGTGAACTGGCGGCATTCGCGCAGTTCGCATCGGACCTCGACGAAGCGACCCGCAAGCAGCTCGAGCGCGGCCGCCGCGTGACGGAACTGCTGAAGCAGCCGCAGTACCAGCCGCTGCAGGTCTGGGAACTGGCCGTGTCGCTGTACGCCGCGAACAACGGCTACCTCGACGACCTCGACGTCAAGCAAGTGCTGTCGTTCGAGAAGGGCCTGCGCGAAAACCTGAAGACCAGCCACGCTGACCTCATCAAGCGCATCGAAGACACCAAGGATCTCTCGAAGGACGACGAAGGCGCACTGCGCTCGGCGATCGAATCCTTCAAGAAGTCCGGTGCCTATTGATCCGCGAGTGACACACTGAGGCCGCGCGGGTGCTGATGCGCCCGCGCCGCTTCGGTGAGCGATGCATGAGCCCCGAGTAAAGCGCTAAAGCGCTAACTCGGGGCGCAAAGGAGCAAGCTATGGCTGGAATGAAGGAAATTCGCGGGAAGATCAAGAGCGTGCAGAACACGCGCAAGATCACGAAGGCGATGGAGATGGTGGCCGCATCGAAGATGCGTCGCGCGCAGGAACGCATGCGCGCCGCTCGTCCTTATGCGGACAAGGTCCGTGCCATCGCCGCGCACATGAGCCGTGCGAACCCGGAGTACCGTCACCCGTTCATGGTGGCGAACGAAGGTGCGAACACGGCCGGCATCATTCTCGTTACGACGGACAAGGGTCTGTGCGGCGGTCTGAACACCAACGTGCTGCGTGCGACGGTTCAGAAGTTCAAGGAGCTGGAAGAGAAGGGCCAGAAGGTCGAAGCTACCGCGATCGGTAGCAAGGGCCTCGGGTTCCTGAACCGCTTCGGCGCGAAGGTGATGTCGCAGGTCGTGCACCTCGGCGACACCCCGCATCTGGACAAGCTGATCGGCGCCGTGAAGACGCAGCTCGATCTGTACTCGGAAGGCAAGCTGTCGGCGGTTTATATCGCTTACACGCGCTTCGTCAACACGATGAAGCAGGAAGCCGTGATCGAGCAGTTGCTGCCGCTGTCGTCGGAACACTTCGAAGCCGATGACGGTACGCCGGCCACGTCGTGGGACTACATCTACGAGCCGGACGCGCAGGCAGTCGTCGACGAACTGCTCGTGCGTTACGTCGAGGCGCTGGTGTACCAGGCCGTCGCGGAAAACATGGCGTCCGAGCAATCGGCGCGCATGGTCGCGATGAAGGCCGCGTCCGACAACGCGAAGACGGTGATCAGCGAACTGCAGCTCGTATACAACAAGAGCCGCCAGGCCGCGATCACGAAAGAACTGTCGGAGATCGTCGGCGGCGCAGCCGCTGTTTAAGCGCGCGCCACGGACGACAACTGCGCCTTTGCGCGAGTAAAGAATCAGGTATTTAAAGGAAAAGCGATGAGTACTGCTGCTTTGGTAGAAGGCAAGATCGTACAGTGCATCGGCGCCGTTATCGACGTGGAATTCCCGCGCGACAGCATGCCGAAGATCTACGACGCGCTCATTCTCGATGGCTCGGAACTGACGCTCGAAGTCCAGCAACAGCTGGGCGACGGCGTGGTCCGTACCATTTGTCTGGGTGCATCCGACGGCCTGCGCCGCGGCCTGACCGTGAAGAACACGAGCAAGCCGATTTCGGTGCCGGTCGGCAAGCCGACCCTCGGTCGTATCATGGACGTCCTCGGCCGTCCGATCGACGAAGCCGGCCCGATCGAAAGCGAACATACGCGTTCGATCCACCAGAAGGCTCCGGCGTTCGACGAACTGTCGCCGTCGACCGAACTGCTCGAAACGGGTATCAAGGTCATCGACCTGATCTGCCCGTTCGCAAAGGGCGGCAAGGTCGGCCTGTTCGGCGGTGCAGGCGTGGGCAAGACCGTCAACATGATGGAGCTCATCAACAACATCGCGAAGGAGCACGGCGGTTACTCCGTGTTCGCGGGCGTGGGCGAGCGTACCCGTGAAGGGAACGACTTCTACCACGAAATGAAGGACTCGAACGTTCTCGACAAGGTCGCGCTGGTGTACGGCCAGATGAACGAGCCGCCGGGCAACCGTCTGCGCGTCGCGCTGACCGGCCTGACGATGGCCGAGCACTTCCGTGACGAAGGCCTCGACGTGCTGTTCTTCGTCGACAACATCTACCGTTTCACGCTGGCCGGTACCGAAGTGTCGGCACTGCTCGGCCGTATGCCGTCGGCAGTGGGCTATCAGCCGACGCTGGCTGAAGAAATGGGCAAGCTGCAAGAGCGCATCACGTCGACCAAGAAGGGCTCGATTACGTCGGTCCAGGCCGTGTACGTCCCTGCGGACGACTTGACCGACCCGTCGCCGGCTACGACCTTCGGCCACCTGGACGCAACCGTCGTTCTGTCGCGTGACATCGCTTCGCTGGGTATCTACCCGGCGGTCGACCCGCTCGACTCGACGTCGCGCCAGATCGACCCGAACGTGATCGGTGAAGAGCACTACTCGATCACCCGTCGCGTTCAGCAGACGCTGCAGCGCTACAAGGAACTGCGCGACATCATCGCGATTCTGGGCATGGACGAACTGTCGCCGGAAGACAAGCTGTCGGTCGCACGTGCGCGTAAGATCCAGCGTTTCCTGTCGCAGCCGTTCCACGTCGCTGAAGTGTTCACGGGCTCGCCGGGCAAGTACGTGCCGCTGAAGGAAACGATCCGTGGCTTCAAGATGATCGTCGACGGCGAGTGCGACCACCTGCCGGAACAGGCGTTCTACATGGTCGGCACGATCGACGAAGCCTTCGAAAAGGCCAAGAAGATCTCGTAAGGGTCAGGCGTAACGCAGCGGGCGCCGCTACGTCCGTGACGGATACCTTGATGGTATCCGTTCGCGGACAGGCGCTCACGTAATACGCTCAACCCGCCGTGCATGGGATCGGAACCGGCGCTGAAGCGCTCGTTCCGATCGACAGGAGTCGATATGGCAACCATCAAAGTAGACGTCGTCAGCGCGGAAGAGCAGATCTTCTCGGGCGAGGCGAAATTCGTCGCGCTGCCGGGCGAAACGGGTGAGCTGGGCATTCTGCCGGGTCACACGCCGCTGATCACGCGGATTCGTCCGGGTGCGGTGCGCATCGAAGTCGAGGGCGGCAACGACGAATTCGTGTTCGTCGCGGGCGGCATTCTCGAAGTGCAGCCGGGTGCCGTGACGGTGCTCGCCGACACCGCGATCCGCGGCAAGGACCTCGACGCGGCGAAAGCCGAGGAAGCACGCAAGCGTGCCGAGGAAACGCTGCAGAACGCGAAGTCGGATCTCGACCTCGCGAAGGCGCAATCCGAGCTCGCGACCGCGATGGCGCAGCTCGAAGCGATCCAGCGTCTGGCGAAGATCCGCAGCCGGCACTGAGCCGCGCCGCGTATCCCGCGAAAGAAAGCAGCCTTCGGGCTGCTTTTTTTTCGCCCGTCGTTTTCATCTGTTTTTACGGGTCGGATCATACCGTCCGGTCGTGCTATTTCACCCGTCCGTCGCGATTCGATGTCAGAGTGTCGTCAGCCGCGCACGGCATCATCCGCTCAGAGGCTATCCGTCGCGACGGCGGCGGTGCAGACACGCGTGAGCCGCATGTCGGGCCGGTCAGACAAAAACGGACGGAGACATTCATGGCAGCAGACCTTGGCGTGGGGGCGCTGATCGCGCCCGAAAACGGATTGTCGTACGTGCGCGGCACGACCGACGTGCCGCTCTCCGAAGCGACGATCGGGCGGTTCCTGCTCGACACGGCCGGCCGCTTTCCCGATCGTCCGGCCGTCGTGTTCCGCGAGCAGCAGGTGCGCTGGACCTGGCGCGAGTTCGCGAACGAGGTCGACGTGCTGGCGGCCGGGCTCGCCTCGCTCGGCATCGTGAAGGGCGATCGCGTCGGCATCTGGTCGCCGAACCG
Organism: Burkholderia sp. COPS; assembly: GCF_019425585.1. Taxonomy (NCBI): domain Bacteria; kingdom Pseudomonadati; phylum Pseudomonadota; class Betaproteobacteria; order Burkholderiales; family Burkholderiaceae; genus Burkholderia; species Burkholderia sp. COPS. Next base: position 135,809 of record NZ_WIXR01000034.1, on the reverse strand, counting down.
CAGCGAATGGCTGCTCACGCAGTTCGCGACCGCGCGGATCGGCGCGGTGCTCGTCAACATCAATCCGGCCTACCGGCTCGCGGAGCTCGAATACGCGCTGAACAAGGTCGGCTGTAAAGCCGTGATCGCCGCCGAGCGCTTCAAGACGTCCGCGTACGTCGAGATGCTGCAGACCATCGCGCCGGAACTCGCGACCGCGACGCCGGGCGACCTGCATGCGGCGCGCGTGCCGAGCCTGCGCACGGTCGTGTCGATGGGCGACGTCGCGCCGGCCGGCATGTTCCGCTTCGCGGACGTGATGGCGCGCGGCCGCCAGGCCGTCGATCCCGCGCTGCTCGATGCGATCGGCGCGACGCTCTCGGCCCATGATCCGATCAACATCCAGTTCACGAGCGGCACGACGGGCAGCCCGAAGGGCGCGACGCTCACGCATCGCAACGTCGTCAACAACGGGCGCTCGATCGCGACCGCGATGCGGTTCACCGAGCAGGACACGCTGTGCATCCCGGTGCCGCTCTATCACTGCTTCGGGATGGTGCTCGCGGTGCTCGCGTGCGTGTCGAAGGGGGCGGCGATGGTGTTCCCGGGCGAAGCGTTCGACCCGGTCGCGACGCTCGCGGCGGTGGCCGAAGAGCGCTGCACCGCGCTGCACGGCGTGCCGACGATGTTCATCGCGGAGCTCGATCATCCGGCGTTCGCGCAATTCGACCTGTCGACGCTGCGCACCGGGATCATGGCGGGTTCGCCGTGCCCGATCGAGACGATGAAGCGCGTCGTGTCGCAGATGCACCTGTCCGAAATCACGATCGCATACGGGATGACGGAGACGAGCCCCGTGTCGTTCCAGAGCTCGACCGACGACCCGCTCGAGAAGCGCACGACGACGGTCGGCCGCATCCAGCCGCATCTCGAAGTGAAGATCGTCGATCCGAGTGGCGATATCGTGCCGGTCGGTGCGACGGGCGAGCTGTGCACGAAGGGCTATTCGGTGATGCTCGGCTACTGGGACGACGACACGAAGACGCGCGAGGTGCTCGTGGACGGCTGGATGCATACGGGCGACCTCGCGACGCTAGACGCGGACGGTTACTGCAACATCGTCGGCCGCCTGAAGGACATGGTGATTCGCGGCGGCGAGAACGTCTATCCGCGCGAGATCGAGGAATTCCTGTTTCGGCATCCGAAGATTCAGAGCGCGCAGGTATTCGGCGTACCCGATGCGAAGTACGGCGAGGAGCTGTGCGCGTGGATCGTGCTGCGCGCGGACGAGCAGATGACCGAAGACGACGTGCGTGCGTTCTGCAACGGGCAGATCGCGCACTACAAGATCCCGCGCTACATCCGCTTCGTCGACGAGCTGCCGATGACGGTGACGGGCAAGGTGCAGAAGTTCGTGATGCGCGACCGGATGATCGAGGAGCTGAAGCTCGACGTGCAGAAGACCGCTTAGCGCGGCAAGAAGAAGGGAAAATGCGCTGGAAGAACGCGGCGGCCTGCGGGCCGTTGCGTTTTCGATGGACGAAAAAAAGCGGGCTTATTAGCCCGCTAAAAACCACACGCTACGGGGTTAGCGCGAGGAGACCAAAGATGAAACCGAGTCCGGCGGGGGGCCGGAAACGACTCCAACAGGGATGCCCCTCGGAAGGGCTTCGGTACGTGACCGACTGGCTCGCAGCGCTTCGCGTCCGCTCACACTTGGCACACGAGACCGCATCCGTGTTGAAACCGTTGAGGCCATTGTGGGCGAATTAATGACCCCTCGCGGTAACAAAGTGTTTCAGGTTGTAACGCCCGCCAGATAAGGCTTTCCGGGATTTTTTGCTGTTTTTGAGGGCCCGAAAAAGGTCATTTTTACCCATATTTTCCGCAGCGTTTTCAGCGCGTGCGCACGATGCGTTTTTCATGCGTATCAGGCTCGACGAATTGCCGATTTGCACGCGAGAAAATGCGCGGTTCGGCAGATGCCGCGCATGACGATTCATTCGTCAGAAAGATTTTGAAACGTGATTGGCCGGCGCGAAAGTCGACCGTTCGGCCAGTTCGCCGGTATCGGGCCGATTTTGCCGGCGCGTCGAAGTGTAACGGCGGCGATTCGGCCGCCGCCGCCCAGCGATTTTCGCGGCCGGCGGCCGCGGGGTCGGTGCCCGCTAAAGTCGCTGCGGGACGCCGCGTGCGAGCCCGCTTACTTCAGCCATTTGTCCGAAATCGCCTGGTACTCGCCGGTCGACAGCGCGAGATGCAGCCACTGGTCGACGTACTGCTGGAACGTGACGTCGCCGCGCGGCACCATGTACGCCTTCTCGCCGAACTGGAACGGCTTGTCCGGATGAACCGAGCACAGGCCCGGATTCAGCTTTTGCTGCAGCAGCGTCTCGGACGCATCCGTCACCATCACGTCCGCCTTGCCCGCGAGGATTTGCTTGAAGATCGTTACGTTGTCCGGATAGACCGTGAGGTTCGCGTGCGTGAAATACTGCTTCGCGAAACGCTCGTTGGTGCCGCCCGGGTTCACGATCACGCGCGTTTCCGGCCGGTCGATCTGCGCGACGGTCTGGTATTTGTCGGCGTCCGCGCAGCGCACGATCGGCGTCTTGCCGTCCACGACGTACGGCTGCGTGAAGAACACGCGCTTCTGGCGCTCGAGCGTCGTCGAGACGCCGCCCACCGCGATGTCGCATTTCGCGACGAAGTCACCGGTGAGGTTCGGCCAGCTCGTCTTCACGTAGTCGGTCTTCACGCCGAGCGACTTCGCGAGCGATTCGGCCATGTCGATGTCGATGCCCTCGAAGCGGCCGTCCGCACGGTAGTACGAATACGGCTTGTAGTCGCCCGTCGTGCAAACGCGCAGCGTGCCGCGCGCGAGCACGTCGTCGAGCCGCGAGCCGGCGCCCGGTGCGGTGGCTGCTGCGCCCGCGGCGGTCTGCGCGTGCGCGGCGGCGCAGCAAAACAACGCGGCGGCGGCGAGCGTGGCGAATGGTTTCATCGGTCTCCTCCTTCGTTTCGTTCGATATGAGCGTCCGATCATAACGGAGCCATCGCGCGCGTCATATGGCCGCCATCGCGCCGGCATGCGCAGCCTTGCGGCGGCTGTCCGGTAAAATGCCGCTTTGCCTTCGCATCGTCGCTCCTACCGTGGCCCATACCCTGCTCAACGACACCTTCCTGCGTGCGCTTCTGCGCGAGCCGACCGACTACACGCCGATCTGGCTGATGCGCCAGGCCGGCCGCTACCTGCCCGAATACAACGCGACGCGCGCACGCGCCGGCAGCTTCCTCGGTCTCGCGAAGAATCCCGACTACGCAACCGAAGTGACGCTGCAGCCGCTCGAGCGCTTTCCGCTCGACGCCGCGATCCTGTTCTCGGACATCCTGACGATTCCGGACGCGATGGGCCTCGGCCTCGACTTCCAGGTCGGCGAAGGGCCGAAGTTCGCGCATCCGGTGCGTACCGAGGCCGACGTCGCGAGGCTCGCGGTGCCGGACATCGAAGAGACGCTCGGCTACGTGACCGGCGCGGTGCGCGAGATCCGCCGCGCGCTCACCGACGGCCAGGGCCGCCAGCGCGTGCCGCTGATCGGCTTTTCGGGCAGCCCGTGGACGCTCGCGTGCTATATGGTCGAAGGCGGCGGGTCGGACGATTTCCGCACCGTGAAGTCGATGGCGTATTCGCGCCCCGCCCTGATGCACCGGATCCTCGACGTGAACGCGCAGGCCGTGGCGGCTTACCTGAACGCGCAGATCGAAGCGGGCGCGCAGGCCGTGATGATCTTCGATACGTGGGGCGGCGCGCTGGCGGACGGCGCGTACCAGCGCTTCTCGCTGGACTACATCCGCCGCGTGGTGGCGCAGCTCAAGCGCGAGCATGACGGCGAGCGCGTGCCGGTCATCACGTTCACGAAGGGCGGCGGGCTGTGGCTCGAGGAGATCGCGGCGACCGGCGTCGACGCGGTCGGACTCGACTGGACGGTCAACCTCGGCGCCGCGCGCGAGCGCGTCGCGGGGCGAGTCGCGCTGCAGGGCAACCTCGACCCGACGATCCTGTTTGCGCCGCCCGCCGCGGTGCGCGAGCAGGCGCGCGCGGTGCTCGACAGCTACGGCAACCATCCGGGCCATGTATTCAACCTCGGACACGGTATTTCGCAATTCACGTCGCCCGATCACGTCGCCGAACTCGTCGACGAGGTGCATAACCACAGCCGCGCGATCCGTAGCGGAGCCGCCGCCTGAACGCAAGCGCTGTCATGCTGCACTGCGGGGTGACAGCGTTTCGTTTTCGGCGCTAAACAGGGCGCAACCCCGCACCGGTTGCCGATTCAGTGCTTGTCAAGACTTGACTTATACACATTTTCCTCGTTGCAGCGCGGTAGAGCCCTGTGTCGGTCAAATTGCCTCGCTATGGTTCGGTAATTTGAATAGCAGCCTTATGGAATAAGGCTCCGCGGGGCACCGCAACAAGCGGCGAAAATCAGCGGAAAGCGCGGCCCCGCGTGCGTTGCGGCCGGTGAGCGGCGAGTTCTCAACAAAGTTATCCACAGGCTGGGCAGGGTATACGGCGATTCCTAATGCGAATCCAAAACTTAGCGCCGAATCTGAAGTTTTACTTTAAGTCCGCCGCCACGATGCGGGCGCGGATGCCGGCCGCCCATCTCGATGCGGTGCGTGCCGCCGCCGGAGCGCCGCGATGAGCGGCACCTACCTGCGCGTCGCGCTCGACCATCCGCTCGCCACCCTGTTCGACTATCGCTGCGACGCGCAACCGGCGCCCGTGCCGGGCACGCTCGTGCAGGTGCCGTTCGGCAAGCGGCAGGCGGTCGGGCTCGTCTGTGAAGTGACGACTCACACCGACGTGCCGCCGTCCCGGCTGCGCGCGGTCGACGCGATCTGCACCGACCTGCCGCCGTTGTCGCCGGACTGGCTCGCGCTCGTGTCGTTCGCCGCCGATTACTACCAGCGCGGGCGCGGCGAGGTCGCGCTGCCGGCGCTGCCGCAGGCGCTGCGCGATGCGGGGCGCTGGGGGCGGCTGCTCGCGCCCGAGGTGCGCTACCGGCCGACGGAGGCCGGCCGCGCGGCGCTGCCCGATGCGTTGCCCGCACGCGGGGCCGCGCTGCGGCGCCTCGCGCAGGCGCTGGTCGACACCGGCTCGCTCGCGCTGCCCGATGCACGCGCGCTGCATCCGAAGGCGGCCGCGACGCTCGACGACTGGGCGGCGCGCGGCTGGGTCGACGTCGAGGCGATCGGCTGGGCCGATGCGCCTGTGCCCAAAGCTGTGGATAACCTGTTGGCAGCCGGTGGACGAACTGTGCCGCCGGCGCTCACGGACCAGCAGGCCGAGGCGCTCGACGCGATCCGCGCCGCGCAGGGCTTTGCGCCGTTCCTGCTGCACGGCGTGACGGGCAGCGGCAAGACCGAGGTCTATCTGCATGCGCTCGCGTCGCTGCTCGACGCCCGGCCGGACGCGCAGGCGCTCGTGCTCGTCCCCGAAATCAACCTGACGCCGCAGTTCGAGGCCGCGTTTCGCGCGCGCTTCGCGGGTGCGCTCGCCGACGACGCGATCGTCACGCTGCACAGCGGGCTCGCCGAGGGCGAGCGGGCGCGCAACTGGCTCGCCGCGCATACGGGGCGTGCGCGGATCGTGCTCGGCACACGCCTCGCGGTGCTCGCGTCGATGCCGGCGCTCGCGCTGATCGTCGTCGACGAGGAGCACGAGCCCGCGTACAAGCAGCAGGAAGGGCTGCGCTATTCGGCACGCGATCTCGCCGTGTGGCGCGCGAAGCAGCTCGGCATCACGGTCGTGCTCGGCTCGGCCACGCCGTCGCTCGAAAGCTGGTGGCAGGCGGAGCAGGGCCGCTACACGCGGCTCACGCTGTCGCGCCGCGCGGTGGCCGACGCGACGCTGCCGACCGTGCGGCTGATCGACCTCGAAGAGGAGCGGCGGCGCGGCCGCGCGTCGATGGGCGGGCTGTCGGGGCCGCTCGTCGCGGCGCTGAAGGCGCGGCTCGAACGCGGCGAGCAGAGTCTCGTGTTCCTGAACCGGCGCGGTTACGCGCCGCAGCTCGCGTGCGACGCATGCGGCTGGGTCGCGGGCTGCCCGCGCTGCAGCGCGTACGTCGTGCTGCACAAGCCCGAGCATGCGCTGCGCTGCCATCACTGCGGCTGGGAAGCCCGCATTCCGCGATCGTGCCCCGAGTGCGGGAACGTCGACATCGCGCCGCTCGGGCGCGGCACGCAACGCATCGAGGAGGCGCTCGCCGAGGCCGTGCCGGGCGCGCGCGTGCTGCGGATCGACGCGGACAGCACGCGCCGCAAGGGTAGTGCGCAGGCGCTTTTCTCCGATGTGCATGCGGGCGAGGTCGACATCCTCGTCGGCACGCAGATGATCGCGAAGGGGCACGACTTCCAGCGCGTGTCGCTCGTCGGTGTGCTCAATGCCGACACGGCGCTGTTCTCGCATGACTTCCGCGCGAGCGAACGGCTGTTCGCGCAACTGATGCAGGTGAGCGGCCGCGCGGGGCGCGCCGGGCTGCCGGGCGAGGTGCTCGTGCAGACGCGCTACCCGCGTCACGCGCTGTATCACGCGCTCGGGCGGCAGGACTACGTCGGCTTCGCGAATTCGACGCTCGGCGAGCGCCGCGACGCGCACCTGCCGCCGTTCGTCTACCAGGCGCTGCTGCGCGCCGAGGGGCGCACGCTCGACGCGGCGCTCGCATTCCTGCTGCAAGCCGCGGCCGCATTGCCGGGGTTGCCGGGCGCCGATCGCGTGACCGTGTACGACGCGGTGCCGATGACGATCGTCAAGGTCGCGAACGTCCACCGCGCGCAATTGCTGCTCGAAAGCGCGTCGCGGGCGGCGCTCCAGCATGCGCTGCGCGCGTGGCAGCCGGAACTGCGCGCGCTGAAGGGCGTGCTGCGGTGGAGCGTCGAGGTCGATCCGCTGGATATCTGAGCGGCGCGCCATGCGGCCGTCGTCCCGAGTGCCGCACACCGCACACCGCACACCGCACACCGCACACCACGTGCCGCTGCGTCGACACCCGGGCCGTCGGGCAGCCCCGAACCGTCTCTTGCCGCACGGTCATCCCCGGGCGCGCCACCCGCCACCACCCCAGTGCAACCCGTTTTCGTCCGCCGCCGCGCGCGGGGAAGATTGCGCACGCATGTCAATTCGGCCTGCTCAGGGAAAACACCGATCCCCCGACCACGGGCAACTCCTAGGTTGCAACCGCATAAGTGGCTGATTATATTGACTAACCCAAGGGTGCAACCCATCTCGCAATTTGGTTGCACCTTTTTATTGCGTGCCGTAGGATTTCGCGCATCCTCTCACACCACATTGCCGGGCTCGCACCGGCGCACGAACCCACCATGGCAAGCACGACTCTCGGCGTCAAGGTCGACGACCTTCTCCGCTCGCGCCTCAAGGACGCAGCCGCGCGTCTCGAGCGCACTCCCCACTGGCTGATCAAGCAGGCGATCTTCGCGTATCTCGAGCGGATCGAGCACGGCCAGTTGCCGCCCGAGCTGTCGGGCCACAGCGGCGTCACCGAGCTCGCCGACGGCCAGGCTGCGGACGGCGACGACGACAACTCGCCGCATCCGTTCCTCGAATTCGCGCAGAACGTGCAGCCGCAATCGGTGCTGCGCGCGGCGATCACGGCCGCGTACCGCCGCCCCGAGCCGGAATGCGTGCCGTTCCTGCTCGGCCAGGCGCGCCTGCCCGCGAACCTGCAGGCGGACGTGCAGGCGCTCGCGACGAAGCTCGTCGAGGCGCTGCGCGAGAAGAGCTCGGGCGGCGGCGTCGAAGGGCTGATCCACGAATTCTCGCTGTCGAGCCAGGAAGGCGTCGCGCTGATGTGCCTCGCCGAGGCGCTGCTGCGCATTCCCGATCGCGCGACGCGCGATGCGCTGATCCGCGACAAGATCAGCAAGGGCGACTGGCGCTCGCACGTCGGCCACGCGCCGTCGCTGTTCGTGAACGCGGCGACCTGGGGGCTGATGATCACCGGCAAGCTCGTGACGACCAACAGCGAAGCGGGGCTGTCGTCGGCGCTCACGCGCCTGATCGGCCGCGGCGGCGAGCCGCTGATCCGCAAGGGCGTCGACATGGCGATGCGCCTGATGGGCGAGCAGTTCGTCACCGGCGAGACGATTTCCGAAGCGCTCGCGAACAGCCGCAAGTACGAAGCGCGCGGCTTCCGCTACTCGTACGACATGCTCGGCGAAGCGGCGACGACCGAAGAGGACGCGCAGCGCTACTACGCGTCGTACGAACAGGCGATCCACGCGATCGGCAAGGCGGCCGGCGGCCGCGGCATCTACGAAGGCCCGGGCATCTCGATCAAGCTGTCGGCGCTGCACGCGCGCTACTCGCGCTCGCAGCAGGACCGCACGATGAGCGAGCTGCTGCCGCGCGTGCGCGCGCTCGCGCTGCTCGCGCGCCGCTACGACATCGGCCTGAACATCGACGCGGAAGAAGCCGACCGCCTCGAACTGTCGCTCGACCTGCTCGAGGCGCTGTGCTTCGATCCGGATCTCGCGGGCTGGAACGGCATCGGCTTCGTGGTGCAGGGCTACCAGAAGCGCTGCCCGTTCGTGATCGACTACCTGATCGATCTCGCGCGCCGCAGCCGTCACCGCCTGATGATCCGTCTGGTCAAGGGCGCGTACTGGGACACCGAGATCAAGCGTGCGCAGGTCGACGGCCTCGAAGGTTATCCGGTCTATACGCGCAAGATCTACACGGACGTGTCGTACCTCGCGTGCGCGAAGAAGCTGCTCGCCGCACCCGACGCCGTCTATCCGCAGTTCGCGACGCACAACGCGTACACGCTCGCCGCGATCTACCAGCTCGCGGGCCAGAACTACTACCCGGGCCAGTATGAATTCCAGTGCCTGCACGGGATGGGCGAGCCGCTGTACGAGGAAGTCACCGGCCGCGACAAGCTGAACCGGCCGTGCCGCGTGTACGCACCGGTCGGCACGCACGAGACGCTGCTCGCGTACCTGGTGCGTCGCCTGCTGGAAAACGGCGCGAACACGTCGTTCGTGAACCGCATCGCGGACAAGACCGTGTCGGTGAAGGAACTGGTCGCCGATCCGGTCGACGAAGCGTCGAAGGTCGTGCCGCTCGGCGCGCCGCACGCGAAGATCCCGCTGCCGCGCAACCTGTACGGCGACGAGCGTCCCAACTCGATGGGCCTCGACCTGTCGAACGAACACCGCCTCGCGTCGCTGTCGTCCGCGCTGCTCGCGAGCGCGCACTTCCCGTGGCGCGCGGCGCCGATGCTCGCCGACGACACGCTCGCCGACGCGCCGGCCCGCGACGTGCGCAACCCGGCCGACCAGCGCGACACCGTCGGCACCGTCAGCGAAGCGACGGCCGAACACGTGAGCGCGGCACTCGCGCATGCGGTGGCCGCCGCGCCGATCTGGCAGGCGACGCCGGTCGACGCACGCGCCGATTGCCTGGTGCGCGCGGCCGACCTGCTCGAAGCGCAGATGCACACGCTGATGGGCCTGATCGTGCGCGAAGCCGGCAAGTCGCTGCCGAACGCGATCGCCGAGATCCGCGAAGCGGTCGACTTCCTGCGCTACTACGCCGCGCAGATCCGCGACGAATTCTCGAACGACACGCACCGTCCGCTCGGTCCCGTGGTCTGCATCAGCCCGTGGAACTTCCCGCTCGCGATCTTCATGGGCCAGGTGGCCGCCGCGCTCGCGGCCGGCAACACGGTGCTCGCGAAGCCGGCCGAACAGACGCCACTGATCGCCGCCCAGGCCGTGCGCCTGCTGCGCGAGGCCGGCGTGCCGGCCGGCGCGGTGCAGCTGCTGCCGGGCGACGGCGAGACCGTCGGTGCGGCGCTGGTCGCCGATCCGCGCACGCGTGCGGTGATGTTCACCGGTTCGACCGAAGTCGCGCGCCTGATCAACAAGACGCTGTCGGCGCGCCTCGACCCGGACGGCAAGCCGATCCCGCTGATCGCGGAAACGGGCGGCCAGAACGCGATGATCGTCGACTCGTCGGCGCTCGCGGAGCAGGTTGTCGCGGACGTGATGCAGTCGTCGTTCGACTCGGCCGGTCAACGGTGTTCGGCGCTGCGCGTTCTGTGTCTGCAGGACGATGTCGCGGACCGCACACTGACGATGCTGAAGGGCGCGATGCACGAGCTGGCGCTCGGCAACCCCGACCGGCTGTCGACGGACGTCGGCCCGGTGATCGACGGTGAAGCGAAGCAGACGATCGACACGCACGTCGCGGCGATGAAGGAGAAGGGCCACGCGGTCACGCAGCTGCCGGCGCCGGAAGCCTGCGCGCACGGCACGTTCGTGCCGCCGACGCTGATCGAGATCGGCAGCATCGACGAGCTGAAGCGCGAAGTGTTCGGCCCCGTGCTGCACGTGGTGCGCTACCGCCGCAGCCAGCTCGACAAGCTGCTGGAGCAGATCCGCGCGACCGGCTACGGCCTGACGCTCGGCATCCACACGCGGATCGACGAGACGATCGCGCACGTGATCTCGAATGCGCACGTCGGCAACATCTACGTGAACCGCAACGTGATCGGCGCGGTGGTCGGCGTGCAGCCGTTCGGCGGCGAAGGGCTGTCGGGCACGGGCCCGAAGGCCGGCGGCGCGCTGTACCTGCAGCGCCTGCTCGCGACGCGTCCGTCGGGCCTGCCGCGTTCGCTCGCGCAGACGCTGATCGCGGACGGCGCGGTCGAAGGCGATGCGCGCGGCAACCCGGCGGCAGCGCTCACGACGCTGCGCGACTGGCTGATCGAGCAGCGCGAGCCGGCACTGGCCGCGCGTTGCGACGGTTACCTGGCGCAGGTGCCGGCCGGTGCGACTGCCGTGCTGACCGGCCCGACGGGCGAGCGAAACACGTATACACTCGGCCCGCGCGGCACGGTGCTATGTGTCGCGGCGACGCCGGGCGGCGCGCGCGCGCAGTTCGCGGCGGTGCTGGCGACCGGCAACCGCGCGCTGTTCGCGGGCGCGGCCGGCGAGGCGCTGGTTGCCGCGCTGCCGGCGTCGCTGAAGGTGCATGCGACCGTGCGCAAGCAGGCCGATACGCCGTTCGACGCGGTGCTGTTCGAAGGCGACAGCGACGAACTGCAGACGCTCGTGAAGGACGTCGCGCAGCGGCCGGGCCCGATCGTGTCGGTGCAGGGCGTGTCGGTGGGTGCGTTCGAGAACGGCGATGCGGAAGATTACGCACTGGAACGGCTGCTGACGGAGCGCTCGGTGAGCGTGAACACGGCCGCGGCGGGCGGCAATGCGAATTTGATGACGATCGGCTGATCATCCTTGCCGTTCGGATCAAACAAAGGAAGCGGCCAGGCGATCCCGAAGCCGCTCCATTTACCCTGGTACCAAGGAGATGCTATGCAACACACGATGAAAAAGGTGGCAGGCGCGACGTTCGTCGCGGTCATGTCGCTGGCGGGGACGGCCCATGCGGATGACGTGAAGATCGGTTACGCAGGGCCGATGACGGGCGCGCAAGCGCACTACGGCAAGGATATGCAGAACGGGATCGTGCTCGCGATCGAGGATTTCAACGCGACGAGCCCGAAGATCGGCGGCAAGCCGGTGAAGTTCGCACTCGACACGCAGGACGACCAGGCTGACCCGCGCACCGGCACGACGGTCGCGCAGAAGCTCGTCGACGACGGCATCAAGGGCATGCTCGGCCACTTCAACTCGGGCACGACGATTCCGGCCTCGCGCATCTACGCGAACGCGGGCATTCCGCAGATCGCGATGGCGACCGCACCGGAATACACGCAGCAGGGTTACAAGACGACCTTCCGCATGATGACGTCCGACACGCAGCAGGGCTCGGTGGCCGGCACGTTCGCGTCGAAGGATCTCGGCATGAAGAAGATCGCGATCGTCGACGACCGCACGGCCTACGGCCAGGGTCTCGCCGACCAGTTCGAGAAGGCCGCGAAGGCCGGCGGCGCGACGATCGTCGACCGTGAATTCACGAACGACAAGGCGGTGGACTTCAAGGCGATCCTGACCAAGCTGAAGGCGGCGAAGCCGGATCTCGTCTACTACGGCGGCGCGGATTCGCAGGCTGCACCGATGGTCAAGCAGATGAAGACGCTCGGCATCACCGCCCCGCTGATGAGCGGCGAAATGGTGAAGACGCCGACGTTCCTGAAGATCGCGGGCAGCGCGGCCGACGGCACGATCGCCTCGCTGGCAGGCCTGCCGCTCGAAGAAATGCCGGGCGGCAAGACGTACGCCGACAAGTACAAGAAGCGCTTCGGCGAAGACGTGCAGACCTACTCGCCGTATGCATACGACGGCGCGATGGCGCTGTTCAACGCGATGAAGAAGGCCGATTCGACCGATCCGGCGAAGTACCTGCCGGTGCTCGCGAAGACCGACATGGCCGGCGTGACGTCGACGCACGTCGCGTATGACGCGAAGGGCGACCTGAAGAACGGCGGCATCACGATGTACAAGGTCGAGAAGGGCGAGTGGAAGCCGCTGAAGAGCATCGGCGGCAAGTAAGCAGCCTGATGTGACGCGCGGGCGGCGTTGCAATGCGTCGTCCCGCTCCTCATGCGAGAAAGCCACCTGGCCGTCGGGCCGGGTGGCTTTTTCTTTGGTGGGACACACCCGACAGGGCATAGGGATGTTGCAGGCAGTGGTGCGGCAGGGTCGCCGCATGTGTACGTAGATACCGCATCTCCGTGATCGGCGGCAGCATGACGTTACTAGCCGTCGCAGCACTTGTTAGGGCAATCGGGCAGGAAGGAAATTTCCACACGTCGCCCATTTTCCACGTCGCCATGCGAATAGACGCGGGCGCTCTTCTTGATGGTTCCGCGCAAAAAGCCGAGTTGCTCCAACAGCGCATACGCGACTTGCAATCTTGATTGCGCAAGGGCCAGTGCTCCCGGCTCACTTTCCTCGGCATGGCCGCTGATCAGTGTTGTCTCTTTGGTCAGGTGATTTGCGTAATTGAGCCTTTGGTCGGCTGTCCATTTTGCAATGCGGACGATCTCTGCATTTGATAGGTGCGAGCTGTCTCTCGAAAAGTAGATGTCGAAGTTCTCGCTGGCGATGCATGCGAATACCGGATTGGAGACAAGAAGGCTTAGGGCAAGAATAAATTTAAGCATTGTAAATGACGTATCCTGCAATGCTGTCGGCGTTGTTGATTGCTTGATTCGGGTTTTTGGCTCCAAACGTCAAACACTCCTCCATGAAATATCTGTGATCCCGGGTTCCCATTGTGTCGTCGAAATGACTCGCCTCATGAATCAGGGTGGAAACTACGGAATCTTTTTCCCATGAGAAGTCTCGCATTGTACAAAAATCGGGATGTATTGCGATCGTATGAGTTGCGGTATCCGGCGAACACACTGATGCCGCGACTCCCGATTTGTTCGGATTTGGAACGCATCCAATATGTTTGAATCGATCGCTATCCCATCGCGTGAAATTGTATCCGGTGAGTGCCTTTAGTACGCGGACGATTGCAGTCAGACCTGTTAATAGCGTTATGCGAGTGCCTTCATCATTTCTGCCGAACCACTGTAATACGCGTGCCTTATCAGTGTTGGACCAGCGCTGCAGATCCTTGATTCTTTTGTCGACGAGAAAAACGGCTCGATCGCGTTTGCTCAATACCATTTCCCGGAATTCCTTGTTTGTCATGTTGTGACATATTCTTTCGGTATTGATCGTTACTTCCACCGTCGACCCAGGATTGGTATTGGTGACGGCGCCTGAGTGTACGAGGAACCATTCTCCGCCGTCATTCGCATCAAAATTTTTCATTGCTTCAATGTTCCGTCGTATAGATTTTCAGAGTTGCCGAGGCGTCGGTGGCGATTCGACGTGTTTGCCCGGCCGTGTCCGTGGTGCCCGTGAAAATCTGCCCGCTGTCGGTAACGATTCGGTAGCGAATGTTCGCGAGTGGGCGGCGGGAGTCATCGAGCAAGGTGAATTGCTCGTCGTGTACGACAGCCGATCGAGCAAACGACCGCTCGGCTGCATCAGGTTGGCGCCCATTCAGCGTTGCAGTCTCTCCCGCAGTAAAAATCATCCGCATGCCGCGCTCAGCGTGGAAGATCGGCGGTGGGTTGCATCCGCAGACATTGATATCCCCGCTCAATGCCCACTGTTTGCCGTTCGGACCGGTACCTGGCCAGCGCGGACCTTGCGGTGCGATGTACCCTTCACGCTTGCAGGCAGAACAGTAGGTCTTCATTATCCAGCGTGGCGATATGAACCCTCGGCGGCGGATTGGAGCAGGTCACGGTGTCGAGGCCTTCGACAATCACCGCTTCCCCGGCGCGGTCGCCTTTGGCAAGAAAGTAGCGGATCATGGACGCTACCTCAGCGGGGCATGGACGAGCGGGTGACGACGCGAAATACAACGGATGAAGCTACGCCTTGTCGCTCGGGACTATCGGTGATCATGTCGCCGTTATCGAGTTCGCTGCCAACGAATGCGAGCGGTGCGAAGTCGGGCCTGTCGACCAAACCCAGACCGCTCGTCACGCGCGCGGTTTAACCGTCCGGATAGTGGATCAGGTCGCCCACCGTGGCAGCCCTGCCCAAGTGCGGCGCTACTTCCCATGTGCCGGACGGCTCGCGCAATGCGCCGCCGCGCGCGGTTGTTGCGCCACGTACCGCTAATCTGTAGGCGGGCGGCGCGGGCGGCGGCACATAGGTCGGATCGAACAGGCCCGCAGCGCTTTGCCCATCCCGCACGTGCATGCCCCATGAGGTGCGCAGCGTTTCGGTAATGCGGTCACCGTTGCTCAATCGGCTGCCGACCAACGCGAACGGCTTGCCTCCGCTGTGGTTGTTTCCCGCGCCGTCGATAATCGCGGCCTCGCTGCCGTCGTCATAGGTCACTACGTCGCCGACGCAGGCGACTTCTAGTCCAGCCAGGGTCAGGCCGCTGGTTGCGGCGGTGACGCGTCCGCCGCGTTCCGTGAGCGCACCAACAGTGGCGAAAAGATAGGTCGGTGCTTTGAGTTCGTCTTTCATCCGGCTTCCCTGTCTCAGTAAATGGAATGGCTGCCTAGAGACGCTATTCCAGATGGGAAACGTCGAACAATCGGACGAATATGATTCAGGGTTGCTAATTTCTATTACTTGTTCCGTTCTGCCTTTTGCATTGACCGCACGTGCGCGAGTGCGTTGGTCAGGTGACGTGTATAAGGAGTGATGTCGTATCTCGCTTTGCGGTTCGCAAGGGGAATATGAGTACGTGAGTGCGCTGGTGCAATCGTGGATACTTAGTCTTCGCGACGCATACGCAGCAGGAACTTCTGCAGCTTGCCCGTAGGCGTGCGCGGCAGCGCCTGCACGAACGTGAACTCACGCGGAATCTTGTACGCGGCGAGCCGCTCGCCGCAGAACGCGCGCAGCGCGTCCGCGTCGGGCGCCGTGCCCGCGCGCGGCACGACGTGCGCGACGACCGTCTCGCCCCAGTCGGGATGCGGGACACCGACGACGGCCGCCTCGGCGATGTCCGGGTGCGCGCCGAGCACGTCCTCCACTTCCTTCGAATAGACGTTCTCGCCGCCCGTCACGATCATGTCCTTCAGCCGGTCGACGATGAACAGGTAGCCATCCTGATCGATCCGCGCGATGTCGCCGGTGCGATACCAGCCTTGCGGCGCGAACGCGGCGCGGGTCGCGGCCGCATCGTCGAGATAGCCGAGCATCATGCTGTCGGTTTTCAGCCAGATCTCGCCGGTTTCGCCCGGCTGTGCATCGATGCCGTCCATCCGCACGACGCGCAGGTCGACGCCCGGGCCGCCGTGGCGGCCGATCGAACCGGCCTTCGCGATCTGCTCGTCCGGATACAGCGTCGTGCCGGCCGGGCCCGCTTCCGTCATGCCGTACACCTGGAAGAACGCGTCGCTGCGATACGCGCGCGCGAGCCGTTCGGCCTGCGCGGCGCCGATCGGGCCGCCGCCGTACAGCCATGCGCGCACGCTCGACAGGTCGAACGCCGCGAAACCGTCGATCGTGTCGAGCGGCAGCAGGTACGACACCGGTGCGCCGAAATACAGCGTCACGCGCTCGCGCTCGACGGTCTGCAGGAACCGCAGCGGATGGTATTCGCGCAGCAGCACGACGGTGCCGCCCGCATACAGCGTGCCGCCGAACCAGTTGTTGAGCGGCGACGAATGCCAGATCGGCATCGCCATCAGCGTGCGCTCGTTGCGGCCGATGCCGGTCGCAAGGGCCGCCTGCATCGCGGCGAGCGTCACGGTGCGGTGGCTGTGCACGCAGCCTTTCGGGTGGCCGGTCGTGCCGGACGTATAGAGGATCTGCGCAATGTCGCCGTCGGCCGGCTCGATGCCCGCGAGGCCGTCCATCGTCGCGCACAGCGTGTCGAAGCACGGCACGCCGTCGAGCTCGCCTTCGGTCACGAGCCGTCGCGCGGGATGCACGATGCGCTCGACCACCGGCGCGAGCGTCACGTCGAACAGCAGCGCCTTGCTGCGGCTGTGTTCGAGCACGTAGTCGACTTCCGGCGCCTGCAGCTTGTGGTTGATCGGCACGAACGTCGCGCCGAGCCGCCACGCGCCGAACATCAGGTCGACGAAGGCCGGCGTGTTGAAACACATCGCGGCGACACGGTCGCCGGCCGCGACGCCGAGCGCGCTCAGCACGGCCGCCGCGCGGTGCGAGCGCTCGCGCGCGGCGGCATAGGTGATCGTCGCGGATTCGCTGACGAGGAACGGTTTGTCGGGCGTCGCGCGGGCGGCGCGGTCGAGGGCGGCGACGAGGTTCATCGGGGCTCCGGGCGGGCGAACGAAGGCGAACGGGGAAACCGGGCTGGGCGAACGGGCGTCAGGCCGGGTACGCGCGCTGCAGCAGCGCGGCGACGTCGATCGCGTGCGGGGCGAAGCCGCCCGCGACGCGGCCCCAGTCGGGCGCGGCAAGCCGTGTCGCGACGAACGCGTCGGCGACGGCCGCCGGCGCGTCGCGGCGCAGCAGGCACGCCTGCGCGACGAGCGCGAGGCGCTGCGCGAACACGCGGCCCGACGCCTCGAGCGTGTCGGCCGGTGCGGCGAGCATCGCGCGCAGCGCGTCGAGCGCCGCGCGGATGCGCGGTTCGCCCGCGCCGAGATCGGCGAGTTCGGTGAACAGCGCGGCAGCCGCGTCGGGTTCACGCGACACCGCGCGCAGCACGTCGAGGCACATCACGTTGCCCGAACCTTCCCAGATCGAGTTGACGGGCGCCTCGCGGAACAGCCGCGCGATCGGGCCGTCGTCGACATAGCCGTTGCCGCCGAACACTTCCATCACCTCGCCGGTCAGCTCGACCGCGCGCTTGCACACCCAGAATTTCGCGGCGGGCGTGACGATGCGCTTCCAGGCGCGTTCGCGCGGCGAGTCGTCGCGCTCGAACGCGTCGGCCAGACGCATCGCCAGCACGAGCGCGGCTTCGCTTTCGAGCGCGAGATCGGCCAGCACGGTGCGCATCAGCGGCTGTTCGGCGAGCGCGCGGCCGAATGCATGGCGCTGGCGCGTGTACGCGATCGCCTGCACGACGCCCTGGCGCAGCATCGCCGCACTGCCGAGCACGCAGTTCAGCCGCGTGTAGGTGGCCATCTCGATGATGGTCGGAATGCCGCGGCCTTCGTCGCCGAGCATGATGCCCCACGCGTCGTTCAGCTCGATCTCGCTGCTCGAGTTGCTGCGGTTGCCGACCTTGTCCTTCAGCCGCTGGATCTCGACCGCGTTCTTCGTGCCGTCCGGCCGCCAGCGCGGCACGTAGAAGCACGACGGACCGCCGCCTTCGGTCTGCGCGACGACGAGGTGCGCGTCGCACATCGGCGCGGAGAAGAACCACTTGTGGCCGCGCAGCCGGTATTCGCCACCGCGCCCGCCCGCGCCGACGGCGGTCGCGAGCGTCGTGTTCGCGCGCACGTCGGAGCCGCCCTGTTTCTCGGTCATGCCCATGCCGAACCAGATCGAGCGCTTGTCGGCGACCGGCACGTCGCGCGGATCGTAGTCGTCGCTGTAGAGCGTGTCGCGCAGCAGCGCCCACAGCGCGGGCTCCTTCTGCAGCACCGGGATCGCGGCCTGCGTCATCGTCGCCGGGCACAGCGTGCCGGCCTCGATCTGGCCATGCAGGTAGAAGCCGGCCGCGGTCGCGGCCCAGCGGCCGCGGCGCGACTCGCGGAACGCGAGCGACACGAATCCTTCCTGGCGGTAACGGCCGAGCAGCGCGTGCCACGCCGGGTGAAAGTCGACGCGGTCGATGCGCCGGCCGCGCCGGTCGAACGTGTTCAGTTCCGGCGTGTGACGGTTCGCTTCGTCGGCAAGCCGCGCGGTGTCGGCGCTGCCGAGCCACGCGCCGTATGTGTCGAGTTGCGGCACGGCCCAGTCGGCGCCCGCGCGGGTGAGCGCGTCGTGCAGCGCGATGTCCGTCGTGAAGAGGTTATAGTCGACCAGTTCGTCGAACTGGTTCGTGACGGCGTGAGTCGATTCGGTCATCGAAGTTGTCTCCGGTCTCATGCTTCGCGGGCGGCCGGCGTCATGCCGCACGGATGACGCATCGGCGCCGGTTCCGGCCCCCGGTAAAACGCATGCCCTGCTGATTTCCAGAGTAGCAAATATGCCGCCGCGACATGTTCAGGTTCCGGCGCCGCCCGGCCAGCCGGCGGCGCAACCCGCGCCCGCGTTGCGCCGCCGGCCGCGCCAGTCGCGCGCGCAGGCGAGTTCCGACGCGCTGCAGCAGGCGTTCGTTCAGCTTTTGCTCGAACGCGGCTACGCGAAAGCGACGATCCGCGAGATTGCGGCCGTCGCGGGCGTCAGCATCGGCACCTTCTACGAGTATTTCGGCGACAAGCAGAGCCTCGCGGCGCTCTGCATCCATCGGCACGTGCAGGCGCTGGCCGACCGGCTGCGCGACGCGGTGGCGCGGCTGCGCGGTGCGCCGCGGGCCGAACTCGCCGCCGCGCTGGTCGACCTGCAGGTCGACGCGATCGGCGCCGATGCGGCGCTGTGGGGCGCGCTCTTCGCGCTGGAGCGGCAGGTGTCGCCGCTCGCCGCCTACCGCCGGCATTACGACGCGTACGTCGCGCTGTGGCGCGACGCGCTCTCGCACGCGGCCGATCCGCCGCCGGCCGCGCGGCTCGACGGGATCGCGCGGATGGCGCACACGCTCTGCTACGGCGGGCTCTCGCAGGCGCTGCTGACGCTCGGGCCCGCGTTCGACATCGCCGCGCTGCGCGATGAACTGCGGGCCGTGCTGCTCGCCTATCTGGCGGCGGCCGGCCGGTAGCATCCCTTCAGGGAAATGCCTGATTCGCATGTCGGCCGGGCAGGCGAGCCTTGCCGCCGTGCGCTTCTCTCCATGGGCCATGAGAAAAATGCATGGCCGCCATGACGAACTTTCGTTTGTCCGCCGATATTGGCTCGGGCTAAATCATGCGGCAGATGCAGGCCGCGCGCGTCGCGCGGGGCCGCCCGAAGGACATCAGAAGGAGGAGTCATGCGAAGCGCCACCGCGCCCCGTTCGAAACTGCCCGACGTCGGGACGACGATCTTCACGGTGATCGGCCAGCTGGCCGCCCGGCACGATGCGCTGAACCTGTCGCAGGGGGCGCCGAATTTCGCGCCCGATCCGGCGCTCGTCGAAGGCGTCGCGCGCGCGATGCGCGACGGGCACAACCAGTACGCACCGATGGCCGGCGTGATGGCGCTGCGCGAGCGGCTCGCGGAAAAGACCGAGGCGCTGTACGGCGCGCGCTACGACCCGGCCACCGAGATCACGGTGATCGCGAGTGCGAGCGAGGGGCTGTACGCGGCGATCAGCGCGCTCGTGCACCCGGGCGACGAGGTGATCTACTTCGAGCCGTCGTTCGACAGCTATGCGCCGATCGTGCGGCTGCAGGGCGCGACGCCTGTCGCGATCAAGCTGTCGCCGGAGCACTTCCGCGTGAACTGGGATGAAGTGGCGGCCGCGATCACGCCGCGCACGCGGATGATCATCGTCAACACGCCGCACAACCCGACCGCGACCGTGTTCTCGGCCGACGATCTCGAGCGGCTCGCGCAGCTCACGCGCGACACGGGCATCGTCGTGCTGTCCGACGAGGTCTACGAGCACGTCGTGTTCGACGGCGCGCAGCACCAGAGCGTCGCGCGCCACCGCGAGCTGGCCGAGCGCAGCGTGATCGTGTCGTCGTTCGGCAAGTCGTTCCACGTAACGGGCTGGCGGGTCGGCCATTGCCTCGCGCCGGCCGAACTGATGGACGAGATCCGCAAGGTGCACCAGTTCATGGTGTTCTCGGCCGATACGCCGATGCAGTTCGCGTTCGCGGAGATCCTCGCGCGGCCGGACAGCTATCTCGGCCTGTCGGCGTTCTACGAGGCCAAGCGCGACCTGCTCGCGCGCGAGCTGGCCGATTCGCGTTTCGAGCTGCTGCCGAGCGAGGGCTCGTTCTTCATGCTCGCGCGTTTCCGGCACTTCTCGGACGAAAGCGACAGCGATTTCGTGCTGCGCCTGATCCGCGACGCGCGCGTCGCGACGATTCCGCTGTCGGCGTTCTACACCGACGGCACCGACGCCGGCGTGATCCGGCTCAGCTTTTCGAAGGACGACGCGACGCTGGTCGAAGGCGCGCGGCGGCTGCGTTCGCTGTAACCCCCCGTACGGCATCCGGCCACGGGCATCCGGCGACGGGTACGTCGCATCGACCAGACACAGGAGATCACGATGAAGCACACGGCCACCCTGAAACTCGCGTTCGCACTCGCGTGCGCCATCGGTTCCGGCGCGGCGCTCGCCGATGCGCAGACGCTGCGCTTCGGCCTCGAGGCGCAATACCCGCCGTTCGAATCGAAAGCGCCGAACGGCGACCTGCAGGGCTTCGACATCGACGTCGGCAACGCCGTCTGCCAGACGGCGAAGCTGTCGTGCAAATGGGTCGAGACGTCGTTCGACGGCCTGATTCCCGCGCTGAAGGGCCGCAAGTTCGACGCGATCAACTCGGCGATGAATGCGACCGAGCAGCGGCGCCAGGCGATCGACTTCACGACGATCATCTATCGCGTGCCGACCCAGCTGATCGCGCGCACCGGCAGCGGCCTGCTGCCGACGCCGGAATCGCTGAAGGGCAAGCGGGTCGGCGTGCTGCAGGCGTCGATCCAGGAAACCTTCGCGAAGGCGCACTGGGAGCCGGCCGGCGTCGCGGTCGTCGCGTACCAGGACCAGAACCAGGCGTATGCGGATCTGGTCGCGGGCCGTCTCGACGCGACGCTCGTGCTCGCGCCGTCCGGCCAGCGCGGCTTCCTGTCGCGTCCGGACGGCAACGGTTTTTCGTTCGTCGGCCAGCCCGTGCACGACGACCGGATCCTCGGCAGCGGCATCGCCTTCGGGCTGCGCAAGGGCGACAGCGCGCTGAAGGCGAAACTCGATGCGGCGATCGACAAGCTGAAGGCGGACGGCACGGTGAAGTCGCTCGGCCTGAAGTATTTCGGCGATATCGACATTTCGGCGAAGTAAGCGGGGCTGCGCGATGCAGAACCGGAACACGACCGCCGCGGGCGGCGAACCGGCGGGCACGCCGCTGTCGGGTGACGCGCTCGAAGCCGTGCTCGTCGCCGAACTGGGCGATGCGCTCGTCACGCGCGCGGCCGACATCGATCCGCGTTATTTCACCGCCTACAACGAGCCGGCCGGCGCGCGGCCGCGCGCGCTGGTGCGCCCGCGCTGTGTCGACGACGTGTCGCGCACGCTCGCGCTGTGCGCGCGGCTCGGCCAGGCGGTCGTGCCGCAGGGGGGCCTGACGGGGCTCGCGCGCGGCGCGGTCGCGCTCGGCGGCGAGGTCGTGCTGTCGATGGAACGCTTCACGGGCGTCGACGCGCTCGACGCGGCGGCCGGCACGATGACCGTGCGCGCCGGGACGCCGCTGCAGACGGTGCAGGAAGCCGCGGAAGCGGCGGGTTTCACGTTCGGTGTCGATCTCGGCGCACGCGGCTCGTGCCAGATCGGCGGGATGCTCGCGACCAACGCGGGCGGCACGCGCGCGATCCGTTACGGGATGATGCGCGAGCAGGTGCTCGGGCTCGAGGCCGTGCTCGCGGACGGCACGGTCGTGTCGTCGATGAACCGGATGCTGAAGAACAACGCGGGCTACGACCTGAAGCAGCTGTTCATCGGCAGCGAGGGGACGCTCGGCGTCGTCACGCGTGCGGTGCTGCGGCTGCATCCGTTGCTCGCCGCGCCGGCCACGGCGCTCTGCCGCGTGCGCGACTACGACGCGGTCATCGCGCTGTGGCATCGCGTGCGCACGCTGCCGGAGGTCGTCAGTTTCGAGGCGATGTGGCCGGCGTTCTACGATTACGTTGCGCGCCACACGCCGGGCGTCTCGGCGCCGTTTGTCGGCGACGACGGCTTCGCGGTGCTGATCGAATGCGCGACGAGCGCACCGGGCGGCGATGCGCACCAGGCGCTGGAAACCGGCCTCGCGGCGGGAATCGAGGCCGGGCTCGTGGAGGATGCGGTGCTCGCGACGTCGGAGCGGCAGGCGCGGGACTTGTGGACGCTGCGCGAAGGCCTCGCGATCGACGCGCTGCCGCATCTGGTCAATTTCGACGTGAGTTTGCCGACCGGCGAACTCGGCGTGTTCGCCGAACGCTGCGAAGCGGCGCTGCGCATGCAATGGCCGGATGCCGTGTGCCTGTTCTTCGGGCACGTCGGCGACGGCAACGTGCATATCGGCGTGTCGCTGGCCGGGATGAGCGATGCGGACGCCGATGCGCTCGATCACTGCGTGTACGCGGTGGTGCGGGACATGGGCGGCTCGGTGTCGGCCGAGCACGGGATCGGCGTGCTCAAGCGGCCCTATCTCGCGCACACGCGCAGCGACGCGGAAATCGGGCTGATGCGACGCCTGAAGGCCGCGCTCGATCCGGGCGGCATCCTGAATCCCGGCAAGGTGCTTTGACGGCGGCGTTGCCTGCCGCTGCCAGGCGCACGCCTGCGTGATTCGTCAGCCGTCCACCCAGCGCAGCGCGCCGATCTTCAGGTGTTCGACGACGCTGCGCGCCCATCCGAGCTCGGCATTGAGCAGCACGAGCGCATGTTCGTTCTGCAGCAGGAACAGGCGCGGCACCTGGTCGGCCTGCGCGGCGTTGCGCAGCGTTTCGAGGCGCTCGCGCTCGGCGTCGAGCCGGGCGATCCGAAGCTCGAGCTGGTGGCGGGCATCTTCGGCGTCGAGCAGCGGCAGGAATGCGAGGCCGGCGCCGAACGCCGGGAATTCGCGCGCGGGCTCCGCGAGCAGCGCATGCAGCCACGCCTGCCCGGCCGTATGCCCGGCCTCGGTCAGCGCATACAGCGTGCGCTCGGGAAACGCGCCATCGCGCTCGGTGTCGTGAACGGCGATCAGGCCGTCGCGCAGCAGCCGGTCGATCGTCTGGTAGAGGCTCGTGCGCTGCCGAACGTTGACGACTTCGTCGTACCCGCGGGCCTTCAGTTGCTGCAGCATCCCGTACGGATGCATCGGCGTTTCGGTGAGCGTCGCGAGGACGGCCAGCGCGAGCGGGGACGGGCGACTAGCGGACATGAATAGTTATCGTATATCTAGTAAGAATATAACTATTCTCGGCGAAACTATCATATTCGACAAGGGTTTCAGCCGAGGTGCGAGCGCTTCGCGGCCGGTGCGACGGTTTCCATCGTCGCGAGACCGTGCACGATGCCGCAGTCCTCGACCGAATGCTCGCCGACGCATTGCCGGCGCAATTCGGTGAGCTGGTCGCGCAGATGCGTGAGTTCCGCGAGGCGCGCATCGACGTGGCCGATGTGCTCGTCGAGCAGCGCATTGATCGAATCGCAGGGATCGGCCGGCGTGTCGGTGAGCTGCAGCAGCGCGCGGATTTCGTCGTGGGCCATGTCGAGTGCGCGGCAGTTGCGGATGAAGCGCAGCCGTTCGACATGCACGTCGGTGTAGTTGCGGTAGTTCGAGTCGGTGCGCTCCGCATCCGGCATCAGCCCCTCTTTCTCGTAGAAACGGATCGTCTCGGGTGTGCAGCGGGCCGCCTTGGCCAGTTCGCCGATCTTCATGTCTTTCTCCCGTGCAAGGGTTGACCTTGTAGTGGCTTCAGGGTGTTAACTCTACTCCGTCAAGCCATTGAAAGCCATTGAGGAGGTTGTCATGACCGATGCCCAGCGTACCCACGACCCACGACACCGTCATGCCGGCGGCGCCGATGCGTGCTGCGCCGATTCGCGCGACACGCAGACGGCGACCGTCGTCGACGCGGTGCCTGCGGCCGGCGAGCGCGCGCACGGCCACGACCATGATCACGGCGATCACGGCGATCACGGCGACGCGCATCGGCACGGCGCGGCGTGCACGCATGACCACGGCGCGCACGACCATTCGGGTCATGGCCACGATCATGCGGAAGGCAACGGCCATGTACACGGCGACGCGTGCTCTCACGACCACGGCAAGCACGACCATGCCGGTCACGACCACGACCACGACCACGACCACGACCACGCGGCCGGCAACTGCTGCGCGCCTGCCGCGCTGACGCTCGCGCCGCTGCCGGTCGCGCAGGCGACCGCGTCGGGCCACGTGCGCTCCGCGTTCCGGATCATGCAGATGGACTGCCCGACCGAGGAAACGCTGATCCGCAAGAAGCTCGGCGGGATGCAGCAGGTCTCGGCGCTCGAATTCAACCTGATGCAGCGGATGTTGAGCGTCGAGCACGTGCCCGGCGCGCAGCCGGCGATCGAAAGCGCGATCCGCTCGCTCGGCATGACGCCGGAAGCCGCGTCGGCCGACGCACCGGCAGCGCCCGCCGCGCCGCCGCCCGCGAAGCCGTGGTGGCCGCTGGCGCTGGCCGGCGTCGCCGCGATCGCATCCGAGGGCGCGACGTGGGCCGGGCTGCCGGTGTGGCTCGCGGCCGCGCTCGCGCTCGCCGCGGTACTCGCGTGCGGGCTCACCACGTACAAGAAGGGCTGGATCGCGATCCGCAACGGCAACCTGAACATCAACGCGCTGATGAGCATCGCGGTGACGGGGGCGATGGCGATCGGCCAGTGGCCCGAAGCCGCGATGGTGATGGTGCTGTTCACGATTGCCGAGCTGATCGAGGCGAAGTCGCTCGACCGCGCGCGCAATGCGATCCAGGGCCTGATGCAGCTCGCGCCGGACACCGCGACCGTGCAGGACGCCGATGGCTCGTGGCGCACGATCGAGGCCGCGCAGGTGGCGCTCGGCGCGGTCGTGCGCGTGAAGCCGGGCGAGCGGATCGGGCTGGACGGCGAGGTCGTCGCCGGCCGCTCGACGGTGAACCAGGCGCCGATCACCGGCGAGAGCCTGCCCGTCGAAAAGGCGACCGGCGACGCCGTGTACGCGGGCACGATCAACGAATCGGGTTCGTTCGAATACCGCGTGACGGCGGTGGCGGCCAACTCGACGCTCGCGCGGATCATCCACGCGGTCGAGGAGGCGCAGGGCGCGAAGGCGCCGACGCAGCGCTTCGTCGACCAGTTCGCGCGTGTCTACACGCCGATCGTGTTCGCGGTCGCGCTGCTGGTGGCGGTGGTGCCGCCGCTCGTCATGGGCGGTGCGTGGCACGACTGGATCTACCGTGCGCTGGTGCTGCTCGTGATCGCTTGCCCGTGCGCGCTGGTGATCTCGACGCCGGTGACGATCGTGTCGGGGCTCGCGGCCGCGGCGCGACGCGGGATTCTCGTGAAGGGCGGCGTCTATCTGGAAGAAGGGCGCAAGCTCGCCTGGCTCGCGCTCGACAAGACCGGCACGATCACGCACGGCAAGCCGGTGCAGACCGACTTCGACCTGCATGCGACCGATGCCGATGCGGTGCGGGTGCGGCACCTCGGTGCGAGCCTCGCGGCCCGCTCCGATCACCCGGTGTCGCAGGCGATCGCCGCCGCGGCCCGTGACGCCGGCACGACGGCATTCGCCGATGTGCAGGACTTCGAAGCGATCGTCGGGCGCGGAGTGCGCGGCACGATCGACGGCACGCGCTACTGGCTCGGCAACCACCGGCTCGTCGAGGAGCTCGAGCGCTGCTCGACGGCGCTCGAAGCGAAGCTCGATGCGCTCGAGCGGCAGGGCAAGAGCGTCGTGGTGCTGGTCGACGAAGCGCGCGTGCTCGGCATCTTCGCGGTGGCCGACACGATCAAGGACACGAGCCGTGAAGCGATCGCCGATCTGCACGCGCTCGGCATCCGCACCGCGATGCTGACGGGCGACAACCCGCATACCGCGCAGGCGATCGCGAAGCAGGCCGGCATCGACGACGCGCGCGGCAACCAGTTGCCGGAAGACAAGCTCGCGGCGGTCGAGGAGCTGTCGGCCGGCGGCGCGGGCGCGGTCGGGATGGTCGGTGACGGGATCAACGACGCACCGGCGCTCGCACGTGCCGACATCGGCTTCGCGATGGGGGCGATGGGCACCGACACGGCGATCGAGACGGCCGACGTCGCGCTGATGGACGACGACCTGCGCAAGATTCCCGCGTTCGTGCGGCTGTCGCGCGCGACGCATCGCGTCCTGGTGCAGAACATCGGCTTCGCGCTCGGCGTGAAGGTCGTGTTCCTCGGCCTCACGGTCGCGGGGCTCGGCACGATGTGGATGGCGGTCTTTGCCGACGCGGGCGCCAGCCTGATCGTCGTGGCCAACGGCTTGCGGCTGCTGTCGTCCTCCGGGGCGTTCGGCGGCGCGCAGGCCAAGCGTTGAGGAGCGGGCGATGAGCTTTCTGAAGCGAATCCTGGGCGGCCACGGCGGTGGCCATGGCAATGGCGGCCACGGCGGCGGAGGCGGGCATCACGGCGGGCAGCGCCGGGACGCACACGGCGGCCACGATGCGCGCGGCCGCGATCGCCACGGCTGGGGCTGGCAGGCGCCGGCCGACACCAGTGGCGGGCGAGGCGGCCAGGGCGGCAACGTGCCGCTGAGCCAGCTCGCGTGCGCCGGATGCGGCGCGCTCAATGGGGCCGATGCGCGCTTCTGCGCGCAGTGCGGCGCGGCGCAACGCGGCAAGGCCTGCAGCCGCTGCCATGCGGCGCTGGCGGCCGACGCGCGGTTCTGTCCCGGCTGCGGGACGCAGGCGGCTTGAAGCTGTCCGCGCGTTCTTGCCGGCTGCGCATGAGCACAGGCCGGCGCGCTTCGTTCGACGGCCAGCGCACCAGCCTGCCCGATATCGTCCCGGGCGGGTTCGCGCCGGCAATATCGTCGCGGTCCGTCCAGATACACGGCTCCACGACGCACCCTTCGATTAGCGCAGCGGCAGGTAGATCTCGGTACGCAGGTCGGCCGGCGCCGCATCCATCGGCGTGTTGAGGTACAGCTCGAACGGCGGCGCGTCGGCGGCTTCGCGGCCCGAATGACGCAGCCAGTCGCCGTAGAGCCACTGGTAGGCCGTCTTCAGGTCCGCGTACGGCCCCGTGTGCAGCAGCACCGCGTATTCGCCGCCCGCGACCGTCGCGCGTTCGACCGGCGGCACGGGCTCGACGTCCGGCGCGCCGTCGGCCGGCATGAAACACGCCTTCGCGCGCAGCTGCGCTTCGGGCGTCGTGTCCGGATCGTCGTAGAAAATGCCGATCATCTTCGCGCCCGGGCCGATCAGCCCGTGCTGCCCGACCCAGGCGCCGATCCGCCCGAACGCGTCGCCGACCTTCAGGTACGCGCCCGTGTGCGCCACCGCGTAGCCACGCAGTTCCGGCAGCCGCCGGATTTCGACTTCATGCTTGAACATGTCTTCCTCTCCTCTCTGTAGTGGATAGATGGGCCGGTGGCTGCCCGTGCGCCGGTGCTGCGCGGGCGGCACACCGTATGCGTCGCGAAACGCCCGCGCGAACGCGTGCGTCGAACCGTAGCCCGCGCGCCGCGCGATCTCGTCGATCGGACGCGCCGTGCACACGAGATCCTCGGATGCGCGCACGATCCGCATCCGCCGCACCGTCAGCACGATCGATTCGCCGTACAGCGCGCGATAGACGCGCTGCCAGTGATACGGCGACAGGCACGCGACTTCGGCGAGCCGGTTCAGGTCGAGCGGGCCGTCGAGGTGCGCGCGGATGTATTCGTGGACGCGCGCCACGCTTGCCGCGTAGCGGGCCCAGGCAGGCTGGTCGGGTTTCGTTTCGACGGTCATCGGCGTATCCGGCAGGAACCGACGCCACGGTAGCACGGTGCGAATTGATAAATCTTGCGGAAATACGCAGGCGCGCCGACCCGTCAGGCCCTTTTTCATTTTGACGAAATGGGGTCTTGCCCCTCTGCGATCTATGACTAAAGTTAAAGACGGTGAAATCGGGTGATCGCGTCATTTTTCTCGGGTAAGTTGCTCCGTCGGGGCAGCACGCTTTTCGAAGTACGCAGGTAGTTCGTCGATGTCCAATCGCAACACCACGTTTTCGGGAGAAGAAGAAATGGATGCTTCCAGCTTCATCACGTCGCTGCAGACCACGCTAGGGGGGTATCTGCCAAAGATTGCCGGCGCGATCGGCATCCTGGTGATCGGCTGGCTGATCGCCGTCGTGGTGCGTGCCGGCGCGATGCGTCTGCTCGGCGCGCTGAAGGTCGACCAGCGGATCAGCGAAAGTACCGGCCAGGGCGCATGCGTCGAGCGCATCATCGCCGGCGGCCTGTTCTGGCTCGTGCTGCTGGTCACCGCGGTGGGCATCTTCAACGTGCTCAACCTGTATGCGGTCTCCAACCCGTTCTCGCTGCTCGTCACCCACATCGTCAACTACCTGCCGAACCTGATCGGCGGCGCGGCGCTGACGCTGATCGCGTGGCTCATCGCGTCGTTGCTGCGCAGCCTCGCGAACCGCGCGCTGAAGGCGAGCAAGATCGACGACAAATTGTCCGAAGGCGCCGGCTTGCAGCCGATGAGCGGTTATCTCGGCGACGTGCTGTTCTGGCTCGTGATCCTGATGTTCCTGCCGGCGATCCTCGCGTCGTTCGCGCTGTCGGGGCTGCTGACGCCCGTGCAGGGGATGGTCGACAAGCTGCTCGCGATCGTGCCGAACCTGTTCGCGGCCGCGGTGATCGGCATCGTCGGCTGGATCGTCGCGCGCGTGCTGCGCGGTCTCGTGACGAACCTGCTCGTCGCCGCCGGTGCCGACCGACTCACGCAGCGTCTCGACAGCCCGACGCCCGTGCGCGTGTCGAGCCTGATCGGCACGGTCGTCTACGTGTTCGTGTTCGTGCCGACGCTGATCTCCGCGCTCGACGCGCTGAAGATCGACGCGATCTCGGTGCCGGCCACCAACATGCTGAACCAGTTCCTCGGCGCGGTGCCGGACATCGTCGCGGCGATCGTGATCGTGCTGGTGACGTTCTACTTCGCGCGCTTCGTCGCGTCGCTCGCGCAGAAGCTGCTGGAAGCCGCGGGCGCCGACGGGCTCCCGGCCGTGCTCGGCGTCGAACGCGTGTTCTCGGGGATGCTGCAGCCCTCGGTGCTGGTGGCGCGGCTGATCGTGTTCTTCGCGATGCTGTTCGCGTCGGTCGAAGCGGCGAACCGGCTCGGCTTCTCGCAGGTGCGCGACGTCGTCACGCTGTTCATCGAATTCGGCGGCCACGTGCTGATGGGCGGCGTGATCCTCGTGATCGGCGTGTGGCTCGCCAGCCTCGCGCGCCGCGTGATCGAGCAGGCCGACCGCGAGCACAGCGTGCTGTTCGCGCGCATCGCGCAATTCGCGATCCTCGGCCTCGTGTTCGCGATGGGGCTGCGCGCAATGGGCATCGCGAACGAGATCGTGCAGCTCGCGTTCGGCCTCGTGCTCGGCGCGATCGCGGTGGCGGTGGCGCTGTCGTTCGGCCTCGGCGGCCGCGAAGCGGCCGGCAAGCTACTCGACCGCTGGTTCAACCAGCGCGGCGGCGGGCAATAAGTCTTTCGCGTCGATCGTCCGTCCGGCCGCTGCGTGCGGCCGGCGGCGGCGGTCGCAGCGGGGCGGGCCCGGCATCGGTGCCTTTCGCGCAGCGGGAGGCCACCCAAGCCCGGAACAGGCGTTTCCGTCAGCGAAATGTCAGCCGCGATCTTTGCCGAATTTCGATAACACGTCGTTTAATGACTCTCTAGCATCGATTCTCAGTCGCGCAGGCCGCCAGGCCCGGCGCATTTGAGGAGAGAGTCCGATGAAAGCAGAGTCGAATGGCCGGCCCGCAGCCGGCGCCAAGTCGTCCGGCCAGCCCGCGCTGCAGCAGACGCTCGGGACCTGGCAACTGTGGGGCATCGCGGTCGGCCTCGTGATCTCCGGCGAATACTTCGGCTGGAGTTACGGCTGGGCGAGCGCCGGCACGCTGGGTTTCGTCGTCACCGCGCTGTTCGTCGCGGCGATGTACACGACCTTCATTTTCAGTTTCACCGAGCTGACGACGTCGATCCCGCACGCGGGCGGCCCGTTCGCGTATGCGCGCCGCGCGTTCGGCCCGACCGGCGGTTATCTCGCCGGCGCGGCGACGCTCGTCGAATTCGTGTTTGCGCCGCCCGCGATCGCGCTCGCGATCGGCGCGTACCTGCACGTGCAGTTTCCGGGGCTCGAGCCCAAGCATGCGGCGATGGGCGCGTATCTCGTGTTCATGGCGCTGAACATCGTCGGCGTGCAGATCGCCGCGACCTTCGAGCTCGTCGTCACGCTGCTCGCGATCTTCGAGCTGCTGGTGTTCATGGGCGTCGTGTCGCCGGGCTTCGCGTGGAGCAACTTCATGAAGGGCGGCTGGTCGGGCGCCGATCATTTCAGCATGGGCGCGTTCCACGGGATGTTCGCGGCGATTCCGTTCGCGATCTGGTTCTTCCTCGCGATCGAAGGCGTCGCGATGGCCGCCGAAGAGGCGAAGAACCCGAAGCGCTCGATCCCGATCGCGTACGTGGCCGGGATCCTGACCCTCGTGGCACTCGCGATCGGCGTGATGGTGTTCGCCGGCGGCGCGGGCGACTGGACCAAGCTCGCGAACATCAACGACCCGCTGCCGCAGGCGATGAAGTACATCGTCGGCGCGAACAGCGGCTGGATGCACATGCTCGTGTGGCTCGGGCTGTTCGGCCTCGTCGCGTCGTTCCACGGGATCATCCTCGGTTATTCGCGCCAGATCTTCGCGCTGGCCCGCGAAGGTTACCTGCCGGAGTGGCTCGGCAAGGTGCATCCGCGCTTCAAGACCCCGCACCGCGCGATTCTCGCGGGTGGCGTGGTCGGCATCGCGGCGATCTACAGCGACGAGCTGATCCAGTTCGGCGGGCAGACGCTGACCGCGAATATCGTGACGATGTCGGTATTCGGCGCGATCGTGATGTATATCGTGAGCATGGCGTCGCTGTTCAAGCTGCGCCGCACGCAGCCGAACATGGCGCGGCCGTTCCGCGCGCCGCTGTACCCGATCTTCCCGGCCTTCGCGATCCTCGCGGCGCTCGTCTGCCTCGCTACGATGGTGTATTTCAACGGGCTGGTCGCGCTGGTGTTCGTCGGCTTCCTCGCGGTCGGCTACGCGTACTTCCTCGCGACGCGTTCGCAGCGCGAGGGCGCGCCGGGCGACGCGCTGGTGGAGGAGTGAGCAGGTGAAGGTGAACGGCCGTTCCTGACGGCATCCGGCGCGCCCCGTCGAACGGGCGCGCCGTCGGCTTTTGGCAAGGCAAGGAGACTCGCACGATGTCCTATACGGAGACGATCGGCCCGCGCACGTACCGTTTCGCGGACCTGAAGACGCTGCTCGCGAAGGCGAGCCCGCTGCGTTCCGGCGACCAGCTCGCCGGTGTCGCGGCGGCGAGCGAGGAGGAGCGCGTGGCCGCGAAGATCGCGCTCGCGGGCGTGCCGCTGAAGGCGTTCCTGAACGAGGCGGTGATCCCGTATGAAGACGACGAGGTCACGCGCCTGATCGTCGACGATCACGATGCGGCGGCGTTCGCGGAAATCTCGCATCTCACCGTCGGCGACTTCCGCAACTGGCTGCTGTCGCCCGCCGCCGACGGCGCGGCGCTCGAACGGATCGCGCCGGGCCTCACGCCCGAGATGGTCGCCGCCGTGTCGAAGCTGATGCGCAACCAGGACCTGATCGCCGCGGCGAGAAAGCGCCGCGTCGTCACGCGCTTTCGCAACACGGTCGGGCTGCCGGGCCGGATGTCGGTGCGGCTGCAGCCGAACCACCCGACCGACGACGTGAAGGGGATCGCCGCGTCGATGCTCGACGGGCTGATGTACGGCTGCGGCGACGCGATGATCGGCATCAACCCGGCCACCGACAGCCTCGCGGCGATCGTGAAGCTGCTCGCGATGATCGACGCGTTCCGCGAACGCTACGGCGTGCCGACGCAGTCGTGCGTGCTCACGCACGTGACCAACACGATCGCGGCGGTCGAGAAGGGCGCGCCGGTCGATCTGGTGTTCCAGTCGATCGCGGGCACCGAGAAGGCGAACGCGAGCTTCGGCATCTCGCTCGCGCTGCTCGGCGAGGCGCGCGAGGCCGCGCTGTCGCTCAAGCGCGGCACCGTCGGCAACAATCTCATGTACTTCGAAACGGGCCAGGGCAGCGCGTTGTCGGCCAACGCGCATTTCGGCGTCGACCAGCAGACCTGCGAGGTGCGCGCGTATGCGGTGGCGCGCAAGTTCGAGCCGTTCCTCGTGAACACGGTGGTCGGCTTCATCGGGCCCGAATACCTGTACGACGGCAAGCAGATCATCCGCGCGGGGCTCGAGGATCACTTCTGCGGGAAGCTGCTCGGCGTGCCGATGGGCTGCGACATCTGCTACACGAACCACGCGGAAGCCGACCAGGACGACATGGACACGCTGCTGACGCTGCTGGGCGCGGCCGGCATCAACTTCATCATGGGGATTCCGGGCGCGGACGACGTGATGCTGAACTACCAGAGCACGTCGTTCCACGACCAGCTCTACGTGCGCGAGGTGCTCGGCCTGCGCCGCGCGCCGGAATTCGAGGAGTGGCTGGAGACGATGGAGATCGTCGACGCGCACGGTGCATTGCGCGCCGCGAGCTCACGCGTGCCGCTGCTCGCGGGCGCGAACGACTGGATGGGGATTTCGGCATGAGCGACGCCGTCGAAAAGAATCCGTGGGGCCAGTTGAAGTCGTTCACGAACGCGCGGATCGCGCTCGGCCGTGCGGGCAACAGCCTGCCGACCGCGCCGCTGCTGGCCTTCAACCTGTCGCACGCGCAGGCGCGCGACGCGGTGCACCAGCCGCTCGACTCGGACGCGCTGCGGCGCGAGATCGAGGCGGCCGGCCTGCTGCCGACGCTCGGCGTGCAGAGCGCCGCGCCGGACCGCGACCACTACCTGCGCCGGCCCGATCTCGGCCGCAAGCTGTCGGACGACAGCCGCGGGCTGCTCGCCGGTTACGGCGCGGCGCTCGACGATGCGCCCGATGTCGTGTTCGTGGTCGGCGACGGGCTCTCGGCGTTCGCGGCCGCGAAGCAGGCGCTGCCGCTGCTGCAGGCGGTGCGGCCGCGCCTCGACGCGGACGGCTGGCGGATCGGCCCGGTGGTGGTCGCGACGCAGGCGCGCGTCGCCCTCGGCGACGAGATCGGCGAGCTGCTGCGCGCGAAGGTCGTGGCGATGCTGATCGGCGAACGGCCGGGGCTCAGCTCGCCGGACAGCCTCGGCGTGTACCTGACGTGGGCGCCGAAGGTCGGCTGCCACGACGCGCTGCGCAACTGCATCTCGAACGTGCGGCCCGAAGGGCTGCCGTACGCGGCGGCCGCGCACAAGCTGCATTACCTGATGACGCACGCGCGCAGGCTCCAGCTGACGGGCGTCGGGCTGAAGGACGACAGCGATGCGCTGTTGCCGCAGGCGGAAGCGGAGCGGATCGGGGCGGACTGAAAACGGTCGCACGCGGGCCGCTCCCGCATCGCGGGGGGCGTGCCGTTCGAGCGGCATGAGCGGCACGAGGGGCGGCTGTCGAGGCGCCCGCTACCCGGCTACCTGAACAGCCGCTCGCACAGAAAATCGACGAACACGCGCAGTTTCGGCGACAACTGCCGGCTCGACGGCCACACGATCGAGAACTGCCCCGGTGCGATTCGGTAGTCGTCGAGCACGGTGACGAGCGTGCCGTGTTCGAGCGCGTCGCGCGCGAGGAAGTCGGGCATGTAGCCGATGCCGAGCCCCGCGAGCACGGTGCCGCGCAGGGCTTCCATGTTGTTGCAGGTCAGTGCGGTGCGCAGCTTCGCCGGCGTGCCGTCGGCGGCCGCGAGCGCCCAGTCCTGCAGCTTGCCGGTGGTCGGGAAGCAGTAGCGCACGCATTCGTGCGCTTCGAGATCGCGCGGCGTGCGCGGCGTGCCGGCCCGCGCGAGATACGCGGGCGTCGCGCACAGCACGAACGCAAACGGGCCGAGCCGCCGTGACATCAGGCTCGAATCGGACAGCGGGCCGCTGCGGATCGCCGCATCGAAGCCGCCTTCGACGACATCCACCATCCGGTCGTTGAAATCGAGATCGAGCTCGACGTCCGGGTAGCGCTGCCGGAACTCGGGCAGCACCGGCAGCAGGAACCGGTAGCCGATCACCGGCAGGCTCACGCGCAGCCTGCCGCGCGGGCGCTGCGCCGACGCCGTCACGGTCGCTTCCGCGTCGCGGAAATCCTCGAGGATCCGCTGGCAACGTTCGTAGAAGTGGCGCCCCTCTTCGGTGAGGGTGACGCGGCGGGTCGTGCGGTTGAACAGGCGCACGCCCAGCGACTGTTCGAGTTTCGCGATCGTCTTGCCGACCGCCGACGCCGAGATGCCGAGCGCGCGGCCGGCCGCGACGAAGCTCAGCGCTTCGGCGGTGCGGACGAACGCGACGATGCCGGACAGGTTTTCCATTGAATCGAAGCGCGCACGACGACACGCGCTGTGAAGTGAATTGCGGAATTTTAGTCCGGTATATGCGGAACTTCGCGTGGTTTTTCTTCGATTGAATCGGATTTATCGTCTGTCGCTCTGACGGCGCATCCGCGCCGGCCTTTTGAGGAGCGATGATGGATCAGCCTTTTTCAGCCGCATCGACGCAGTCGGCACGCCGGCGCGCGTGGGTGCTGGCCGCCGTCTGCATGGCCGCCGTCGCGCTGCCGTTGTCGTTTTCGGGCGGCGCGGTCGCGACGCCCGCGATCGGCCGCGACCTGCACGGCGGCACGGTCGCGATGAACTGGATCACCAACGCGTTCATGCTCGCGTTCGGCAGCTGCCTGATGGCGGCGGGCGCGCTGGCCGACCAGTTCGGCCGCAAGCGCGTGTTCGCGATCGGTGTCGGCGGCTTCACGCTGATGTCGGTCGCGCTCGCGTTCGCGCCGTCGATGCTCGCGGTCGACCTGCTGCGCGCCGCGCAGGGGCTCGCGGCGGCCGCGGCGCTCGCGGGCGGCACGGCCGCGCTCGCGCAGGAGTTCGACGGCGCGGCGCGCACGCGCGCCTTCAGCCTGCTCGGCACGACCTTCGGCATCGGGCTCGCGTTCGGGCCCGTGCTGGCCGGCGCGCTGATCGGGCACGGCGGCTGGCGCACGATCTTCGTGACGAGCGCGGTGGCCGGCGGGCTGTCGCTCGGCTTCGGGCTGCCACGCATGCACGAGTCGCGCGACCCGCACGCGACGGGGCTCGACTGGCCCGGCACGGCCGCGTTCACAGCCGCGCTGACGCTGTTCACGTTCGGCGTGATCGAAGCCCCCGGACGCGGATGGTCGAACGCGCTCGTGATCGCGCTGCTGGCCGGCGCGGCGCTCGGCGCCTGCGCGTTCGTCGCGATCGAGACGCGGGTCGCGCGGCCGATGCTCGACTTGTCGCTGTTCCGGATCGCGCGTTTCGTCGGCGTGCAGGTGCTGCCGGTGTCGACCTGCTGCTGCTACATCGTGCTGCTCGTCGTGCTGCCGCTGCGCTTCATCGGCATCGACGGCTTCAGCGAGATCGACGCCGGCTGGCTGATGCTCGCGATTTCCGCGCCGATGCTGGTCGTGCCGCTGGTCGCGGCGACGCTCACGCGCTGGCTGACTGCCGGCGTGATCTCGGGGCTCGGGCTGCTGATCGCGGCGGCCGGGCTCGTGTGGCTGGACGTCGCGCTGCGCGGCGGCGCGGGGCCGGCGGCGATCGCGCCGATGCTCGCGATCGGCGTCGGGGCCGGGATGCCGTGGGGGCTGATGGACGGGCTGTCGGTGAGCGTCGTGCCGAAGGAGCGCGCGGGGATGGCGACGGGCATCTTCAGCACGACGCGCGTGGCCGGCGAAGGGATCGCGCTCGCGATCGTCGGCGCGGTACTGGCCGCACTCGCGCAGACGGGGCTGCGACAGGCGGCGGGCGCAGCCGGCACGCCCGACGCGACGCTGCGTGCGGCCGCGCGGCTCGCGACCGGCGATCTCGCGGGCGCGGCGGCTGCATTGCCGGATGTCGGCCATGCGGCGCTGCTCGCGAGTTACGCGCATGCATTCGACCGGTTGCTGATCGGGCTGGCGGTCGTCACCGTGCTGTGTGCGCTGGTGGTGTTCGTGTTTCTCGGCGGGCGGCGGGTGGCTGCCGAAGCGGGCGACGGTGCCGGCCGGCACGCACATGCCGACGCGCCGGTGCGCAGCTGGATCGATGCGGCCTGCACGGAAACGCGCGGGCGTTGAGCGGCGTATCGCCATGCATGGGCGCTTCGGCCACGGCAGCCGGAGCGCCGCGCCGTTTCATCGTCGTTTGCGTCGCGAGTCGACGATCCGTCCAGCGCATCGCGTGAATCACGCCAGCACCAGCGGCGGCAGCGCCGCATCCGCGCGCGCCTGCGCCCGTTCCACGTCAACCACCACATAGCGCCGCGCGTCCGGCCACAGATGAGCGCGGCCTTGCACATCCTCGTCGATCGTCGCGCGGCCCTGCACGAGCCAGGTCGTCTGGCGCACGAAATCGACGAACAGCAGCGCGACGGCCGGATTCACGAGCAGGTTGCCGATCGTGTTGAACAGGTTGTTGCCCGCGAAGTCGGGCAGCACGAGCGTGCGGCGGTCGGGGACGTCGACGAGCGGCTCGAACGAGCCGTCGGCGCGCGGCTGGCGGCCGCGGTACGAGCAGTCGCTGTTGCCGCCTTCGTCGGCGGTCGCGACGATCAGGAACGCCTGCTCGCGGATGAACGCGATGGCGTCGTCGGTCAGGGGGCCGCGGTCGTTCATGGTGTCGGTCGGCGCACTCGCCGTTGCGTGGAAACGCACGATGCGCACGCAAGCGACATGCCACGCGTCGCGGCCGGCGTCCGCCTGCCCGCGCGCCCGCGCACTGTGGAAATTTCGCACACCGGCCCGGCTGCTGCGCAATCGCGCTGTTCAGAATGGGTACACCCGCCGTGCTGCGTGGGTGAACACGGCACGGTGCGCACGCGGGCCGGCCGTGGTCGCCGTGCTTCCGTCCCGTTTGGCACGCATGTTGCGTAAACCGACGCAGCGCGATCCAACCGGCGCTGTACGCACACAAGCACGATGAACAGGAGACATGTATGAACCCGTTTGACCTGAAACAACTGGGCCTCGACGTCGAATACCCGTACCGTCAGCAATACGACAACTACATCGGCGGCAAGTGGGTTCCGCCGGTGAAAGGCGAGTATTTCGAGAACGTGTCGCCGATCAACGGCCAGCCGTTCTGCCGCATTCCGCGCTCGGGCGCCGACGACATCGAGCTGGCGCTCGATGCCGCGCATGCCGCGCGCCGCAAGTGGGGCAAGACGTCCGTGGCCGAGCGCGCGAACCTGCTGCTCGCCGCCGCCGACCGGATGGAAAAGAACCTGAAGCTGCTGGCCGTGGCCGAGACGATCGACAACGGCAAGCCGCTGCGCGAGACGATGGCGGCCGACCTGCCGCTCGCGATCGACCACTTCCGCTACTTCGCGGGCTGCATCCGCGCGCAGGAAGGCGGCATCTCCGAGATCGACGACAACACCGTCGCGTACCACTTCCACGAGCCGCTCGGTGTCGTCGGCCAGATCATCCCGTGGAACTTCCCGCTGCTGATGGCCGCATGGAAGCTCGCGCCGGCGCTCGCGGCCGGCTGCTGCGTCGTGATGAAGCCGGCCGAGCAGACGCCCGCGTCGGTGCTCGTGCTGCTGGAGCTGATCGGCGACCTGTTCCCGGCCGGCACGATCAACATCGTGAACGGCTTCGGCAAGGAAGCGGGCGAAGCGCTCGCGACCAGCAAGCGGATCGCGAAGATCGCGTTCACGGGCTCGACGCCGGTCGGCAAGCACATCCTGCGCGCGGCGGCCGACAGCCTGATCCCGTCGACGGTCGAACTGGGCGGCAAGAGCCCGAACATCTTCTTCGCCGACGTGCTCGACCAGGACGACGCGTTCCTCGACAAGGCGCTCGAAGGGCTCGCGATGTTCGCGCTGAACCAGGGTGAAGTGTGCACGTGCCCGTCGCGGATCCTGATCCAGGAATCGATCTACGAGAAGTTCATCGAGAAGGCGGTCGCGCGCGTCGAGCGCATCAAGGCCGGCCACCCGCTCGACCTGCAGACGATGATCGGCGCGCAGGCGTCGCAGCAGCAGCTCGACAAGATCCTGTCGTACATCGACATCGGCCGCGGCGAAGGCGCGCAATGCCTGACGGGCGGCGAACGCACGGCGCCGGCTGCCGGCCTCGACACGGGCTACTACGTGAAGCCGACGATGCTGCTCGGCAACAACAAGATGCGCGTGTTCCAGGAAGAGATCTTCGGGCCGGTCGCGTCGGTGATGACGTTCAAGGACGAGCAGGAAGCGATCGAACTCGCGAACGACACGTTCTACGGGCTCGGCGCGGGTGTGTGGACGCGCAACGGCACGCGGGCGTACCGGATGGGCCGCGAGGTCGAGGCCGGCCGCGTGTGGACCAACTGCTACCACCTGTACCCCGCGCACGCGGCGTTCGGCGGCTACAAGCAGTCGGGGATCGGCCGCGAGACGCACAAGATGGCGCTGTCGAACTATCAGCAGACGAAGTGCCTGCTGGTCAGCTACCAGGCGGAGGCGCTCGGGTTCTTCTGACCGGGGCGTCGACGCAGTGGCGGAGCGCCGGGATCGGCCGGCCGGCAGGGCAGCGCCGGCCGGGACGATCGCCGGGGTTCGTTGGCGGGGCGCGTGGCGCGCGGGCTGCGTTCAACCTTCGATGGCCGGGTGACGTTTGCCCGTCCGTCGGGCGTTGCGCATGCGGGTGCGATGCGGCGGCTATCGGCTACCTGCTATCGGCTGCTGGCCGTCGTCCCATCCGGTCACCCGGCGCTTCGCCAGTTTCGACTTCGACATCCGACCCCCGGTGTCGGCCGAGCATCGTCGCGGCCGGCGCCGGAAACGATACCGGCCGTCGTGTCGTCGCTGCGGCACGGCGCGCCGATGCGTGTAACGAAAACCAGCATGGCTGAACTGCCCCGATCCTTTCCGCGTCACCCCGTGTTCCATGCGGGCGAACTCGACGCGCAGCACCGCTTCGGCGTGGCCGACGAAGCCGAGCGGATGAGCGACGTGGTGACGACACGCGTGAGCATCGGCGTGCGGCAGTTCGTCGAATCTCAACCGTTCATGTTCATCGCCACTGCGGGCGGCTCGCGCGCATCCGTGACCTGCGACATCGTGCCGGGCATGCGCGACGCGAACGGCGATCTGCTGCCGGTCGTCCGCGTGATCGACACGAAGACGCTGCGGTTCGCGTTGCCTGCCGCCCCCGGCGACGGTGGCCGGATCGATGCGGCGGCATGCGACGGCAGCGGCGTCGGGTTGCTGTTCGTCGACTTCGTGCGCGGCATCCGCTACCGGATCAACGGTCGCGCGACGCTGCGTGCCGATTTGCCCGAAGCGGACGCGGCGCCCTGGCCGGCCGGAAGCGCGATCGTCGAGCTGGCGGTCGCGCAGGCGTATGGCAATTGCGGCACGCGGGTCGTGCGGCTGAAGCCGGCCGGGTAGCCGGGATTCGGCGGCCGGCGGCGGTCGAGATGCGCGGTCGTCGCGCGGATCGCACCGGCGGCGTGCGCGGCACGCCGCCTTCGGGTGCGCCCGGATGGCGCGCAACGGCCGGACAACGTGGAATGACGGGCCGTTCGCCGAACCGCGCGGTTCGGCACGGGACTTGCGTGACAGACGCGGTTCCGGGCAGGTGAGGGAGGACACGATGGACCAACACGTGGCGTGTAGCGAAGAACCGACAGCCGAAGACACGCGGCGCAACGCGCAGGGCGACGACGCGCTGGCCGGGCAGGCGGTCGTCAGCGTCGCGCATGACGCCGACGAGCAGGCGCGCAACCTGATCGGCTGGCGGCAGACCTACGACCAGCTCGCGGCCGGCCGTTTCGTCGGCACGCTGACCGAGCTGCCGCTCGACACGATGAAACTGTTTCGGGAATCGACGAGCCACCTGCTGCGCCAGGCGTGCGAGGTGCGCGGCGACGCGTACTGGTTCGGCATCCCGCTCGTGAGCGACGGCACCGCGCGCGTCGATGCGTGCCGCATCGGGCCCGGCGCGCTCGCGTTCCGGCCCGGCAACGTCGAATTCGAACTGGTGACGCCCGCGCAGTTCTCGATCTACGGCATCGTCGTGCGCGGCGACGTGCTGCGCCGTTATGCGGAGGAGGTCGAGCACCGTGCGCTCGACGAGCGGCTGTTCACGCAGCGCGTGATGCAGGTCGGCGATGCGCGGCTCGCGCGCCTGTGCGCACTGCTCGGCCGCCGGCTCGACGGGGCGGTGGCGATGGCCGGCCCGCTGGCCGATGCGCAGCGCGACGACCTGCAGGCCGAGGTGCTGGCCGCGCTGTTCGACGTGTGCGCGCAACCGGCCGACGACGATGCCGGCCGCGCGCCGTCGATGCGCCGCTGGATCGTCGAACAGGCGCGTGACTACGTGCTCGCGCACCGCACGCGCCCGGTCGGCGTGCCCGAACTGTGCGAGCAGTTGCACGTGAGCCGGCGCACGCTGCAGTACTGCTTCCAGGACGTGCTCGGCATGGCGCCCGCCACCTACCTGCGCACGCTGCGGCTGAACGGAGCGCGGCGCGACCTGTGCGGCCGCGCGGCCGGTTCGGTGCAGGACGTTGCGGAGGCGTGGGGCTTCTGGCATCTCAGCCAGTTCGCGACCGATTACCGGCGACTGTTCGGCAAGCGGCCGTCGGAGACGCTGCGCGATCGCGCGGTGATGGTGGCGGGGTGAGCGCGGGGCGGTAGTCGGGGTGAGCCTGGCTCGGGCTCAGGCTCAGGATCAGGATCAGGCTCAGCTCAGCTCAGCTCAGCTCAGCTCAGCTCAGCTCAGCTCAGCTCAGCTCAGGCGGTGCGGGCACGCTATTGCGCTGTCGGCCACGCAGCGGATGCTCGCGTCCGGTTTTCCTGATCAGCGGTCGCCGCGGCTTTGCGCGGCGCGGGCCAGGCCAGCGCGTCCCAGTCGATCGCCCGGTAAGCGGCCTCGACCGCCGCGAGATCGGCCGGCCGCTCGCTGCGATGCAGCCCGTGCAATTCGGCCGGCACGTCGAGCGCGACCGGCACGCAATGCGGATAGTCGCGTACGCGCAGCGCCGGCTCGATCGTTGTAAAGCACGCGAGCGTCGGCACGTCGAAACCGTCGGCAAGGTGCAGCGCGGCCGTGTCGGGCGCGAATAGCAGGCTGGCGCCCTTGACCCATGCGATGAACCGGGCCGTATCGCCTGCCGCATCGGCGCTCACGTCGACATACGCGGGATGCGCGACCGGTCCGAACCCGGCCACCGGCAAGCCGTAGCGCCGGGCCAGCTGTTCGACGAACGTTGCCCGGAGGGCAGGCGGCACGCTGCGCAACGCGGTGCTCGCGTTCGGACAGAACAGCACGTACGGACGCTGCCATTGCGCAGGCAACGCGGGCAACGGCAGCCGCGCGAGCCAGCGGTTGCGCCTGGCCGATGCCGGCACCGAGGCAGGCTCCACGCCGAGCGCGTCGAGGAAGAAATCGATCATCGGCAACCGGGCAAACGCGGGCCAGTACAGGTGATTGCCGACGTCGATGCACGGCGCGTCCGCCGGCAGCGCGTCGGCGGGGTACGGCAGCGCGCGCGACGGCGCGACGATGTCGGCCGCGAGCGCGTACAGCGCATCGACGTAGCGCGGCGCGCGGGCGGGCCGGTACAGCATGAAGCCCAGGCCCGGATGCGCTGCGCGCAGCGCGGCCAGGGCGGTGAGCCCGATCACCGAATCGCCGAGCGTGACCCCCATCCCGTTGATCACATGCACCTGCCGTGCGCGGCCATAGTCGAGCCGGAACGGCCGGTGCGCCGCGTGCAGCAGGCCGAGCGCGGGCGCGGCCGCCACGTGGCCGGCGGCACGCGCGGCGCCGTGCTCGAGGTCGTAAGGCGCGACGAGCGTGCCGTCCGGTGCGAGCAGCGTGCCGGGGAGTGCCAGCGCGTCGTCGTGCGACAGCGCGGCGGCAGGGGGCGCGGCGTGCGTGCTCACCGTCATCCGCCGCGCGCGCGGCGGCCCTGTTCGCGGATCTGTTCGAGGGTCGCGGCCGGCGTGCTGGCGTCCTGCGGGATGCGGATCTCGATCAGCGCGGGCAGCCCGCAGGTCAGCGCGCGTTCGAGCGCGGGCGCGAAATCGGCGGTGCGCTCGACGGTCTCGCCATGCGCGCCGAATGCGCGCGCATACGCGGCGAAATCGGGATTCGTGAGCCCCGTGCCGTGCACGCGGCCCGGGTAGTTGCGCTCCTGATGCATGCGGATCGTACCGAAATGGCCGTTGTTGACGACGATTGCCACGATGTTCAGCCCGTACTGCATCGCGGTCGCGAGCTCGTTGCCGGCCATCATGAAGCAGCCGTCTCCCGCGAGCGCGACGACGGCGCGCGACGGGTACAACGACTTCGCGGCGAGCGCGGCCGGCAGCCCGTAGCCCATCGCGCCGCTCGTCGGCGCGAGCTGCGAGCGGAAGTGCCGGTACGCGAAGTGGCGATGCAGCCAGATCGCATAATTGCCGGCGCCGTTGGTGAGGATCGCGTCGTGCGGCAGGCGCTCGCGCAACTGCACCATCACGTCGCCGAGCTGGACGTCGCCGGGCATCGGCAGCGGCGCATGCCATTCGCGATACGCGCGATGCGCGTCGGCGGCGCTGCCGGCCCACGCGGGATGCTCGGGCGGCTCGAGCGCGGCGAGCGGCGCGGCGATCTCGGGCATCCCGGACACGATCGGCAGGTCGGCCGCATACACGCGGCCGAGCTCGTCCGCGCCCTGGTGCACGTGAACCAGCGTCTGGCGTGTCTTCGGGATGTCGAGCAGCGTGTAGCCGCCGGTCGTCGCTTCGCCGAGCCGCGGCCCGATCACGAGCAGCAGGTCGGCGTCGCGGATGCGCTTCGCGAGCGCGGGGTTGATCCCGAGCCCGACGTCGCCCGCATAGTTCGGGTGCGCGTTGTCGATCGTGTCCTGGTAGCGGAACGCGCAGGCCACCGGCAACTGCCAGCGCTCGACGAAGGTGCGCAGGTTCGCGCACGCGTCGGGCGTCCAGCCGCTGCCGCCGACGATCGCGAACGGACGCTCGGCGCGCGCGAGCCGCTCGCGCAGCTCGTCGAGCTGCGCGGCCGACGGCGCGGCCGCGACGCGTTTCGCGGCCGGCACGACGGGCTGCGGCGCGCAGGCTTCGGACAGCACGTCCTCCGGCAGCGCGAGCACGACCGGGCCGGGCCGGCCGGCGGTCGCGACGTGGAACGCATGGCTCAGGTACTCGGGAATGCGGCGCGGATCGTCGATCTGCGCGACCCATTTCGCCATCTGGCCGAACATCCGCCGGTAGTCGATTTCCTGGAAGGCTTCGCGGTCGAGGTGCTCGCGCGCGCACTGGCCGACGAACAGGATCATCGGCGTCGAATCCTGGAACGCGGTGTGCACGCCGATCGACGCATGGGTC
Source organism: Burkholderia sp. COPS (assembly GCF_019425585.1). NCBI lineage: Bacteria > Pseudomonadati > Pseudomonadota > Betaproteobacteria > Burkholderiales > Burkholderiaceae > Burkholderia > Burkholderia sp. COPS. The sequence continues at coordinate 91,991 of NZ_WIXR01000034.1, read as the reverse complement.
GCGCCGGGCCCGCGCGTGACGAACGCGATGCCGGGGCGGCCAGTCAGCTTGCCGACCGCCTCGGCCATGTTCGCGGCGGCCGCCTCGTGGCGGCAGACGACCGTCTGGATGCGCGCGGTGTCGTCCGCCAGCGCATCGAGTACGGCGAGGAAACTCTCGCCGGGCACGCAGAACACGCGTTCGACGTGATTGGCGAGCAACGCATCGACGAGCAGTCGCGCGCCGGTGGTGGCGGGCTGCTCGAGATCCTTGGAATGCGACATGGGCTGCCGTCTCCCTGGGTAGCGGGACGTACAGCTTACGCCTGTCGGCCGGGCGCCGGTACGCCGGCCGGTGAAAAGTGTCGGAACCCGGAGCGGGTCGGGCGGCGCGTCTTGCGTGCTCGCCGGGTTCGGCTGGCCGAAAGGACGACTGGTGCGTGATTGCCGGACGGTGGACAGTGGAGGCTGCCGGCATCGAGCCGGACAGGACGATCCGCTGCCACGGTCAGGCGGGTGGCGAATTGCGTCGAACCCCGTGTCTTTTCGCCGCAATTGACCGGCCGCCGGCAGTGGATATCTCCGGCATATCGCGAGCCGCCCGCATGATCACTTCGGAGCCGTGTACACACATGGATTTACATTGCCTCGGAAACACCCTAAAGTACATCCATCGTACACACGCATGGGAGATCGACATGCATACCACGAGGGTGTTCCGGAACGGCAACTCGCAGGCCGTACGGATTCCGGCGGACCTTGCCTACGAGCGCAGCGATATCGAGCTCGAAATCGAACGGATCGGCGACGAAATCCGTATTCGTCCCGTGCGACGGCCGTTGGCTGGCGTGCTCGAGAAGTTCGCGAAATTCGCACCGGATTTCATGGCTGAAGGGCGTGGCGACCACGAGCAGGCCGACCGCGAGGGTTTGTGATGCCGCGCTACATGCTCGACACCAACATGTGCATCTATTTGATGAAGCATCAGCCGGAACAGGTCGCGAAACGATTTGCCCAGTGCTACACGGGGGACGTCGTGATGTCGGCGATTACGTACGCCGAGCTCGAATACGGCGTGGCCGCGTGTGCGAATGCGGTCCGGGAGCGCCGCAACCTTGCCGACCTGATCGAGGATATTCCGGTTGCGCCGTTCGACGCGGCGGCCGCGCAAGCGTACGGCCCTGTTCGCGAAGCGACCCGCGAGCGGAAGAGGGATCATCTCGACAAACTGATCGCGGCGCACGCGGTGTCGCTCGACGCCGTGCTCGTGACCAACAACGAGCGGGAGTTCGCGAGTTACCCGGGGTTGCGGCTGGAGAACTGGCTGAACGACTAGCGTGCCCGGTCATGTCCGGCGGCACGGCAGGGTATCGATTCGCCCCGCGTGACCGCCGGAATCCGCATCAGCACTCGACGATATTCACCGCGAGCCCGCCGCGCGACGTTTCCTTGTACTTCGTCTTCATGTCGGCACCGGTCTCGCGCATCGTCTTGATCACCGAATCGAGCGACACGTAGTGCGAGCCGTCGCCGCGCAACGCCATGCGCGCCGCGTTGACCGCCTTCACCGACGCCATCGCGTTGCGCTCGATGCAGGGAATCTGCACCATCCCGCCGACCGGGTCGCAGGTGAGGCCGAGGTTGTGCTCCATCCCGATCTCGGCCGCGTTCTCGACCTGTTGCGGCGTGCCGCCGAGCACGGCCGCGAGCGCGCCCGCCGCCATCGAGCACGCGACGCCCACTTCACCCTGGCAGCCAACTTCCGCGCCGGAGATCGACGCATTCAGCTTGTAAAGAATGCCGATCGCGGCGGCGGTGAGCAGGAAGTCGATCACGCCCTGCTCGTTCGCGCCCGGCGTGAAGCGCGTGTAGTAGTGCAGCACGGCGGGGATGATGCCGGCCGCGCCGTTGGTCGGCGCGGTCACGACGCGCCCGCCGGCCGCGTTTTCCTCGTTGACCGCGATCGCGTACAGGTTGATCCAGTCGATCATCGACAGCGGATCCTGCAGCGCACGCTCCGGGCTGCCCGTCAGCGTGCGGTACAGCTGCGGCGCGCGGCGCTTGACCTGGAACGGGCCGGGCAGGTTGCCGTCGGCATCCGGGTTGCCGATTCCGCAGCCGCGCGACACGCACGACTGCATCACCGCCCAGATCTTCAGCAGGCCATCGCGCGTCTCTTCCTCGGTGTGCCACGCGCGCTCGTTTTCCCACATCAGCTGCGCGATCGACTTGCCGGTCGACTCGGTCAGCGCGAGCAGCTCGGCGCCGGTGCGGAACGGGTGCGTCATCTGCTCGGCCGCGCTCAGCACCTTCGTGTTCGGCGCGCCGGCCGTCACGACGAAGCCGCCGCCGACCGACAGGTAGGTGCGCTCGACCAGCACCGCGCCGTTCGCGTCGCTCGCGCGCAGCTTCATCCCGTTCGGATGCTCGGGCAGCGCCTGGCGGTAGAACGCGATGTTCTCCTTCAGCACGAACGGCACCGGGTGCGTGCCGAGCAGCGCGAGCTTCTTCGACTTGCGGACGTCTTCCAGCCGCGCGTCGATCGTGTCGGGATCGACGGTGTCGGGCGCGTCGCCGAGCAGGCCGAGCATCACGCCGCGGTCGGTGCCGTGGCCCTTGCCGGTGGCGCCGAGCGAGCCGTACAGCTCGACCTTCACGTGAGCGGTCGCGTCGAGCATCCCGTCGCGCTCGAGGCCCTGGACGAACATCAGCGCCGCGCGCATCGGCCCGACCGTATGCGAACTGGATGGACCGATACCGATCTTGAAGAGGTCAAAGACGCTGACTGCCATTTCGATTCCTGCCTTGCTTTAAGAGTAGTGCTAGCGCGCCTGCAATGGCAGGCACGCGGCGAGCCATGCGGGCGGCGTTGGGGAAAGTTGCTGCGCGACGCGGGCATAACGCCCGTCGAGCCGCGCGGCCAGATGAAAGAGTTCGGTGGCGTTTTTCGGGTCCCACTGCCCCGTGTAGCCCGGCAGGCCGGCTTCGCGGCGCTTCGCGTCGAACGGCACCGGCGAATTCACGAATTCCTCGTGCGTTTTCTCGCCGAGCGCGTACGGCACGAGCCAGTCGAGCGCGGCCGCGAGCGTCGCACCGTTCGTGCCGCGCTCGCGCAGCCAGTTGCGGTTGAAGCGGCGTGCGGCGAGCGCGGCCGTCACCAGCGGCTGCAGGTCGTAGACCGCGTAGTGCAGCGCATCGCGCTCCTCGAAGTCCCACGTCTTGCCGTCCGGGCCGATGTTGTCGGCGAGATGCTCGACGAACAGCCGCTGCGCGGCGTTCATCATCCTGCGGTCGCCGAGCGTGAACGCGGACAGCGCGATCAGCTTGATCCGGTGGCTCTGCCAGTTGTTGCGCCAGGTGCCGGTGAGCGGGCGCTTCTGCGCGTCGATCTGCGCGACATAACCGGCGCCGAGCTTCGCGATGAACGCTGCGGTCGCATTGCGGGTCTTCACCGGCAGCGCGCTTGCCGTCATGTCGTACGCGACGATCAGGCTGTCGAAACGCGTCTCGTCGATCGGGTTGAAGCTCGGCTGGTAGGTGCCGACCCACGCGGACAGGAAGCGGTCGACGAGCTGCAGGTAGCGCGGCGCGTTCGTCACGCGCCACGCGAGCGCGGCATCGCGCATCAGGTCGAGATCCTTCAGCGCGGCGGCGCTCTGGTCGTAGATGCCTTCGTGCGGCAGCGTGCCCTCGGTGTGCACGCGCGCCATCGCCTTCGGCTGCTCGCCGATGCGTGCGTCGACGCTGCGGATCAGCGCCTGGACGCCCGGCTCGGCCTGCGTCGTCTCGCTCGCCTGCAGGGCCGGCGCCGCGCAGAAATTCATCGCCGCGCGCGCGCTGCCGCACGCGCCGAGGCCGGCAGCGGCCAACGACAGCGACGCGACGAACATCGGCACGACACGGCGCGCGCGCGGCCGCCCTTGCAGTGCACCATGGCCCGGAAACATCGGACGCACCATGCGGAACTCCTTCATTGGCTGGATCGCGTGTGATGTTAGCTGGATTGGCGCACGAACGTGCACGGGTTCGAGCGGCGAACAAAAAAACCGCACGCAACCCCGGGTTGCGTGCGGTGCGGGCACCATCGGACGGCTCCTGGCCTCGTGTGCGTTATGCGTATTCCGACATCGGCACGCACGAGCAGAACAGGTTGCGGTCGCCGTAGACATTGTCCGCGCGGCCGACTGGCGGCCAGTACTTGTTCGTGCCGAGCGACGCGACCGGGTACGCGGCCTGCTCGCGCGAGTACGCGTGCGGCCATTCGTTCGCGGTGACGACGGCCGCCGTGTGCGGGGCGTGACGCAGCGGGTTGTCCTCGCGGTCGGCGCGGCCTTCCTCGACCGCACGGATTTCCTCGCGGATCGCGATCATCGCGGCGATGAAGCGGTCGAGTTCCTCCTGCGATTCCGATTCGGTCGGCTCGACCATCAGCGTACCCGGCACCGGGAAGCTCATCGTCGGCGCGTGGAAGCCGTAATCCATCAGGCGCTTCGCGACGTCGTCGACGGTGATGCCGCTCGATTCCTTGATCGGGCGCAGGTCGAGAATGCACTCGTGCGCCACCAGCCCGCCCGGGCCCGAATACAGCACCGGGTAGTGCGGCGCGAGGCGCTTCGCGATGTAGTTCGCGTTGAGGATCGCGGTTTCCGTCGCGGCGGTCAGGTTCTTCGCGCCCATCATCGCGATGTACATCCACGAGATCGGCAGGATCGACGCCGAGCCGTACGGCGCGGCCGACACCGCGCCGATGCCGTTTTCGTCGCGCGAGTAGCCGGTCGAACGCTGGTTCGGCAGGAACTTCGCGAGGTGCGCGCCGACCGCGACCGGGCCGACGCCCGGGCCGCCGCCGCCGTGCGGGATGCAGAAGGTCTTGTGCAGGTTCAGGTGCGACACGTCGCCGCCGAACTGGCCCGGCGCGGTCAGGCCGACCATCGCGTTCATGTTCGCGCCGTCGACGTACACCTGGCCACCGTGCGCATGCACGATCTCGCAGATCTCGCGGACGTTCTGCTCGAACACGCCGTGCGTCGACGGATACGTGATCATGATCGCCGCGAGGTTCTTCGCGTGCTCGTCGGCCTTGGCCTTGAGATCGGCGATGTCGACGTTGCCCTGCGCGTCGCAGGCGACGACCACGACCTTCATGCCGGCCATGTGCGCGGAGGCCGGGTTCGTGCCGTGCGCGGATGCCGGGATCAGGCACACGTCGCGGTGCGCTTCGCCGCGCGATGCGTGGTAAGCGTGGATGATCAGCAGGCCCGCGTACTCGCCCTGCGAGCCGGCGTTCGGCTGCAGCGACACGGCCGCGTAGCCGGTGGCCGCGACGAGCATCTGCTCGAGCTGGTCGATCATCTCGCGGTAGCCGACGGTCTGCTCGGCCGGCGCGAACGGGTGGATGCCGCCGAATTCGGGCCACGTGACCGGCAGCATTTCCGACGTCGCGTTCAGCTTCATCGTGCACGAGCCGAGCGGGATCATCGAGCGGTCGAGCGCGAGATCCTTGTCCGACAGGCTGCGCAGGTAGCGCAGCATTTCGGTTTCGGAATGGTGGCGGTTGAACACGGGGTGCGTCAGGTACGCGCTCGTGCGCTCGAGGCCGGCCGGCAGCGCGGCGACGCCGGCGAGGCCCGCGTCCAGCGCATCGACGGCCGGCGCGGTGCCGCCCGCGGCCTGCGCGAACACGTCGAGGAGATCGGCGAGGTCGTCGCGCGTCGTCGTTTCGTCGACCGATACGCCGACTTGCGTGTCGCTCACGCGGCGCAGGTTGATGCGCCTGGCCTTCGCGAGTTCATGGACCTGCGCGGTGCGCGCGCCGGTGTCGATCGTCAGCGTGTCGAAGAACGTGTCGTTGACGGTCGCGAAGCCGAGCTGCTTCACGCCGGCGGCGAAGAGGGCCGCGATGCGGTTCACGCGCAGCGCGATCGTCTTCAGGCCGTGCGGGCCGTGGTAGACCGCGTACATGCTGGCCATGATCGCGAGCAGCGCCTGCGCGGTACACACGTTCGACGTCGCCTTCTCGCGGCGGATGTGCTGTTCGCGCGTCTGCAGCGCGAGGCGCAGCGCGGGCTTGCCCTGCGCGTCGACGGTCACGCCGACGAGGCGGCCCGGCATCTGGCGCTTGAATTCGTCGCGCACGGCCAGGTAGGCGGCGTGCGGGCCGCCGAAGCCCATCGGCACGCCGAAGCGCTGCGTGTTGCCGATCGCGACGTCCGCGCCCCAGTCGCCGGGTGGCGTCAGCACGGTCAGCGCGAGCAGGTCGGCCGCGACGACCACGTGGCCGCCGGCCGCGTGGATCGCTTCGGTGAGCGCGCGGTAGTCGCGCACGTCGCCGTTCACGCCCGGGTATTGCAGCAGCACGCCGAATGCATTCGCTTGCGCCGCGTCGGCGGCCGGGCCCGTCTTGACCTCGATGCCGACCGGCAGCGCGCGCGTGCGGATCACTTCGAGCGTTTGCGGCAGCACGTCGTCGGCGACGTAGAACACGTTCGATGCCGGCTTGCCGGTGCGCTGCAGCAGCGTCATCGCTTCGGCGGCGGCGGTGGCTTCATCGAGCAGCGACGCGTTCGAGATCGCGAGGCCCGTCAGGTCGGCGACCATCTGCTGGAAGTTCAGGAGCGCCTCGAGGCGGCCCTGGGAAATTTCGGGCTGGTACGGCGTGTAGGCCGTGTACCACGCCGGGTTTTCGAGCACGTTGCGCAGGATCACGGCCGGCGTGTGCGTGTCGTGGTAACCCTGACCGATATACGAGCGGAACACCTGGTTCTTGTCCGCGAGAACCCGCAGCGCGGCGAGGGCTTCCGCCTCGCTCTTCGGCTGCGCGAACGGGCCGAGCGGCAGCGTTTCGGCGCGGCGGATCGAGGCCGGGATCACGGCGTCGATCAGGGCGGCGCGCGACGCGAAGCCGAGCGTGTCGAGCATGGCCTGCTGGCTGGCGGCGTCGGGGCCGATGTGGCGTTCGGCGAACGCGTCGTGCGTTTCGAGCGCGGCGAGCGAGAGGGGCGTGCGGTTCATCAGGCGGTCCGGGTGTTCGAGCTTCATGGCGTGACTCTGGTCCCGCGCGGGCCGGCCGGCGGCCGGCGTCGCGCGGTTCGGGTAAGGGAATTAGTCGATCAGCTTGCTGTAGGCGGCGGCGTCGAGCAGGCCGTCGGTCGATGCGCCGGCGGCGAGCTTGATCTTGAACAGCCACGTGTCGTACGCGTCGCTGTTCACCTCTTCCGGCGTGTCGATGGCGTCCGCGTTGATCGCGACCACCTCGCCCGACACCGGCGAATAGATGTCCGACGCCGCTTTCACGGATTCGACGACGCCGATCGCGTCGCCCGCCTTCACCTGCTTGCCGACGGCCGGCAGTTCGAGGAAAACGATGTCGCCGAGCGTGTTCTGCGCGTGATCGGTGATGCCGACCGTCAGCGTGCCGTCGGCTTCAGTGCGGATCCACTCGTGTTCGTCGGTGTACTTCAGATCGGCCGGGACGTTGCTCATCGGATGCTCCTGATAAAAGGGTTTGTTCGTTTTGCTGGCGCGCCCGCCGGGGCGCGCCGGGTGTGGTGTTGCGCCGGGCGCCATCTCCCGGCTTTCCGGGAGGCGGGCCGCCCGGCCGTTACGCAGCGAGGACCTTGCCGTTGCGCACGAACGGCAGTTTTACCACGCGCGCGGGAAGATTCTTGTCTCGAATTTGCACCTGGACGATGTCGCCGATCTGGACGGCCGCCGGCACGCGCGCGAACGCGATCGATTCCTGCATCGACGGCGAGAAAGTGCCGCTCGTGATCTCGCCTTCGCCGTGCGGCGTGACGACCTTCTGGTGCGCGCGCAGCACGCCGCCCGCCTTGCCGTTTTCCTTCTGCAGGATCAGGCCGACGAACGCGGCGCGGGTGCCGTTGGCTTCAAGGGCGGCGCGGCCGACGAAGTCGCGCGGCGCGCCGAGGTCGACCGTCCACGCGAGGCCCGCGTCGAGCGGGGAGACGGTGTCGTCCATGTCCTGGCCGTACAGGTTCATGCCGGCCTCGAGGCGCAGCGTGTCGCGCGCGCCGAGCCCGCACGGGCGCACGCCGCTCTGCTGCAGCGCGTTCCACAGCGCTTCGACGTGCACGGCCGGGACGATCACTTCGAAGCCGTCTTCGCCGGTATAGCCGGTGCGTGCGACGGTGAGATCGCCGAACGGCGTGCCGGCAACCTGCGCGGCGTTGAACGGCTTCAGCTCGCTCGTCGCGGCACGCGCGGCGGGCACGGTCGCCCAGGCCTTTTCGCGGGCGTTCGGGCCCTGTACGGCGATGATCGCGAAATCGCGGCGCGGCGCGATCGTGACGCCGTAGCCGCCTTGCTCGTTCAGCTGGTTGAACCACGCGATGTCTTTCTCGGCCGTGCCGGCGTTGACGACGACGCGGAAGAATTCTTCGGTGAAGTAGTAGACGATCAGGTCGTCGATGACGCCGCCCTGCGGATTGAGCAGGCACGAGTAGAGTGCCTTGCCGGGCGTCTTGAGCTTGCCGACGTTGTTCGCGATCGCGTGCTCGAAGAACGCGCGCACGCGGCTGCCGGTGAAATCGACGACGCACATGTGCGACACGTCGAACATGCCGGCGTCGGTGCGCACGGCTTCATGTTCTTCGATCTGCGAGCCGTAGTTGACGGGCATGTCCCAGCCGCCGAAGTCGACCATGCGGGCATTGAGCGCGCGGTGCGCGGCGTTGAGCGGGGTGTGATTCAGTGCAGTCATCGAGGCCTCAGGCAAGGCGCTTGCGCGCGGATCAGAACGGCCATGTGCCGACCACCGCGGCCGACGGCCTGCGAGCGATCCGGTACATGCCCCTCTGTCCTCGATACCTGAGAGATTGCGCTGCCGGCCAGGCCTGGCGAACGCGCGCCCCTTCGGTGGGCAGCCTGCCCGCGCAGCCTATGCGCTGCGGGCTACTGCCGCTCTCCAGAGTGCGGGGAGTGTGTGGCCCGCGCGATGCACGGACGAGGTTCCCCGACGCGGTCGGTCCTTTTGCCTGAGAGTTTGCGGGTGTGCCCCTTCGGCGGCGCAACCGGCTGAAACAGCACGGTCACACGCTCTCCCGACGCGTGCGGGCGACTGTACGCGAGCAGGTGGGCCTTGTCAATTTGAGCAAAAGAATGTCGCTTCGCGACAAGCGGCGACAAGCGGCGACAAGCGGCGACAAGCGGCGACAAGCGGCGACAAGCGGTGCCGCCGCTTTTTCCGCGCCGGCGGGCGCCGGTGCGTTACTCGCCGATCGCGCGCGCGGCCGTGTCGAGTTCCTGGTTCAGCACGCGCTGCTCGTCGCCGGACAGGCCGCCGCTGTGCTGCGCGGACATGTCGTTCGCTTCCTGGCGGATCACGTCGAGGCGGTGGTGAAGCTGCGCGCCGTACGGCGGCGGGTAGTAGCCGCCGTTCACGCGCGCATCGATGCGGCGGTGCAGGTTCTCGATCCGGCCCTGGATCTGCTGCATCCGCTCGTTCGCGACGACCTGCGGATTCGGCCGCGGCGGAGGGGCCGGGCGAACCGGCTGCTGCGGCTGCACGATACAGGCCGCAAGCGAGGAAACCAGGACGCAGCACGCTGCTGCGCGAATCAACCGTTGCATCAACATTCTCCAGACGGATTGGTGTCGGATCGACTTTTTCGAGAAACGCGTCAGACCGGTCGGACGCTGACTTTCGTTCCCCCGGCATTTGTAACCGAATGTTCCTGTAATCGAATCCGCCGGGCCGGCCGCGCGCGTGCCGGCCGGCCGCGACCGGCCGGCGCGCGGTGTCAGATCGTGCGGCGCACGAACGGCAGCCGGCGGCCGTCGTGCTCGCTCTGCGCGGCGAGCTCGATGATCGTCATCACGTCGACGGCATCCTGCGTGGTGACGGGAAACGGCGCGCCGTCGCGGATCGACGCGGCGAGCGCGCGGTAGAACTCCGCGTACTGGCCGTCGAGTGTCGGCACCGGGCGTTCGACCTCGACCTCGCCGTCGAGCACGCGCAGCAGGCCCGGCGGATTGCCGCCGCCGAATTCGACGTCGTCCGCGGTGAGGCCGGCCTTGAGCTGGTCTTCCTGCGTGTCGAGCCCGAACTTCTGGTAGCTGCCGCGTGTGCCGTGCAGCGTGAAGCGCGCGGGTTCGATCGCCGACAGCGCGCTCGCATGCAGCGCCACGTCCTTGTCCGGGTAACCGAGCTGCAGGTGCACGAAATCGGGCGCCGTGCCGTTGTCGCGACGGGTCTTGACGGTCGCGCCCACCGTTTCGGGCAGGCCGAACAGCGCGAGCGCCTGGTCGATCAGGTGCGGGCCGAGGTCGAGCAGCAGGCCGCCGCCGCGGGCGGGTTCCTCGCGCCAGCGCGTGCGCGGCGTCGGGCGGAAGCGGTCGAAGTGCGACGCGAAATACGTGAGCCGGCCGAGCTCGCCCGATTCGACGATGCGGCGCACGGTGAGGAAATCGCCGTCCCAGCGGCGGTTGTGGAACGGCGCGAACAGCCGGCTGCGCGCGTTCGCGAGCCGCGCGAGCGCAAGCGCCTCGTCGGCGGTGAGCGTGACGGGCTTGTCGACGACCACGTGGCGGCCGGCTTCGAGTACCTGGCGCGCGAGCGTGAAGTGCGTGTCGTTCGGTGTGGCGATCACCACGCATTCGATGTCGTCGAGGCCGAGCAGCGTGTCGAGATCGGGGACGACGCGCGCGCCCGGATACGCGGCTTGCGCGCGATCGGGCTGCCCCGTCGCGATCGCGGCGACTTCAGTGCGGCCGCTCGTGGCGATGACCGGCGCATGGAACGTCGCGCCGGCGAAACCGAAACCCATCAAACCAATCCTGAGCAATGACGACATGGCAATCCCTGGCTGCGAAGGAAACTAAAGGATGGTGCGCCGAGACGGCGCGAAGACGACCGGCTATTTTGGCATGGCGCCGCCGCTCGTACCGGGGCGTTCGGGCGAAACGCGCCGTGCGATGCGGCGCTTGCGCAACGAAGGCCGGCATTTTGCGCGGGCCCGTGTGCCGCCCGTGCGGGGTTTTGCCTGCCAGCCCGCGCGGTGAAAGGCCGGTGCCGGGGCGTCGTGGTACGTCATGCGGCCGTCCGGCGCAGCACGGCGGCGGCGACTTGCGTGGCCCACACCGTGCAGGCGGCGGCACCGGGGTGGAAGCCGTCGGCGGCCATCAGGTGGCGCTCGAGCGGCAGCTCGACGCGCAGGAACGTACAGTGCGGCTGCGTGGCGGCCCAGCCGGCGAGCGCCGTGTTGAGCCGTTTCGCGCGCAACCCGAGATACCACGCGAGCGGCTGCGGCAGCGCCGGAAAGCGCTCCATCGGCGGCACCGCCGACAGGATCGCGTGGCCGACCCGGAAACGAGTGGCGAGCAGCCGGACGAGCTCGGCCTGCTGCGCCTGCCAGCGGGCCGGCGGCACGCCGCCCGTCACGTCGTTGACGCCGAGCGACGTGACGGCCACGTCGAACGGCTCGGCCGGTTCGGCGGCGAGCCAGTCGACGAGCTCCCGCGTGGTCAGGCCCGTGCGCGCGAGCAGCTTCCAGTGCACGCGGTGCGTGGCCGCGAGCGCGTTCGCCAGCTGCCCGGACAGCGCGTCGCGCTGCGTCGCGACGCCGACGCCCGCGGCGGCCGAATCGCCGACCACCAGCACGCGCAGCGGCGGGCCGTCGCCCGCCACGCCGTCGCGCGGGCCGGCCGCCTCGGGCAGGCGCGGCGTGACGCGGCGCACGTAGCGCCCCTGCGCGAACAGCAGCGGGCCAAGGGCGGCGGTGGCGAACGGGTATCCCATGATGTCGATCCGGTGGCGATTCAGGCGATTCAGGCGATCCAGGCGGTTGGGCACGGGGCGGTGCCGGGTTGAGATATTGTGGCCGATCGCTGCGCGAACGGGGCCGGATTGGCCGGACGGACAAGGGGCGGCCGCGGGATCCGGCTGCGCGGCCCCGTCCGGCGGCGCTCCCGAAAAGCGCGCCGCCGACGTGTTAACATGCGCGTCCTGCCCCGCGTGTCCGCCTGCTTCGCCGGCCCGCCGCGCACGGCATCCTCCCGGCGTTCCGCCGTCAACCGCAACACCATCCGCCATCATGTCCGCAGGCCTCAATCCCGCCCAGAACGAAGCGGTGCGCTACCTCGACGGTCCCTGTCTCGTGCTCGCCGGCGCGGGCAGCGGCAAGACCCGCGTGATCACGCAGAAGATCGCGCACCTGATCGAAGCGAAAGGCTTCGAGCCGCGCCACATCGCGGCCGTCACGTTCACGAACAAGGCGGCCGCCGAAATGCGCGAGCGCGTGGGGAAGCTGCTCGAGGGCAAGACGCTCACCACGCCCGGCAAGGAAGGGCGCAAGGTGCCCGTCAACCAGCTCACCGTCTGCACGTTCCACTCGCTCGGCGTGCAGATCCTGCGCCAGGAGGCCGAGCACGTCGGCCTGAAGCCGCAGTTCTCGATCATGGATTCGGACGACTGCTTCGGGATGATCCAGGAGCAGCTCGGCACGACCGACAAGGGGCTGATCCGCAAGATCCAGAGCATCATCTCGCTGTGGAAGAACGGCCTGATCATGCCCGACGAGGCGATGGCGATCGCGGCCAACGAGGACGAGCACCAGGCCGCGCTGGTCTACCGCAACTACGTCGCGACGCTGCACGCGTACCAGGCGGTCGACTTCGACGACCTGATCCGCCTGCCGGCCGAGCTGTTCGCTAAGAACGAGCAGGTGCGCGACCGCTGGCAGAACAAGCTGCGCTACCTGCTGATCGACGAGTACCAGGACACCAACGCGTGCCAGTACGAGCTGCTGAAGTTGCTCGCGGGCCCGCGTGCGGCGTTCACGGCGGTCGGCGACGACGACCAGGCGATCTACGGCTGGCGCGGTGCGACGCTCGAGAACCTCGCGCAGCTCGGCAAGGATTTTCCGAAGCTGCACCTGGTCAAGCTCGAGCAGAACTACCGGTCGACGGTGCGCATCCTCACCGCCGCGAACAACGTGATCGCGAACAACCCGAAACTGTTCGAGAAGAAGCTGTGGTCCGAGCATGGGATGGGCGATTCGATCACCGTCACGGCGTGCAACGACGAGGAGCATGAAGCCGAATCGGTGGTGTTCCGGCTGTCCGCGCACAAGTTCGAGCGGCGCGCGCAGTTTCGCGATTACGCGATCCTGTATCGCGGCAACTTCCAGGCGCGCATCTTCGAGCAGGTGCTGCGGCGCGAACGCATTCCGTACGTGCTGTCGGGCGGCCAGTCGTTCTTCGACAAGGCCGAGATCAAGGACCTGTGCGCGTACCTGCGGCTGATCGCGAACGCCGACGACGATCCCGCGTTCATCCGCGCGGTCACGACGCCGCGCCGCGGGATCGGCAACACGACCCTCGAGGCGCTCGGCTCGTTCGCGGGCCAGGCGAAGGTGTCGTTGTTCGAAGCGGTGTACATGGGCGGCATCGAGGCGCGGCTGTCGGCGCGCCAGGTCGAGCCGCTGCGGATGTTCTGCGACTTCATCCAGCGCCTGACCGAGCGCGCGGACAAGGAGCCCGCGACCGTCGTGCTCGACGACATGATGGAGGCGATCCACTACGAGGCGTACCTGTACGACGCGTTCGACGAGCGCCAGGCGCAGTCGAAGTGGCAGAACGTGCTCGAATTCCTCGAATGGCTGAAGCGCAAGGGCACCAAGCCCGAGACGGAAGCCGTCGACGGCGAGGCCGAAGGCTTCCACAACGCCGACGGGCTCGCCGATACCGGCAAGAACCTGCTCGGCCTGATCCAGACCGTCGCGCTGATGTCGATGCTCGAGGGCAAGGACGAGGATCCGGACGCCGTGCGGCTGTCGACCGTCCATGCGTCGAAGGGGCTCGAGTATCCGCACGTGTTCCTGGTCGGCGTCGAGGAAGGCATCATGCCGCACCGCGGCGGCAGCGAGGACGACGGCCCGATCGACAACGAGCGGATCGAGGAGGAGCGCCGGCTGATGTACGTCGCGATCACGCGTGCGCAGCGCAGCCTGCACCTGAACTGGTGCAAGAAGCGCAAGCGGGCGCGCGAGACGGTCGTGTGCGAGCCGTCGCGCTTCATTCCGGAGATGGGGCTCGACGATGCGCCGCCGCCTACCCCGGAAGAGGCGCCGATGTCGCCGAAGGACCGGCTCGCCAGCCTGAAGGCGCTGCTGCAGAAGTGACGCCGCGGCGCTGTCGGGCGTGCGGTGTTTCGACGATTCGACGATCTGACAGTCAGCCGGTCAGCCGGTCAGCCGGTCAGCCGGCCAGGCAAAAAACAAACCCCCGCGGTGCGCATGCGCCGCGGGGGTTTTTTCTGGCCGGCCGGTGTTACTTCGCCGAGTTGACCATGTAGTCGACGGCGGCCTTCACGTCGGCGTCGGATGCGTTCGACCCGCCCTTCGGCGGCATCGCGCCCTTGCCGTGCAGCGCGTAGTTGTAGACCGTGTCCATCGAGTCCTTCAGGCGCGGCGCCCAGTCTTCCTTGCTGCCGAACTTCGGCGCGCCGAGCACGCCGGCTCCGTGGCAGGCCACGCAGGTCGACGAGTACAGCGCCTTGCCGGCGGTTGCCGCATCGGCGCTGGCCGGGGCGGCCGCCGGTTGTTCGCCGGCCTTCGGGATCGCGGCGATCGCGGCCTGCGCGGCGGCGATCTGCGCGCTCGCGGCGTCGGCCGGGCCCGATGCGCCTGCCGCGCCGCTGGCGGGTTGCGCCGCGTTGGCGGCCGGTGCGGCCGGTTCGGGGAAGTTCGCGCCGTCGTTGTTCGCCATGTAGACGATCGCGCGGGCGATTTCATAGTCGCTGACGTCGTCGGGGCTCGTGCCGCCGCGCGGCGGCATCGCGCCCTTGCCGGCCAGTGCCGTCTTCAGCAGCGTGTCGAAGCCTTGCGAGATGCGCGGCGCCCAGTCGTCCTTGTTGCCGAATTTCGGCGCGCCGGCGGCGCCCGTGCCGTGGCAGGTCACGCAGACGGCCTTGTAGACAGCCTCGCCGGTCTTGTACGTGCGGGGCGCGTTGGCGTCCTTCACTTCGACCTGCGCGAGCGGGGCGATACGCGCGGCGACCTGCTCGTCGGATAGCGCGTCCGTGCCGGCGCCGGCGCGGAACGCATGGTTCGCATAATTGGCGAACAGGACGATCAGGATGATCGGAATCGCGAACGACGCGATGATGACGGCAATCAGCTGCCCGGGGGTTTTGACGGGAGATTCGTGGGGTGCTTCGCTCATGCTTGCCTCGTCTCCGTGAATAGGAATTGTGAGCGCGGTGCAACGGCAAAATGGCAGTCCAATGAAGCACGGACGATTATAGACGGAACGTTTACATCACGGCGAGCGGTGCGATGGCGCGTGTTTACCCGCACGCAGCGCGGTGCGGCGGGGATTCGTCGGGCAAGGTGGACGCGTCATGGGAAACCGGGTATCCTTGCCGTCTTGCCAATCGTGGGCGGCCTGTATATTGGGGTCGTTTCACTGTCTCACGCGCCCGTAGCTCAATGGATAGAGTACTGCCCTCCGAAGGCAGGGG
The DNA here is from genome assembly GCF_019425585.1 of Burkholderia sp. COPS. NCBI lineage: Bacteria > Pseudomonadati > Pseudomonadota > Betaproteobacteria > Burkholderiales > Burkholderiaceae > Burkholderia > Burkholderia sp. COPS. The sequence continues at coordinate 76,535 of NZ_WIXR01000034.1, read as the reverse complement.
TTGCTGGTTCGATCCCAGCCGGGCGCGCCAAGCCTAGTAAGGCTCTCAGCGGTTTCGTTACTTCATCGTTTTCCCCTGTTACAGTGAAATTACAGTTAGCCGGCTGCGGTCAGCAGTGTTTCTGGCGGCGTTGACGCTGTTTCACGCGGCAACTCGATCACCTGCGCCACCGGCAAGTGCGGCTGCACCCACTGCGCCAGGTGAGCGGCCGACAGGTGCGCGTAGCGCTGCACCATTTCCAGCGTTTCCCACCCGCCCAGTTCCTTCAACACCTGTAACGGCGTGCCGCGCTGGACGTGCCAGCTCGCCCAGGTGTGACGCAGATCGTGCCAGCGGAAGTCACTGATGCCGGCGCGCTTCAACGCTTTGCGCCAGGCTTCGGTCACGGTCTGATAGACCGGCCGACCGTGGTAGACGAACACGCTGTCGACGAACTCGGGCGCGCGCTTCTTCCCGCGCTGGCGCAGCAGCACGGCGATCGCCGTATCGGACAGCGGCACCGTGATCGCCTTTTTCGCCTTCGCCTGGTCCGGATGAATCCAGGCGACGCGCCGCACGATGTCGACCTGCGACCACTGCAACCCGGTCACATTCGAGCGGCGCAAGCCTGTCTCAAGCGCAAAGCGGGCCATGTCGGCCAGGTGATCCGGCAACTCGGCGAGCAACCGTTCGGCTTGGGCCGGCGTGAGCCAGCGAATCCGCTTCTGCACGACCTTCCCGCGCTTCGTGACCGGCACGCGGTCCAGCCATTCCCACTCGACGGCCGCGTTCAGCACGGCCTTCAGCACGCCGATGACGCGCGTCACGGTGCCGGCGCTGACACACTGGTCGGTGGTCACGATGCCGCCCTTCGTGCGGATCACCTTCGGTTCCCTCCGTTTGGCGAGCGCGATCGCGTCGATGCGGTTGCGGTCGATGTCGGCCAGCGCGACGCCGGACAGGTGTTGGTCAAGCCAGCGAAGGTGCGTTTTCGACGTTTCCAGGCTCGGCAGCCCTTCGCGATCGCCGACATAACGGACAACCGCATCGTTCCAGGTATAGCGGGGCTTGTGGCCGAGCTTCGCCTGGTTCCAAAGCTCGACCTTCAGGCGGTCGTAGAACTCCTGGGCTTGTGCTTTGTTGCTGGTGCCAGTGCTGCCTTGTATGACCGGACCGCCGCCAGGCGGGGTGAGACGGTAATACCAGTTGGGACTGTTACTGCGTTTATAGAGCGACATGATTCGAGTTTCTCCTGCGGGTCGCCCTGCACAACTCGCGGAATCCATTCTCCGGCGAGGTAACGCTGCAGGGCAACTGTCGAAAACATCCAGCGCTTGCCGACCTTCCGACCAGGCAGCGCGCCAGCCTTCGCTTTCAGGCGCACCGTTTCAGGGTGCGCGCCGAGCAGCGCGGCGGCTTGTTCGAGGTTCACGGTGTTCATCGGGCTATCTCCCGAGCGCGACGCGGCGGGGGGAGGGGCAAAACAACTCGTGGATTCGTGGCATGCCCTGTTTTTCATGCGTAACCAACTGATTAATAAGGTTTTTGATTGCCATCATTTGCCATGAAAAACCCGTGGTACCCCCTTCCGACTCGTGGCCTAAAAAATAGGCAGCGTCCGCGACTCGTGGCAAAGGGCGCCCGACTCGTGGCATGGCTTTTCGGTCGATTTCCGCCCCTTCTACGTCTTCTTTCTTCTTCTTTTTCAATGAATTAGAGAGAAGAGAAAAAGGGACGGCGGCGGCCGGCGCAAAAACCGAACTAGTGGCAAAAACGCATCGACTAGTGGCAATTCGAATGCGATTCATGGCGGCACTCGCTTCAAGAATCAAAGACTTACGAGCGGACAGCCTCGAAAACCACGATTCGCGTGCGCTGCCTGCCTGCTCCCTGTGGAAAATCCGGCCCGCGCGCCCCCTCTCCCTCAAGGTCCGCGTAGTTGCCCAGCCGTTTCGACTCGCGGGGGGGACGGGGGGAAATGGACAGCACGGCGGCCGCGTGACTACGTGCGCCGATTGCTGCGCGCATCGACGCACGCACCGGAAACCCGAATACAGGGCCGCTACGCGGCCGGAAAGAATGAGGGAAGGGGTACGGCCGCACGGCGGCCGCATCTGCTGAGAGCGGGTCATGCTCGACCCCGCTGCGCGGTCGCGTCGGTAGCCAGGTCTTCACGGATGGACACGTGCAGCCCGAAGCCGGCCAGGCGGTCCAGCGAGATCGGGGTGAGGTACGGCACGCGTCGGGTATAGATCCGCCGTTCGACTTCCTTCTCGCCGACCACGACGCCGGCGTGCTTGAGCTGCGCCTTGAACACGCGGTCGGATTTCACGGGCAGGCCGTTCCACTTGTCGCGCAGCGCGCTCGTGTGGGCGATGTGGTCCATCACGTGGCCTGTGCGCAGCAGCAGACAGAACTCGCCGTCGACGGTATCGAACGTGAATGGGTGCTTGTAGTTGCCGCCGTCGATCTCCGACAGCACGGTTTCCATGATCCAGACCCACGGCTCGCGATCGGCGCTCGTCTCGGCGACGTGGCCGTTCATTTCGGCGAGCAGGTCGCGCGGGAAGTCGCCTTCGCTCGGGTCCATGCCGGCGAACTCGCACAGGTAGCGCCACGCGAGCGCGACGGCCGCATAGTTGCCGGCCATCCGCTTCGCGCCGTCGTCCTCGCCGCTCGCGATGCACTTCCCAAGCGCTTTGTCGCGCAGCGTCGCGTACTGCTCGGACACGGTGCGCTTGTCCAGGCCGGCGAGGAATTCGAGCCACTGGCGCACGGGGAAGCGCGGCAGGTCGTCGGGCATCAGCGGGCCGCGCTTGCCGGTCAGCGTCGTGCGCACGAGCTTGCCGAGCAGGCTGCGCACGGGCACGTCTTCGCCGGCCAGCATCACGGGCGCGCACAACAGGTATTCGGTCATGTCGGTGCCGCGACGTGTCACGGTGTACTGGTAGTTCTCCTGCAGCAGGCCGACCGCCTTGTCGATCACGTCCTGCCGGCGCGCGGACAGCTCTTCCCATCCGACCGGGTGGCTCGTATGGCTGATGCTGGTCAGCAGGCGGAACTCGGTCTGCAGCGACTGCCCGGAAAACATCGTGAACGCGAGCGAGCGCTCGAGGCGCTTGATGAGCGTCGACTTGCCGGCGCCTTTGTTCGCCTGGATCGTGATGTGCGGCCAGAAACCGAGCAACGCCTTCAGGTGGCCACCGAGCGCCCACACGAGCGGGATCGTCGCGGCGTTCTGCTTGAACGTCGCCTGGTACGCAGCAATGACGCGGCGCGCGTCGCTGGCCGGGCCTGTCGGGAAGGTCAGGTTGTGGTACGGGCACTGTTTATCGGCTTCGGTGAAATAGCAGTCCGGCCCCTCGTTGACGATCAGGCGACCATCGCGCCAGGCGAGCCCGACAAAGTTCGCCGCCTGGCGCGCGCCGAGGTCGGCGCCGCGCTCCAGGATGTTGACCATGCGCTTGAACGGCGCCGGCGACCAGATCGGGCCGAACTTGCCCCACTGGTCGACGTTGTGCAGCTGATCGTCGAGCATCACGCGGCGCACGAGCTGCGCGCCGTGGCGCGGCGCCTGGACAGATACGGCGAAATAGACGGTGGGCGCCTGGTCGGCGTCGCCCGTCATCGTCGACGTCGCGCTTGCCACGGACACGCGACTGATGCCGGCAATGCGGAAGCCGCACAGGTCCGTCATGACGGGCGTCTCGACGCCGCTTTCCTCGTTCTTGTCCATCTTCGTGATGTAGCTGGTGAAGTCCGGCCGGACACGGAAACGCCAGTACTGCGCGAAGTCATGCGATGGCAGGAAGATGCGCGGTCGGCCGCGACGCGTGGCGTCGCCGGCGAGGCCGGCGATGAGCCACGGCTCGAGCTGGTCGAGTGCGCGCTGCAGATCGGCCGGGCCGCGCAGTTGCAGGTAGTCGTTGACGTCGTTGATCGGCTTGACGGCCTTCTCGCCGTCCGCGAGGTCGGCGAACCAATTCGCCTGGTCGACGAGCACGGCGCTGATGTTCAGCGCCGTGAGCCGTTCGTAGAGCGCCCAGGCGGCTTCCGGCCCAGGCCGGCGGCCGGCGCGCGGGTGGCCGTCCGCGAACGGTTCGTCGTTGTCCAAGCAGATCACGACCTGTTTGCCGCGCAGGAAGGCGAAGTCGATGCCGTCCACGTTTGCCAGGCCGCGAAGCGCCAGGGCGGCGGCGCCAGGCATCGCGCAGGTGTCGATCGACAGCGCGTTGATCGCGCTTTCGACAATGAACACGCGCTTCGCCTTGTCGAGCCGGCGAGCATCGGCGGTCCAGCCGTAGCCGGCCTTGTCGCCCTGGGTCTGCGTCTTGACGCCGCCGTTCAGCGCCGGATCGACATAGCGCATGTCGACGGCGACGACGCGGCCGTCGCCCGGTGCGCGCACGATGAATGCGGCGGCCGGCCCGCCGTGGCCGACTTCACCGGCCGCGACCTTCGCGCTCGTCCAGGTGTTGAAGCCGAGCGTGCGCGCGCTGATGGCGGCGTCGATCGCCGTGGCGGAAATGCCGCGGCCGACGAGGTATTCGCGCACCTGGTCGCGCTCGGCGAAGCAGCAGTCGGCGATGTATTCGAACTTCGTTTTCTCGCGGCGCTCGGCCGGCGCCTGGCGGTCGAGCGGGATGCCGTACGCGTCGTGCAGGTATCGCACCGCGTCGGCGACCGTACCGCCGCGCGCGTGAATGACCAGGTCGATACACGAGCCGCCAACGTCGGCGCTATGGTCGCGCCAGCCGGTGCCGTGCTTCGGGTGGTTCACGTAGATCGACAGGGACGGGCTCTTGTCGTCGTGCTGCGGCGAGTGGTACAGCGCGCGGTCGCCGCCGCGACCGCGCTTCAAGCCGAGCCGGTCGGCGAGGTCGTGCAGGTCGATGCGTTGTTTCAGTTCGTCGATCGAAGCCATCGTTATTACTGTTGCGGTTGATGCAGAGAGAGGGCGGCAGGGTTGCCGGGCGTCGCGGGGCTGTCGACGAGCGCGCGCAGCGCGCCGGCCGACGCGGGGAAGGCAAGGGCCAGTCGATCGCCGAGGACGCTGACGAACAGCGCGAGCACCGCGACGCGCTGGAGGCCGCCGGGTTCATGGTCGAAGCGAAGAACGTCGGCGGCCGCCGCGATGGAAGCCGCGAGCGCGGCGTCGTGAGGGGTGGTGTGCGTCATGCTGCTGCGCCTCCGAGGATGTCGTGATGGTTCTGTTGCAGGCGTTGAACGGCGTGCTGCAGCTCGTAGCGCGAGGCGATCGCCTGGTCGAGCATGGTGCGCAGGCGCTTGCGGTTGCGTTCGAGATTCGACGTCGCGTTCGCGAGGGCTGCGGTACGCGTCGCGCCGTGGCCGATGCGGATGCCCGATATCAGGTGCGTGACGACGCACTTTTCGGGGTGGCCGTCGTGCAGGTGCGACTCGATGTGAATGCCGAACGTGGCGCCGGCGTCGTTTGGGATAGCGACGTGATCGCCTGTGACAGTGCGCAGACCAGCCGGAGTCAGCAGCTCGTAACGAATGGTGGGCTCGTTCGTCATCGTGTCAGCCCCGCGGCGGAACGGCCCAGGCCAGCGCTGCGACCAGGACGATCATTGCGACGACGCCGATTACAAAAGCGATCGGCCGGGCGAGCCGAACGTCGAACAGGCGCAGCACGTCGGCGGCCAGGTAGTAGACGCCGGTGAGGGAGAGGGAAAGCATCAGCAGCACGCCGATGCTGAAAACGTAGGGCTTCATGGTGTGATTCCAGGTGAGTGCGCCGACGGCCGGCGCGGATGGGTCAGTCGAAGTCGTTCGCGGCGCAGCGTTTCCCGTCGACGGCGGGCAACTCGGGCGCGGGTTCGCGATCGCGCCATACGTTCGCCGTGCATTCGAAGGCGTGGCGGGCGGCCGGACATAGGGCGTCGAAACTGCCGACCATGCGCAGGCGGCGCCACATCGCGCGCAGGTCGAGGTCGGTGAGGGGCGCGCGCATCGGATCAGTGCAGAACGATGGGCGTCAGGACAGGCATGCCGGCGTCGGCGTCCCAATGACAGCCCAACACGTAGCCGAGCCGGCGGGCGGTGCCGACGAACAGGAACGGATCCACGTCGGCGCGCCACAGTGCGCGCAGGTATTCGCGGCGTTTGTCGAGCGACAGGCGGGCCGGATCGAACGGCATAACGACTGCGGCGGAAGCGAGGGTGGCCATGCTGATCTCCTTTTTTCGGGCAAAAAAAGCCCCTCGCGCCGGATAGGCACGATGCGAGGGGAAAACAGGGGAAGGGGTTTAGGGCGCTAGACGGGCAGTTCGAGCTGCTCGACGAGACGCTCGCGCACGTTTGGCGAGAGCGGCAGGTTTAGCGACAGATTCGGGGTCGCGGACGGCGACAGGGTGCGGGCGAACTCCATGTTCACGACGTACGTGTGGCCGCACTCGACGTTGTTGCACTGGTACGTGACTTCCCGGAAGGTCTGAGACATTTCGCGGCTGCTGCGTGCGGTCGCGCGCGTGCGGCAGTGGGGGCAGCGGTTCAGGATGCGCATTTCGGCTTACTCCGGACGAGATACAGGGCGCGGCCGCGACCGTTCAGTTGCTTCGAAGTGAGGCGCAGGCGACGCTTCACGAGCCACTCGGCGGCCGCCTCGATCGACGGGAGGCTGTACTGCTGGCGCACACGTTCCAGCACGTCGCGGTCGGCATCCGAGAAAGAAATCTCCGTGCTGGTTTCGGGCATCGTAGGAGCTACTCATTGTTGGCGGTTCGGTGCCTTCGTTCAGGCGCCGGCGTGGTCCAGAATCGTGGCATTGCGTTCGGCGAGCACGGCGGTCGCTTCACGCATGACGATCTCGCGAATCAAGACGGCGAGTTGCTCGCCCTGGTAGTTCGCGAGAGCCGTCAACACGGCTTGCTCGTAGTCGTCGAAGCGGACGGTGTGCTTGTTGTTGCGGATGCGCTTGGGATCGGGATACATGCGGGCTCCTCAATTCACGAGCGGGCGGAACGGGAACGAGGGATGACGCGAAGCTGGCGCGCGCCGATACGGATCAGCTCGCGCGCCATGCTCGAAATCGAGCGATTGCGCTGCGCGGCGAATTGTTCGAGCTCGTCGCGCTCGGTGGATGTCAGCCGGACGTATACGGGCTTGTCCGACAGGGTGCCGCGTGGTGATCGGCGCGGGCCTTTGGCGGTAGTCATGGTCGGTATACTTTGATAGTTAGCCTTGCGTTACGGTAAGGCTAGTGTAATGGCCACAAAAGTACACGTCAACAAGAAATGGGTACAAATGGAAACTGTAGGTAAGCGCCTGCGTGAAGAGCGGCTGCGCATCGGTTTGAGCCAGGACGAGTTCGCTGCGATCGGCCAACTCGGCCGGAAGACATTGGCGTTCTACGAATCGGACGAAAGAGCGCCTGATACCAGCTTTCTTTTGGCACTGCGCTCGATCGGGGTCGACATCGTCTACGTGCTGACTGGCGAGAGATTGGAGGCGGGGCGCCAGAGCGATACGCGCTCAGAAACTGATGCAGAGGAGGCCGAACTCGTTGCCATATATCGGCAACTCAACGAAACAGGCAAAGCCACCTTGCAGTCGTTCATTGGTAGCGTTCTAAATCAGGCCGTCATGCTTAAGACTGGCACGCCGCAGCGCGCGAAGCGCCTGCCTGAAAACCGCCGCGCAGCGCTCGACGAACGCATGGCAGAGAACGTTGATCGTGCGATGGCCGAAATCGAACGCGTGCGCGCCGAGCGGGCTGCGAAGGACGGAAAGAAGTAGTCCGGGCGCGTCGCCGCACGCCAGCCATTCTTCACACAAACACTGTATATCCATCCAGTATTGAGTTAGCATCCTGAAAGCCGGCGATGCTGGCGACGTGGGAGATTCCGAGGCAACCGCGTCGTGTTGCGTGTCGTCGGTCCATGAACATGTTTGTGAGGGACCAGAAGAATGAGCATCGACATGAAGCACAACAACGGCACGGTTGGCATGGCCGCCCGTCATGCGGACGCACGCACCCAAGCGATGGGCGAGGGGCGAGTCCGCTCGGACATGACCGGCGGTGAGCGCGATGTTGCACGCGCAGCGATCGACGATGCCATGCAGTCGGTCAGCCACGTGCTCGAAGTTGCGATTCAGGCGATGGGAAATCTTCGTGTCGCGCGCGCGGCGCTTGGACGGTGCGACGACGGGCCGCCAATCCGAGCGAATATGAACGATCACTAGAAGTCGCGCTGACCGACTCCCATAGCAAGCAACCTGAAGCCCGCCGCGTGCGGGCTTTTTACTTTCCGCCCTTCTTGAAATGCGACCGGTGCCGATCGGTCGTCGGATCGTCGCGCATTTCGAGGTCGAGCCCGGTCGTGAATCCGCCGTCACTGTCGATGGTGTGCGTCGCCTTCTTCACGAGCCACGCGGTTTCGTCGATTTCGGGCTTGAAGCCAGACAGCGTGACTGGCATTTCGGGGAACAGATCGGCGCGGCCGCGCGCGAGCGAATAGCGCATCGTCGCCTGGCTGCGCTGCATGCGCTTGAACTCGGCTTGCGCCGCAGCTCGTGCCTCAGCTTCATTCGCGTAGTCTTCCGGCAGCACCTTCACGTTCTTGTTGTTCTCCCCGCCCACAATCACTGACTTCCGCTTCGCCTTGCCGTTCGAATGGTAATGCGCACGCACGGCGGAATAGTTCTCGCGTTCGGACACGTGGTAGGCGTGCTGGTCGCCGCTCGTGCGTGTCAGGTTTAACACTTGGAACGCTTTTCCACTGACTGTCTTGCTGGTGCCGATCGGCGTGAACAGCAACCGCAAATCCTTCACGTTCATCACGGCGTCGTAGCGCTTCGCCAGGCGCGTCAGAAACGACATATCGCTTTCGTGCGTCTGGTCGATATGCGCGATCACGATCTTCGCCAGCGTGTCGGCGACGGCGGGCGTCAGTTTGTAGCGCGCCGCGATCGCGCGCACGATCGAGCCGATCGTCTGCTTGTGCCAGCTCTTCTCACGACGCTCCTGCATGCCGTTCGACATCGAGGCCGAGCGTGCGCGCACGACCAGCGTATCCGGCGCGCCGTTGTGCTCGAACTCGGTCACGACGAACGTGCCCTTGTCGACGAGCTGCTCGCCGGCCCAGCCGATCGACACCTTGATTTCGTCGCCGCGCTTCGGCAGCGCCAGATCGCCGCGCGAGTCGTCGAGCACCAGGTCGACGGTATCCGCATCGTCAGAGCGAGATTCCGTGAGTGTCAACGATTCGAGCCGCGGCAGGAACCGCCGCGAGATGTCGCGGCCGCCGAGCGTAATGCGGTAGTCGGCCATCGGCTCAACACGTTCGAGGCGATACACGGCTGCGTTCGAGTGTTCCATCACGCGCGTTGTCATGCCTTCGGCTCCGCGTCCACTTCGGCATCGGTCTCCGAATCATCGGCCAGCGCTGCATCCTGGTCGATGCGCAGCGCGTCGTCGTCGACGCATTCGAGCGTCAACGTGAATTCGATCCGGCGCGCAGTGCCTTCGCGGGTGAAGTAACGTCGCGTCTCGTCGAGCCCCACGATGAGGTACGCGCCGTAGACAGTCCCTAGACCGTCGACCAACACGTACGCTTCGCCGACGTTCGCCATCTGGACGAGCTGGTCGATCGACGCGCTCGTGCCGATTTGATCTGGCGCAATGAGGCCATCGAGCGTGATGACATCGTCGCCCTGGCCGGTGTACTGGCGAGCATCGCGTGCGCCGATACGCGATTTCTTCGGATGCTTCCAGTTCCGGCGCCGCTTCAGCTCGTGGAAGGGGGCGGTAGTCAGGCTGAACACGAACTGATCCAGCGACAGCAACATGGGACAGATCCTCCGTGAATGTCAGTCGGACAGGCGCGAGCCGGCGCGCGCACGCTGCGCGCGTTCGCGACGATCCAGCTCGGCGGCCACGGCGCGCGCGATCGCACGCGGATCGTCACCGGCCTGCGGGTAGATGTTGATGATGATCGACGCGGGCGCGGCGGCCGATGCAGACGACGCTGCAGCCGGACCCGACGCCGCGATCGGCGGCCGCCGGTCGATTGGCACGAGCGGCGCGGCCGTCGATAGTGCGGGCGTACCGAATCCGGTCACGGCAGCCGTCGCGAGCCCCAGCGCCGCGCGCGCGACGCTCGGCGCTTCGCCTTCCATGCCAAGCGCCGCCCCCTCACCGACGAATCCGCCCAGCTCGGCGAACACGCGGCTCGGGCTGCGAATGCCGAGCTTTTCCTTGAACCACGTTACGGTCGAGGTCGCGACGTTCGTGATGGCTTCCTTCACGGCGCCCAGGCCGTTCGTGATGCCGTTGACCAGGCCGGATATCAGGTTCGCCCCGAATTCGGCCATCTTCTCGGCGACCTTGGCGGCCACGACGATGATGTTCGCGAGCCATTCGCCAAAGCCACGGCCCGCGTTGCTGGCCTTGTCCAGACTTTCCTTGCTCGCGTCGACCGGCCACAGCAGACGGGAAATCCAGTCCCATACGCCCTTGACCGCATCCATCAGCCAGTTGAACGCAGGTTTGAGCGGTTCGAACATCGCGCCGAGCACGCCGAAGACTCGGTTGAAGATCGGCGCGAGCGGTTGCAGACCTTCGGTCAAGCCCTGCCAGAAGCCGGAAAAGAACGCCTTGATCGGCTCCCAATATCGAACGATCAGCAGCGCGGCCAGCGCGATCCCGGTGATGACGAGGCCGACCGGGTTCATGAGCGCGATGCGGCCGACGAACATCAGCATTTGCGCGAGTCCGCCGAGCGCGGCGCCGACGCCGTTGATTGTGCCGACTGCACCGCCCTTGATGAGACCGCCCGCACCCTTGAGCGCATCGACCGACATCCCGGCGACGCCGCGGCGGCCGGTGTACTGCCGGGCGGCGGTCCAGCGCGAGGCAACGGCCGCGCGCGACGCGGCCGCCTGCGCGGCGACAGCGCGCCATACCTGGGCGGTGTATTGCCGAGCTGCGACCAGACCGCTTTTCATCGTCAAGGTCGCCGTGCGCCCCCACTGTGCGACGGTCGACACGGCAGCGCGGCCGGCGGCCGGAATGCCTTCGCGCAGCGTCCGTGCATAACCGCGCAACGTCGACCAGGCCGTGCGCGGCGATGACGCTGACCAGGCGGCGGCCAGGGCTGTGCGCATGCGAGCGGCGGTCCCGCGCACAGCGTTGCCGACAACAGAGAACCGGGAAGCCGCACCCGACAACCGGCCGAAGCCGGTCGCGCTCGCACCGAGCGTGCGCGCGAGGAAGCCGCCCTGAATGCCGAGCGTCGCCATGCTGAACCGCACGATCGCGAGCGGCCCGAGGATGCCCGCGAGCACGATCGTGAACGTTCCCATCACGACGAGCAGCGCGGCGAACGCGGCGAGCACGGACAGAATGACCTTCGCCGCGGCGCCGTGGCGCTGGATCAGGCCGATGAGGCCGTCGAGAATCTCGCGGGTCTTGTCGAGCGCCGCGTTGTACAGCGGTGCGATGCGCTCGCCGATCTCGCGGCGCAAGTCGCGCCCCTTCGCGAGCAGGTCGTTTTCCTTGCCCTGGGTTTGCAGCGCTGCGAGCTTCGCCGCGTCGTCGATGCCGTATGCGCCGCGATTGAGCTTTTCATTCTTGTGAATCTGGTCCCGCTGCATGTACATGGTCGTGAACAGATTCGATGCAGTCCGGTTGGTAAAGATCGTCGAAATCATGTCTTTCACCTTGTCCGGATCGGTGATCCCCTTCGCGGCCAGCTTCGGGAGAAACACCTTTTCCAGCCATTCGAGCGGCGACGCCTTGAACAGATCGCCACCGGTGAGCGCTCCGGGCTTGATTTCCTTGATCGTGCCGATTTTCGTGTCGACGACCTTTTTTCTGTCGAGCAGACCGAGCGCGATCATCTGGTTCGCCGCACGCTTCGTTGTCTTGCCCTGGTACGCGTTGCTGTATGCGGACATGAGGCCAGTGCCGACGCCGTGGCCGCCCATTTCCTGAATCAGCGGTTCCATCTGGTAATAGAACGCGTCCTGGCGCATCTGCTTCGCGGCGACGCCGCCGGTCTGGATGAAGTTGCGCCACTCGTCGCCGCCGACACGGCCGCCGGTTGCGGACAGCACTTTCTGCACCATGTTCGCTTCGTTCTTGAACGTCGCTTCGTCTTTCGTGCCGCCGCGCAGTTCGATCACCTTCAGCATGTTCATGAACTTCTCTTCGTTCGCGTGGGCGTCCTCCGCGCCGAACAGTGTTTCGTTCGCGAACTTCATTTTTGCTAGCGTCGGCATCACCATCTGCGCGTGATGCTCGTCCGCGAAGATCGACAGCGCGTCGCGCATCAGCGTCATGTTGTCGGACGTGCTGACGCCCATCATGTTCATCGCGCGCACGTATTTCTCGGCGTCCTGCGTCGCCTGGTCGCCAAGGCCGAGCGCCGTGATGCGCGCGCGCTCGTTCGTCATCTTCTTCGCTTCGTCGAGCGTGCCGCCGAGGCCGCCGAGCATCCGCATGCCGGTCGAGCGAGCGGCGTAGCCGCCGATCGCCATCCCGCCGGCGACGCCCTGCATCGCCTGCATCTTGCCGCGCGCTGCGGCGAGCTTGCGGTCGCGCTCCGTCAGCGCTTCGAGCTGGCGCGTCTGCGCCTGCATCGTGGCCGTCGTCGACGCGATGCTCGAGCGCAGCGTGCGCTCGTGCTGCGAAAGGTTGCGCGTCTCGATACCGGCCTGAGCGAGCCGGCCGCGCATCTCGTCGACGGCGGCCGTCTGTTTCTTCTGCTCGGCGCGCAGGCGCGACGCTGCCTGACGCGCGCGCGCCAGATCGTCGACCATTTTTCGAGTGGGCGGGCCGAACGCGTGCAGCGAACCGGCGAGCGCCTTCACATTGGATTGCGCCGCGCCGAGCTTCTTCGTGGTGTCAGCGAGCCCGGTGCGCATCTCGCGGAACGAGGCGACGGCCTTCTGCTGCTTGCCGAGTTCGGCCAGCTCGCCGCGCGTCGCCTTCAACGACTGCGCGAGCCCCTTGTTGCTGTTCAGCATGTTCCGCAAGGGCTTCGTCCAGTTGTCGACCATGTCGAACATGACGCGCAGTTTCAGGGCGCTGTCCATCGTTACTCGTGTCCGCTTCGTATCCGGGCGCGCTCGCGCCAATCCATCAGCTCAGAAAGTGAAAAGTCGTCCATGTCGCGCGGTGTCCAGCCGAACACCGTCGCGACATCGGCCATCGCGTCTTCTACGCGTTCTGGGATTCCATGCTCGCTTTCAGCGCCTTCGGCATCAAAAAACCGGCGAAGATACCCCCCAATGCCACGAGGTCGGCCGGGTCCATCAACGTGACATCCATTTCGGTCAGCGTCGGCGTGCTGATGCGCGGCAGCACCTTGCGCAGCGCGTCCACGTCGAGATTCACGAGCGCCGCGAGCGACGTGCCGCGCAGGGCGCCGGCGGACGGCTTCGCGAGCGTCACGTGCGTGATGGTCTGATCGCCGCGCACGATCGGCGTGTCGAAGGTGTGCGTGTTGGCCGCGATCGCGTCGAGTACGGCGCCGCCGGTGGGGGTGTTGTTGGTGTCGATGGTCGTCATGTTGCGTGTCCTGATGATGATTCAAAGGGTGCCCGCGGCGTGCGCGGGCGGGGTGGGAACAAGCGGTTACAGGCCGATCGCCTGGCGCAGACCGGCGAGCAGGTCGTTACCGTTGATCTTCTCGATCATGTTGATGAAATCCATCTCGATCAGCTCCTGGCCGTTGATGGACAGCTTGTAGTAGCTGGCCGCGGTCGTGACCTTGAAATCGGTGTCTTCCTTCGGCTTGCCGGAACCCATGTCGATTTCCTTGTGGCGTCCGCGCACGACGATTTCGACGGAATCGTAGGTCTTCGAATCCTCGCGCTGGTAGCCGCCCGAGAAACGGAGTTGCACGCCGTCGTGCGTGGTGATGCCGTACATACGAACGACATCCTCCATAAAGCCGCCGCACGTCCATTCGAGCTGGATAGCCTCCTGGCCGAAGTCGATCGGAATCGGGCCGCTCATGCCGCCGCCCTGGTAGTCCTCCATTTTTCGCGACAGCTTCGGGAGCTGGATCTCCTTCGTCTCGCCGACGAAGTTGGTGCCGTTGTGAAACAGGTTGAAGCCTTTCAGCTTGCGGGGCATACCCATGTGTGTGACTCCTGGTTAGGCCGACACGCGCGAGGCGAAATCGGCGAGATAGCGATCGGTGATGCGCTGGCGCAGCTTCAGGTTTTCGAGCGGCGGGACCGGCGTGTAGTCGTAGTCGATCCATGTACCGCCCGACGTCAGCTCGTCGGTCGTGTTCGGCTCCGGGTCGTACCAGGCGCCGCCGCCGATCAGCTCGCCGACCGAGACTTCGCGGCGGAACCACGCGTTGATGTTCTCGATGATGTCGCGCGCGAGCGACGGATTGAGCGGCCCGTCGACGACACCCATCTGCGCTTCGGCAATCGTGTCGGCGATCACCTGCGCGGAACGCGTGTAGTTCTCAAAGAAGAACTTGCCGTCCGCGTCGCACGTGCGCGAGCCCCAGAAGCGGAAGCCGTTTCGGTTGACGAGCGTGGTGACCTGGTTCTCGTTGAGATAGCCAGCGTCCGTCGCCGGGTCTTGCAAATCCCACGACACGTCCGCGCTGATGCCGGTCACGCCGTTGACGACGACGTTCGACAGCGTCTTGTGCCAGCCGATGTCGTTGTCGATCTTCGCGCGCAGGCCTGCCGCGATCGCCGGCGCCGGGATGGCGACGGTCGAGTTCGTCACGTCGTCCCAGCCGAGCCAGTCCGGCCAGATCACCATGATTTCGCGCTGGCCGAACTGCTTTCGGTACGCGACCGCCTCTTCCTTCGTCTTGCAGCCGTGCGCGGCGACGTACACCATCGCGCGCAGCGATTGTGCAATCGTCGCGAATGCCGCGGCGACGGGCTGCGTGTCGAGGCCGGGCGCGACCAGGATGCGCGGCTTCACGGCGAGCTTCCCCTGCGCGGCCAGCAACGCTTTCATACCGGTGTACTTGCCGTCCGGCGTGACGGTGCCGATGACGTTCGAAGTCGTTTCGGCTTCATCCTTACCGTCCGCGACGCGCACGACGACGGTGACGGGCTTCGTCTGCTTGCCGATCGCATCCAGCGTGCGACGCAGCGTGCCCTTCGTTCCGGCCTTGCCAAGCGCGGCGATGACGTTCGTCAGCAGCACCGGCGTGTCGAGCGGGAAGGTCGCCGGGTCAGCGTCGGCGCCGGTGCAGACGATGCCGAGCACGGCCGTGGAGACCGTGCGAATCGGCCGGCCGCCTTCGTTGATTTCGATGACGCGTACGCCGTGGTGGTAATCCTGCGGCATGGTGTGCAGCTCCTATAGGTGTACAGGTGAGAGGAAACGGGAAAGCCCGTTGTCAGGTCGATGTGACGGGGGCCGGCTTTTGCGGTTCGATCGGCTCGGCCGGCGCCACGTATGGCGCGGGCGTCTCGGGCCACGCCACGGCATCCGGAAACGTGTCGGCGTTGATCGCGGAGACGAGCGCCATCTGGTACGCGGACCAGGCTTTGAAGTAGTAGGTGCCTTCGTCGTCGAGCAAGCCGGCGGCATACGCGTCGGCCTTCCCCGCGTTCGCGCGGCGTGCGATTTCCATCAGCCGTTCGAACTCGGCCATCGCGGCGTCGCGCTTTTCGCGCGCGATCAGCTCGGGCGGAACGGTCCATGCGTCGTCGATCCACGCGTGGCGCGGCGACGGCCGCGGCTCGGTCGTCAGCTCCAGATCGTCGGGCGTCTTGCCGGCAATCGCGATTTCAACGGGCTCGCCGGTATCGGTGCGGTAGCAGACTCGCCCGCGGTAGTCCGGCAGCAGGAACCATGCGCCGTCACGATAGAACGGCCAGGTCGTCGGCGTGCGCGGCGGCGGTGCGTCGAGCGTGGCGGATGACGGAATGAGCCAGCGGCCGTCATTGCGTGGATCGGCGTCGGGCTGACTGCTGGTCAGGTATTCGCCGGTCGATGGGCTGTAGTGGTGAATCAGCATGTTTCGAGGTCCGTAAATTAGTAGGCGCGGATCATGGCAAGCAGCGCGATATTGCGCGGCCGCGCTTCGTTGCCGCCGTCTGCGCCGATCGTGATTGCGTGCGAGTGGCCGCCGGCCCCGCCGATGCCGACGTTGTGGCCGTGATTGCCGTCTGCGTTGATCCAGATATTGACGGTCGCTCCGTCCGTGCCGATGCTGTACTGCCGCCCGTTGTCCGGGCCGTAGGCGCGTCCAACGGTCGTTGCATGGGCGGCGTCAGCGCCGAGTCCAACACCGTGCGCGTGTGCGTCCTGACCCACCGAGTGTGCGTGGTTGCCCTGCGCGTCTGTCCAGGCCGAGTGCGCATGGTCGCCGACAGCAGCGGCCGATGCACCGTGTGCGTGCGAGCGGTTTTGGTCGCCCTGGGATGAGCCGATGGCGCGCTGCGCGTCAATGTCGTTACGGCCATCCGCCCAGCAGCGGATGAATTCGCCGCGCATTTCAGGCAGTCGGAAGGTCGTCGCGCCGTCACCGGTCGAGAAGCAACCCCAGCGGCCGTTTTGCCATTCGGAGTCGGACACGAGTGCGCCGCTTGCCTGGGCGTAGGCCCACAGCGCCGGATAGTCGGCGCGATTGACGAGCGCGCCATTGGCTTTCAGGAAGCCGGCGCGCGCCAGGGTGCGGGGCTCGAAGACAATCTGACCGACCGTCGTAGTCGAGATGGCCGACAGCACCCATTCCGTCGTCGCGAGGCGCGTCGAGCGATCACCTTGTGGGGGCGTTGGTCCCTGTACCGGCCTTTCGAAATTCGTTCCGTTCGGCGTAAGCGCCACTTGGGGGAGTGAGTTGCAAGTGACCCCGAACGAACCGTCAGCGATGTGATACAAGCCCGTGTCTGGCGCTCCGTCGTTTTGGAACGTGAGCGAAGGAGCCCCGACGCTACCTTCCGACAGAAAAATGCGCTTACCCGGATCGAACCACAGATCACCCGCCATCGAGCCGCCCTTCGCGCGATCGAGTGGCGTTACATTGCCCGAGTGCCACACGGGCTTTCCATCAATTCGGAAGGTATGGTCGGCCGTGAAGTATTGGAATGAGCCCGCGTTGCCTGCCCACCAGCCGAACGATTGCGTATTACCGTACAGGTAGCCGTCGATGGGGCCGAGGCGCAATTGTCCTTCTGGTGTGGAGCGCCCGACCGAAAGCTCGCCGCGCACCGTTGCGGGCCCGCCAATCAACGTACCGGCTCCCGTGTCGTCGATCGTGACACGACCCGTTGCGAAATTCAGTGTGAACGGGCGGAATCCGTTGAACATGCCTTCCGGATCGCCCTTCACCGTCGACAGCAGATAGAAATTTGTGCCGTCGTTGCGCAGGAACGCGCCGAAGTCGCCGCAAGTTGCCCGGAAATTCGCACCACCGGCATCAAGTTCCCGCGAGGTCACGCCACCCTTGACGGCGACATTTCCGCCCGCCTGAATGACATTTCGACCGTCATCGGACACGTCGCCGACGAGCAGGCGCTTCGCGAGCGAAAACACCAGCGTGCTGCGATTGACGCGAAACGCCGAGAACTGGGTGACGCCGTCGTCGGCGAACGCGTTCAATCCGAAATCGTTGCCCGCATTGCCGCCGGTCGCGGCGCCTTCCCGCTTGAACAGCGACCACCGCACCTTGCCGCCATCGGCAAAGAACAGCGTCGAGAAGTTGCCGGCCCCGCCGTCGATCGAAACGGCCTTCGAATAGCTGGTGCCTTCGGTGAGGGTGTTGCCGCCGACGAGAAGGCGCGAGCCGCTGTCGTCGTTCTTCACGTCGCCGACCAAAACGCGGCCGCCGTATGCGATGCGTACGGCGCGCGCCTGGTACGCGTCGGTCTGCGTATCGTTGCCCGTTTTGTTGAGCCAGATATCGAGGTATTCGCGCCCCCACGCACCGTTGTCGAACCCTGACCGGATGGTCGCGACCAGACGGGCGCCAGTGTCGGCGATGTTGCCGCCGAACGTGCCGTACAGTCGAACACGACTTTCACGGCCGGTCTTGCCGGATGGCGGGATGACCTTGACATGGGCGGTGTCCGGGCCGGCGTCAAACTCCGCGACGATCGGTCCCGTAAATTTCGCGCCAGTCAGCGCAGCATACCGGGCCGCAGCGGTCTTCGGCGTGATGGCGCGCGTGTCGTCCGCGCCGGCGTCGACTTCGGCCTGCGTGGCGAGTTCTACGACGCCCTTGCGTTCGGTCGTCGCCGGCGGGTTCAGAAATGTGGCCGGGCCGAACTGAAGCTGCGCCGCATCGATCGACGCGAACACGATGTCGCTCGCGAGCAGCAGCATTGCGGCCGGTGACTTTTCAAGAATCGGCGTGCTCTGCACATAGACGCCGAACAACACGCCGTTGTCCAGGTACAGGCCGTACGCGTACAACGTGTACTGGTCGTTCGTGTCGTCCTGGATGACGACGTGCACGGTGTCCGGCGCTACGTTTTCGCCGCCGAACGTCGTCACGCGCTTGCGCTCGTTCGGCAGGGTCTTCATGCCCTTGTCGAAAGCGAAAGCGGCGGTGCCGAGACCGATTTCGGTGACGCGGTGCGCGACGGTGCCGGTGTTTCCCGCCGCGACGAGCGCCGCGCGGCCGGCGTCGGTGATTTGGATCAGGTTTCCAGCCATGTTCAGGTATCCGAGAGGGAAAGGCGGCAATAGACCGCGGCGCGCGCGCCGGCGCCGACGCGCTGCGCGCCGGTCGCGCCAAAGCCCTGCTTGAAGGTGTAGTGCGCGGTACCGCGCTTCGCGCGATCGACTTCCGCGCGGATATCGGCGACGTATTCGGCGGTCACAGGCACACCGTCGCGGCTGCCGACCGTCAGCACAATGTCGAACGTTCCCGGCCGGCCGCGCGGCGTCATCTCGAACCATTCGCGCATCGCCACGTTCGCGCCGAACGACGCGCACACCTGGCGCACGGCTTCGGCCGTACCCTTGATGCGTGCGATGCGGATCGCGGTTTTCACGCGCGCGCGCTTGACCTGCTCGGGCCAGTAGTCCTTCCAGGTCTCGACGCCGACGTGCCAGGCGAGCCACGGCAGGAACGCCAGCGGGATCGCGTCCGGATCCATCAGCGTGCCGATGTCGACCGGGATGCCGCTGATTCGCGCGTTGGTCTCGGCCAGGCGCCGCTCGAGCGCGGTCGCGTTCGGCGGCAGCAACGAGGGCATCGGCTTATTCATCCGCGACCCCGCCATCGATCAGCTCGATTCCCGTGCAGTACGGCGCCTGCTCGCCCGTCACGGCGACGCCACCGGCCGGCGAGTCGAGCAATACCTTCTGCACGCCCGCCACGCGCATCGCCGCGTGCAGGCCGTCGACCGTCACTTCCATGCCGATCCGGTGCATGTCGGCGGCGAACTTCGCCGTGCGCTTGTTCGCTTCCGCGAGCGCGACGGCGCGGTCCGGGCCGGAGAAGAAGCGCAGCGTCGAGCGGATCGCGTAGCGCACAATCTTCGCGCTCTGCACGATCACTTCGTCGGTCTGCGGCCGCTTGCCCTCCAGACTCTTCTTCACGATCTCGATCAGCTCGTCGCTCGCTGTGCCATCACCTTCGCGCGACAGGATCGTGACGACCATCACACACGGTTCCGGGCTGAACGCAGCGGCAGACAGCACGCGGCCATCAGCCGAGCGCGCATGGAACACGTACGCTTCTTCAGGGCCGGCGACGGAGAAACCGCGCGGCGCGAGCTGCACGCGCTCGCGCAGGCTGTCGTCATCCTCGTAAACCGGATCGACGCCGTTCTTAGGATCGCCGGCCGAGATGACCAGGCGCTCTACATCGAAGAGGGCGGCGATATGTTCGAGCGTCGTGCCGCGTGCATACGCGAGCAGGATGCTCCGCGCCTTGTCGTTGATGAGCTGGCGCAGCAGCACTTCGCGATAAGCGTTCTCCTGCAACGATCGCGTCAGCGGTTCGGATTCGAGAGCGAGCGTCGCGGCGATCTCGGCACGTTGGTCGGCCGGGTACAGGGAAATGAGCCGCGCCTTGCGTTCAGCAAAGACCGTTTCGAAGTCGAGCGGGTCGACGATATCGGGCGCCGGCAGTTGCGACAGGTCGATCGGGGTCGTTCTCATGCGCCGACTCCGTTCAAAACGGGGACGCGCAGCGACACGGGCTCGTCGCGCTCGTCGGTCCATCCTTCGATGTCGACGAGCTGCTGACCGGCGAGCGCCTCATCGGTATCCGCCACGAGCTGCACGCGAGTGACGGTCAGACGCGGTTCCCAGCGCATCAGCGCAGTCGCGGCGGCCGCATACAGGCGAATGCGCGTCGCGCCATTGGTCGGTGCGTCGATCAGGTCGGGCAATTCCGAACCGAACGAACGGCGCTGGATGCACGAGCCGAGCGGGGTCGTCAGAATCCGGCCGACCGACTGCGACAGGTGGTCGACGCCTGAAATCGCGCGACCGGTGACAGCGTTCATGCCCTTCATGCACCGCTCCGGATCGGCTTCGACGTAATGGCGAACTCGCCCTGCGCCTGGTGCGGGTGATTGACAAGGCTGACGCCATTGGCGAGCACGTCGCCGGTGAAGTCAGCGCTGCCGTCGATCTTCATCACGGCGCCGCCGTCGCCGCCCTTGCCGGTCATACCGGATTCGAACGCGAACGGGCCTTTCACGGTCAGCGATTTCGTCACGGTCGCGTCACCGTCGAGCAGAATGTGCTCGGCCTGTACCGTCGCATCCTTCGTCTGCACGACCACCGCGCCCGGCGCGACGATGTGCACGGTCGCGCCGGCCGGCAGCTCGGCCGTCAGAGCGTGCGCCGCATGGTCATAGGTGACGCGCGCGCCGTCCGCGTAGACGCGGGTGTGGGTGTTCGGGGAGTTGTCCGGCGCTGGCGCGGCGTCCGAGTAGAGGCCGCGCAGCGCGACTGCTTGCGCGAAGTCGCCCATCGGGCCGAGCAGCACGACCTGCTCGCCCTTCGTCGGCGGAAGCCATTCGCGCGTGCTGCCGGCCGCAGGGGTGAGCCAGGGAATCCAGTTGGTTTGCAGGCCGTCGTCGTCGGACTCGCCGACTGCGACGCGGCAGAGGCCCGCGCCGTGGTCGACATCGAGAATAGAGCCCTTGCGCACGGCGTTGCGTGCCTGTCGTTGAATTTCGTTCGCATCCATGCCGACCATGTTGCCGGCCGCCCTCGCGTGACGCGAGCGAACGCAAATGTCGTGCTCGCGGGTACAGCATGCTCGTCGCGTGCGCGAGCAAGCGTGCGTCGACAATCGTTATTGCTCGCTCGATGACATGCCTCGCACACGTCGCGGGTGTCCCTTTCACGTTGCCTCAGAACCATGACGATTCACATTTCAGACGCCGTGCCCGCGGCCGACATTACCCCAATGCTCAACCAGCTCCATCGTGTCGACGCGCTCGCCCTGGCGCGCACACTGCCGGATCAGTCCGTCGACCTGGTATTCACCGATCCCCCGTATGCGTCGGGCGGCCTGCACCTGTCCGCACGAACGCGCGCGCCGAGCCAGAAGTACATCAACAGCGACACGAAGGCGGTCTATACCGACTTCGAAGGCGACAACATGGATCAACGCGCCTGGGCGTTCTGGTGCCACGCCTGGCTGACCGAATGCCGCCGTGCGATGAAATCCGGCGCGCTGCTCGTTTGCTTTATCGACTGGCGCCAGCTCGCGACGTTGACGGACGTGGTGCAGGCGGCCGGCCTGACGCTCCGAGGCATCGCCGTATGGGACAAGACGCCAGGTCGTACGCGGCCGCGTCGAGGTGGATTCGCGCAACAGGCCGAATTCATCGTATGGGCGAGCCGCGGGCCGATGAACGAAAGTGACGTGTACCTGCAAGGCGTGTTCCCAACACGCCTGGCGCTGCCGAAGCAACACGTCACTGAAAAGCCGATCGAGCTGGCGCGCGATGTGGTGCGCCTGGTGCCGGATGGCGGCGTCGTGTGTGACCTGTTCGCTGGTTCCGGGACGTTCCTGGTCGCCGCGCGCGAAGCCGGCCTGCAGTGGGTCGGATGTGAGACGAGCCAGGCGTATCACGCGATCGCGTCGACGCGCCTGGCTGCCGTGAACGATTCAGCGGTTGAGGTAGCGTAGCAGCCGGTCGCGCACGAGTTCGCGATCGGCCGAGCTGAAGCCGAGCACGACGCGCACCGGATACTGTGCGAGCGGGCCGCCCGGTTCGACGGGGGCCTTCTGGCCTTCCTGGTGAACGCGCACGATGCGCGACAGGCGGTCGTCGAAGCCGATCGCGAGCCCCGTGTCCTCGACATCGATCCTCAGATAGCGGGCGGTGCGCAGCTTGCGAAACATCGCCTGCCGCTTGATGCGGCCGACCTTGGTGCGCAAGCCCTTGCCGCCCTTCTTGATCTTGCGCGGCACGTACGCGCTGCCGTCTGGGTTCTGCTGCGCGGCGACGCGCGACTGCTGCGCGCGGCGCATATCGCGCCCCAGCTCGCGAAACAGTCGCCGGCGAGCTGCCGGCGCCAGCTTCGCGAGCAGCCCGCCGGCCCACTTCTCAAGCGCACGCAGATCGTCGTCCATCACGCCACCCATTGCTCGGCCGCGTCGTCGACGTGTTCGACCGTGCGGCGGCCGCCTTCGTCTGTACCGACCACAACGCTTTCCGTGAGCTTCAGTTTGATCGCGAGGTCGACGGCATCGTTCGCGAGGATGTCGGCGATGAACGTCATGCCGTCGCGGCGCCGGTCGGCATTGGTCACGAGGTCGGGCTGGTTCGCGCGCGCCCATTCGACGACCGCGATCATCACATCGTCGGCGCTGCCGATGAAGTCGCGGATGAGAATCTCGCACTCGTACCGGTATTCGAACGATGGCGTGCGTGTGCCGGTCGCGACAATGTGGCCGTCGTTGATGAAGACGACGAGCAGGTCGGGTGCTGCGGTGAGTTGAGGGAGCGCCGCGACGAGCGCGGCGCGCAGGCTGTTCGGTTTAATCATGGGCGGCCGTCTGCGGGTTCGTCTGACTGCGCGCCTGGCACGCGGCAATCATGTCGACTTCGGCCGCACAGCGCGCCCATGCCGCGCGCGCGACGGTCAGCGCGTCGCTCAGATCACCGTTCGTCTGCGGATGCGTCGCGGGCAGGGTGCAGCGCGTCACCGCTGCGCACGCGTTGAGCGTAATCGTCGGCGCCGGCGAGGGCGGGGCTGCTGTGCAGGCGCACAACATCGTCAGGCAGGCGAGCAGCAGCCCACGTGCGAACGGCTTCGTTCTCATCGATGAGTCTCCGAAGTTGCGATTGATACGCGGCGAGCGTCGCGTCGACGGTGCCGCGTGTGCGGTCGAGCTGCGCGCGCTGCTCGTCTTTCTCGCGGGCATCCGTGAGCAGCCGGCCGATGATCGCGTCGCGCGCGCCTACGTCCTGTTTCGCCTGGCGCACGGCATCCTGTGCTGTGGCGAGGCGGCCCTGCAGCGCGCGCACATATTGCGCGCCGGCGACCGCCGCGACGAGAGCAGCGAGCGCCAGCCAGAACCGAAGGCTCGGCACGGTCACGCGGCCGCCTTCGTGCCGGCGTAGCGTTCGTACGCCTGGGCGAGCTTCGCGTCGTAGAGGTTGCGGGCATAGTCCGGGCCGTTGTAGCCCTTCGCGAACGCGGCCCACTTCCGGTTCTTCAGGGCGGACAGCAGCGACGAGTCGGCCGCGACGAAGCGCACGAACCCGTCGAGCTGGTCGCCTTCGCTCGTTTCCATCCGCGCGACGAACTCGTCGATGCTCGCGTAGCCGAGGCGCTTCCAGTGGTAGCCCATCACCTGGAACGCGCCCCAGCTCGCCGATTCGTAAGCCGACGCCGCGTGGATTCGCGCGGCAGTATCGAGTCGCACGTATTCGGCGCTGCCGCCCTGGTAGCCTCCCGGCTTCTGGTTGACGACGTTCGAGAACAGGAGCGAGTAGTGGACGGCGTCGTTCGCGCCGATGCTGTCGACGAGCTGCCGATACATAACATGCCGCTCGAACAGGATCACGGGCCGTCCGTCCGCCAGGAAGCCCGAGCCGCGCGATTCGACTTCGTTGACAGCGCGCACGCACGCGGGCGACACGCCGAGCTTGTCCGCGGCGCGCGCGATGTCCGCTTCGGTCAGGTGTTTGCGGTCGCGCTGGCCGGCCGACAGCACGGCATACGTGTTCGGGCCGGCGAGGCCGTCGACGACGATCCCGGCGGCGGCCTGGAGCGCCTTAACGGCCTGCTCGGTCGCTTCGTCGTACAGGTGGGACACGTCGAGCGCGTAGCCGGCACGTAGGAGACGTTGCTGCAGCAGGCCGACTTCGGCGCCGCGGTCGTTGAAGCGGAGAATATTCATGATTCGGTGCTCCGGAGAAGGCGCGCGACGTTCCCGCGCGCGAGGTAGACGAACATGGCCAGCATCACGGCCTGCACGGCCTGGAAGAAGCCGACCGGCTTCGGGTGGATGAGCAGCTCGATTGCCGAGCCGCCGGAAATCGCGACGATCAACCAAGCCGTCCAGGCAACGTGCGAACGGTGCCGCGCGCCGTTCTTCCGGTAGGTCAGTACGCGCAGGATGACGGCGAGGTGCGCGGCGAGCGCGACCAGGGCAAACGACAGGTGCATGTCATTTCCCCCTGCGGATCAGCGCGCCGAAGTCGATGTCCTTCACGCGCTCCATCAGCGTCAGCGTGACCGTGATGACGAGCGCGGCGGCGAAGAACGCGGCGACGCCCGATGAGCGGACCGGCACAAGGTGGTTGATTTCCGGCGCGGCCAGATAGCCCATCACGAGCGAGATGAGCATGTATGCGGCGCGCCGGCCGATGCCGAGGTCTTTCGAGGTGACGACGACGAGCGCGGCGCCCGCGAACGCGCCGATCAGCGCATCGCCGTCGATGCCCGGCGCGATGCCGGCCAGGCCGATCGCGGCGGCAAGCGCTGCGGCGGTAGTGGTGTTCGGTTCAGCCATTCGGACAATTCCAGGTCAGTCAAACAGTTGCAGGAGGGGCTTCGTCTGCTCGATCGTGTTCAGCTCGGGCATGTCGACGACGGTTCCCATCGGCAGCACGACGCCCAGCTCGGCGAGGCCGGGATTGGCTTCCAGGACCGCTTCGACGGTGCCGGCCGTGCTGGCGTAGTGCCGCCAGCAAAGGGCGTCGAGCGTTTCACCCTGAAGCGTGGCGACCTTCATCAGATCAGCTCAACCGTCGAGCGCGCGACGCCCAGGATGTCGCTGATGGCCCACCGTGCGTTGCGGCGCGACTCGTCGGCGGTCACGGCCAGCTCGGCCGCCACCTGGCCTCCGCTCTTCGTCGAGTCGAAGCCGCGGTATTTCTCCGTCACATCCGCGTGCGCCAGGTGGTAGACCGCGCGCCGGTAACGGAACACGTGCACGGATTCGCCGTCGACCCGCTCGGCCGGCACGTCGGCAAGCGAACCCGCGCCCGCTGCCCGCTGTCGGGCGCGCCACGCGGCCAGCTCGTCGTTCACGGTCAGCATGGCGTCGCGCGCGGCGTGGCGCAGGCGTTCGCGCGTCACGGTGCCGTCCAGGCGCATCGCGTCGCGCAGCGCCGACAGGTCGATGTCCGGGAAGAAGCCGTCGTTCGTCAGCGTGCCGTCGATCGGCGACGCCGCGACGGCAGGCGCAGCAGTGGCAACGAAACTGTTCATGGTCGATTCGGGGAGTGATGGCGGTGGACCGAAGGTCAGGGCCTGTGTCCGTCAGGCGTTGGGCCGTGCCTTCGGTGCCGCCATGCCGGGGTTGGGCTCTTTACGTGCCTTCGGTTCCGTCGCCCTGACGGCCCGAGGCTTCGATCAGCTTCGAGAGCCGATCGATGTCTTTTTTCACGCCGACGCGATCGTTCAACGACAGCGCGCGGCGCAGATAGTCGAGAGCGCGCGGCGGGTCGGCGTCCTGTACGGCATAGCCAAGCGCCTTGCAGAGCTTTGCGCGTACCTGGTCGTGCATGTCTGCGTCGGCCGTCAGCTCGTCGACCAGCTCTAGGCTGGCGGCGTCGAACGTACTGCGCTCAAGAAACGCGGCCAGCGCGGCATCGGCGAACTGCTCGGCGACGACGGAGGCGAGCGACCGTTCGAACTGGTCGGGTAGCGCGAGGCCGTGCGTGAGCGCGTACGCGGCGATCGCGAGCGCACCGTCGTAGTCGCCGGCGTCGATGCGCCAGACCATGATCGTCACGAGTACGTCGTCCTGGGCGCCGCGGCCGCCGTTCAACACGCCCGCCACGTAGTCGGCGTACTCCGGCAGCAACTTCCGCTTCAGTTCGACCTTGCGGGCGACCGACTGCACGCCCTTCAGGGCGCGGCGGTCGGCCGCGAGCTTCGCGAGCATCAGCTCGTAGGGCGTCGCACCGGCCATCGTCTGACCGGGCGCCGTCGCGGCCGCCGCGCGGGCGGCCGACACACGCGCGAAGTGCGCGCGAGCGGGCGTGTTGATCGTCATGCCGCCACCAGCTCGATGTTTTCCGCGACGCAGCCGCAACCGAAGTCTTCGACGACATACGCGTCGTTCGACGATTCGTAGTTCTCGATTTGGTCGCGCTTCGGGTTGTCGATCAGCGAGCGACGGCGCGCACCTTCCTGGAAGTAGATCGACAGGTTCTCCAGCTTCGTCACCATCATCGCCCGCTTCGGGAAGAACGGCACACGCACGGCCGGCAGGTTGCCGATGCGCTTCTGGCTGACGATCAGGTCGGCCGCGAGCTGCTCGGTCGGTGCCTGCGTCGTGTTGACGATCGGGAAATACTTGTCGTGCAGCAGCTCGCGGCCGCAGATCACAACGAGCCCCGTGTCTTCCTGGAACCACGGGTCGATCATCGACGACACGATGTCCATCACGAGCGCGTCGAGGTTCACGTAGTCGCCGCCCTTACCGACGAGCACCTTGCCGGCTTCCTTCGCACCTTCGTGCAGCACGCGATGCCCGGCGCGGTCGCGATACTGTTGCAGCCAACCGATGTTCACGTCCTGCAACAGCGGGTTCGCTGCTTTGTCCGTCGACAGTGCCGCCTTTACGCCGTTCCAGCCGATCATGATCCGGTCGAGCGCAGACTGGTAGAGGATCACATTGCGGATGCGTTGCTGGAAGTCGGGGAATTTCGCCCAGGCGTCGAGCTTGCGGTACGTAATGGCCGTGTCGTAGTCGGTTTTCTCGCAGCGGTAGCGGTTGCTGTCCAGCGCCGTCGGGTCGATCGGCTGACGTTCGGCCTTCGTCGTGTCGGTGCGGCTCGCGATCGGACCGGATACCGACAGGCCGAGCTTTTCGCCTTCCAGCTCGGTCACGGGCAGGATATTGATGCTCTTCAGGAATGCGCTCGATTCCTGCATTTTGGTTTCGAGCGTTTGCTGGACGGACGGCTCGACGGCGAATTTCTGCGATACGTCGTCGGTGTCGTTCAGCTTGGCGATTTGCGCGGCGTACTTTCGATACGCCTGGCGCGTTTCCTTCTTCATGAGTTGGGTTCTCCGGGGTGTGAGCGTGGAAGGGATCAGCAGTCGGTCACGAGCTCGCCGGTCGAACCGGTCGACGGCTGGCGCCGCGGTGCGCCGTTATCGGTGGCCGACAGCTTCGCAGTCAGTGCTTCGACAGCGGCCATCGCCTCGTCGGCGCGCTTCTTCGCGGCGGCCGCATCGTCCTGCGCGGTGGTGAGGTCAACGCGCAGCGCGGCGACGTCGCGGCCCTGCTGACTGGCGAAGCCGGCAATTTCTTCGACTGCGTGGCGCACGTCGGCGTCACGTTGATCGTCCGTCGAGCGATTGCGCGCGAACATGCCTTTGACGATGGACAGCAGGCTCGTCGATTCGGGTTCGCCTTCGAACTCGATCGACGTTTCGCACGCGGCCGAGAACAGATTGTTCGAACGGCGCGCCGCGAATTGCAGTGCTTCGGTGCCGAGGCTTGCCGGGTCGTCGGTCGCGGCCAGGCCGACCAGATACGCTTCGCCGATGTCGGCGAAGTCGGGATTGACTTCGATCGACGTGAAGACCTTCTGGCGCTTCTTCGACAGCGCGACCAGCTCGTCGGTCGGATCGAGCTGCGCGTACAGCCCCATCTTGCCTTTCAGCGGGCCGTCTTCGATCTCGGTTGCTTTCAGCGCAACTACGTCGCCGTATGCGCCGAACGGGTTGGTGGCAGAGAGCGGCGCCCATCCCTTCAGGTGTTCAATGTTCAGACGTGCGCTGTACAGCTCGCGGTTGTAGTTCTTCGCCATCTGCGTGAGCCATTCACGCTTAATTTCGCGACCGTCGACAGTCGCGCCTTCGACTGCTACGCGGAAAAACTTCGTTTTGTTGGTTGCCATAGATAGAGGTCGAACCGTGGGTCAGTGAATGTGGTTCTCATGTTCGACCTTCACGCGCCACGGCTCAACGAGCGGCGTGTGTTGCTCGCACGGGTACGTAGTGCTCCGCGTGATCGCGCGCGCGCGTCGCCCTACGCTTGCCGCATGCTCGAAACGACAGATCCAATTCAACGCGAAGCGAACGTGCGACAGATCGCGCGTTCGCTCTACTGGCAAGGCTGGCGCATCTCGTCGATCGCACGGCATCTCGAACTGAAGCCCGCGACCGTGGCGTCGTGGTGCCGTCGCGACAAGTGGAAAGACGCGACGCCGATCGAGCGCATCGAGGCGGCGGCCGAAACGCGCCTGATGGTCCTGATTGCGAAGGACAAGAAGGACGGCGCGGACTACAAGGAAATCGACCTGCTCGGCCGCCAGATCGAGCGGCTCGCGCGTGTGCAGAAATACGGGGAGACGGGGAAGGAAGGTGACCTGAACCCGAACATTGCTGCGCGCAATGCCGGGCCGAAACGCAAGCCGCCGCGCAACGAGATCAGTGAGGAGCAGCACGAGCGGATCGTGGCGGCGTTCCGCGAATCGCTATTCGA
Organism: Burkholderia sp. COPS; assembly: GCF_019425585.1. NCBI lineage: Bacteria > Pseudomonadati > Pseudomonadota > Betaproteobacteria > Burkholderiales > Burkholderiaceae > Burkholderia > Burkholderia sp. COPS. Next base: position 47,718 of record NZ_WIXR01000034.1, on the reverse strand, counting down.
CTACCAGAAGGTCTGGTATCGCAATGGCGATCAACGCACGCGCAACATCCTGAAGTCACGGCAGATCGGCGCGACCTGGTATTTCTCGCGCGAAGCGTTCGTCGACGCGCTCGAAACCGGCCGCAATCAGATTTTCCTGTCGGCCAGCAAGGCACAGGCGCACGTGTTCAAACAGTACATCGCGCAGTTCGCGCGCGACGCGGCCGACGTGGAATTGACCGGCGATCCGATCATCTTGCCGAACGGCGCGATTCTGTATTTCCTGGGTACGAATGCGCGCACGGCCCAGTCGTATCACGGTAATTTCTATTTCGACGAATACTTCTGGGTTCCGAAGTTTCGCGAGCTGAACAAGGTCGCGTCGGGCATGGCGATGCACAAGCGCTGGCGCAAGACCTACTTCAGCACGCCATCGAGCATCACGCATGAGGCGTATGCGTTCTGGAGCGGCGCGCACGCGAACCGCGGCCGCGCGGCCGGCGATCGCATCCAGATCGACACGAGCCACGAAGCGCTCGTGCGCGGCATGCTGGGCGAGGATGCACAGTGGCGCCAGATCGTGACGATTCTTGATGCGATGGCGGGCGGCTGCGACCTGTTCGACATCGACGAGCTGCGCCGCGAATACAGCGCTGAGGAGTTCGCCAATCTGCTGATGTGCGCGTTCATCGACGATTCGCTGTCGGTGTTCAAGCTGGCCGAGCTGCAACGCTGCATGGTCGACTCGTGGGAGGAATGGGCCAGCGACTTCTCGCCGCTGCTGCTGCGCCCGTTTGGCTATCGCGAGGTATGGGTTGGCTACGATCCGGCGCTGACTGGCGACTCGGCCGGCCTGGTGGTCGTGGCGCCACCGCGCGTCGAGGGTGGGGCTTTCCGCGTGCTCGAACGTCAGCAGTTCCGCGGCAACGACTTCGAGGAACAGGCCGCGGCGATCGAGCAGATCACGCAGCGCTACAACGTGGGCTACATCGCGATCGACACGACCGGCATGGGGCAGGGCGTCTATCAGCTCGTGCGCAAGTTCTACCCGGCCGTCGTCGCCTTGAACTACTCGCCCGAGGTGAAAACTCGCCTCGTGCTGAAAGGGCAATCCGTCATCCGCAATGGCCGCCTGCAATTCGACGCGGGCTGGACCGACCTGGCCGCCGCCTTCATGGCCATCAAACAGACCATGACGCCGAGCGGTCGACAGGCGACGTTCACGGCTGACCGGAACGACGAGACCGGCCATGCGGATCTAGCGTGGGCCTGCCTGCACGCGATCGACCGCGAGCCGCTTGCCGGCGGCGGCATCAATTCTTCATCTTTCACGGAGTTCTATTCATGAGCAAGCGCCGATCGCGCGCGCCGCGGACGTTCGCGGCCGCGCCGGATTCGGGCGCCGCCGGCGCCGCGCCGGCGCGCGCCGAGGTCTTCACCTTCGACGATCCCACGCCGGTCATGAACCGCGCCGAGATTCTCGACTACGTCGAATGCTGGTCGAATGGAGATTGGTTCGAGCCGCCCGTCAGCTTCGCCGGCCTGGCGAAATCGTTCCGCGCCAGCACGCACCACAGCTCCGCGCTGTACTTCAAGGCGAACGTGCTGGCGTCGACGTTCCGGCCGCACAAATGGCTGTCGCGGCACGCGTTCGAACGGTGGGCGCTCGACTTCCTAACGTTCGGCAATGGCTACCTGGAACGCCGCCGCAATCAGCTCGGCGACACGCTGCGGCTCGAACCGGCCCTGGCCAAATACACGCGGCGCAAGGCAGATTTCAGTGGCTTCGTGTACGTGAACGGCTGGCAGGACAAGCATGAGTTCGAGCCGGGCAGCGTGTTCCAGCTCATGCGACCGGACATCAACCAGGAGGTGTACGGCCTGCCCGAATATCTCAGCTCGCTTCACTCGGCCTGGCTGAACGAATCGTCGACGCTGTTCCGGCGGAAATACTACGAAAACGGCAGTCACGCGGGCTTCATCCTGTACATGACGGACGCGGCGCAGAAACAGGAGGATGTCGACAACATGCGCACGGCGTTGAAGAACGCGAAGGGGCCGGGCAATTTCCGCAACGTGTTCATGTACGCGCCAGGCGGGAAGAAGGACGGCATCCAGCTCATCCCCGTGTCGGAGGTCGCGGCGAAGGACGAGTTCTTCAACATCAAGAACGTGACGCGCGACGACCTGCTCGCCGCGCATCGCGTGCCGCCGCAACTGCTCGGCATCGTGCCGAGCAACTCGGGCGGGTTCGGCACGCCGGACACCGCGGCGCGCGTGTTCGGCCGGAACGAAATCAAGCCGCTGCAGGCCCGCTTCGCCGAGCTGAACGACTGGCTCGGCGAAGAGGTCGTGTTGTTCGACGATTACGAGATTCCGCCAGCGCTGGCGACCGCGTAGCGCATCCAGCGATTCGAAGTCATGCGGCAGGGCCGCGCACCGGGCAGCCGGGCGCGGCCCTTTTTTGCGTCTGAGGCGGGCGCGATCAGAGGCGCTACAGCGGGTTGGTCCGTGCGGGGTGCGTTAGGGTCGGACGCCGTCCGACGAGGGCCGCAGCGAGGCTGTCGTGCGGCCGTGCAGGGTGTCCAGCGGGGTGGGGAGGGGGCAGGGAGACCCGCGCCGCGCCGGCCGCTGCGCGGTCCCCTCCCCGCCTGCGGGCTTCGCTTGGCAGGGTGGTTCTAATGCACCCGGCTACTAGGCTCGGCGGCCCTTGTGGTGTGGGGTTGCGGGCGTTTTCCAGTGCGCGGAAATCATGCGTTTTGATGCGCGACGATGCGAATCGATGCGTCGTCGCGCACAGTTGTGACCCCGCCCCACCTGCCCGCAAAAATGAACGGTTTTTATGCACCCATGCGCCAGGTGCTCGGGGCCGCTCGGCGCGGGCTGCGCGGCGACCGTTGGCCCGATTCTTCTATGCACTTTTATGCACCTTGGTTATGCAGGCTCGCGCTTTCGCTGTGCGCGCCGTCGCGCGGAAGCATGTTGTGGTTCGAAGCGTTTGAACAGTCGCGCCTCCTTGGGGCGAGGGGGTTCGGGCGATTAGTGGTGCCCGGAAATCGTGCGTTTTGATGCGTGACGAAATCGTGCAACCGTACGGCCGTCGTAGGCTGTTTGCTGCGATCACCGGTTCATGCAGGGCGCCATGGCCGACCGGTCGGGCCTGGGAGGGTCATTTCGTTCGCGGAATAGAGTTGCAGTGCGCTACGGATGGTCGGCGCGTGTCGCGCTTGTCCTTAGGCGACACCACTTTCTGCGGAGGGGGAGATCTTCGCGAGGCAGGGACCGCACCAACATCCGTGTCGCGAAGTCGAGCGGTCCAATACTGCAGCTTCGAAATCTCGATGAGCAGCTTATCAGACCGATTTCGCAGATCACAGTAGTTGTAGCGGTCGGCCTCAGCGCGAATCGACTCAATGCGCGCCTGCCAATATGCGGGGTCGCGAATCGACTTCCCCAGCGGAAATTCATCGCGGTTCTTCGAAAGGATTTGCAGGGCATTTTGTATATGCACTAGGTCTCGTTCAATTCCAGCGTAACGATCACACATATTTACCCCCGTATGCGTACTATCCACAATGTCGCTGTCACTGCTGCTCTGGCCCATAAGGTTCGGTCAAAGGTAAAAAGAGAGCCGTGCCCCGTACCCCCTCCGGAGCACGGCCCAACACGGGAAACCAATTGCTCCCGCGGGCCAACTACACAACCTTCAGAAACGCTTAATTCACAATTTCGTGCGCACCAATCGTCGGGCCTCGAATGATGTGTCGCGCGTTCGCAATGTCGGCACACGAAGGACCGCATTGGAGCGGACTCCACTTCTGTTCGCGTTTTCGACGCTCGTGTTACGTGATGCTAGATCTACCGCCAACAGTGCGAAATCGATAATCGCCACGGCGATCAATGCAATCAACCACCGAATATTTCTCGACCTTCGAACCTTCTTTGAAGGGGCGCCGTAAAGCAGACGCTCATAGTCTCCCGGATCGATCGGCATATCCAAGATCTCCTTCCCGTCATTCCACCAATCGCGCAGGTGTGAGCGCGCCATAGTACGGCCCGACGCCACCTGCCCCGGATGCTTGGCATTTGTCCGGATTGTTGCTCATCTCCATTTGAATGTATTTCCCGCTTCCGCCAACTGCTTGATCAATGTGTACACACGCAAATGCAAGGATTCGCTCGTAGGACGTGGTCGCGAGATCCTGGACAATCGGAACCAGGACATACTCGCAGGCTTTGTTGCCAGCCGCGCTACAGTCGTTGACGGATGTGTACAGCGTTGTCTTCGTGCCAGGTTGGATATAGGTGCATGTTGCGTCTGGTGTGGAGCAAACACCACTTGGCGATCCAATTGATGACGGGTCTGGGTTACCGTTGGATATCAAGTTGCGCACGGTCGGCACATCGTTGGCGGTTGTATCGAAAGTCGTCCATTGACCCGCCTCGCACGGGCCAGCGTGGTAGGACGAGGTCACATAAAAGGTGTACGGCTGTCCGACCGTTTGGTTTGGTTGCCCCGAGCCAGGCGGCGTTGTGGATGTTGCGACTTTGGGCTTTCCGTTCGACGAATCCCAGTACTGGTCATACATGCACTTCGTCAGCGCAACCGGGAATAGCGCACCGGAGCCAACGTTTCCGGGCTCCGAAACGACCGCGACAGCCACGGCGTTCTCGGGTACAGACTGGAAGCCCCAGAGCCTTGCTAGAAACGAAGGGACGCCGCCGCCATTCTTCGTTCCAGAGCGGCTGACAATCACCTGCACTGCAGGCTTGCCAACGGCCGGCGATGATGGCATCGACGTTTGAAGGCCCTTGACGCTACCTGTAACGTCCCAGTAACCGTACGACACATCGGACGTATATCCTGTCAGCGTTTTATTCGACGACTTATTTAACGAGACACCCAGCACGGCCTGTGCTTGGGCCGTTGCCCAATCCGGAACTGCGGCTTTTGTGTTGCTGCATTGCGCTCGCGGGTAGATGCATGGCGCACCGGCCAGCGCGGCAGCATCGGCTGCGTTTTGCAGTTCATTCCGGACAACAAAAAGATAGCCGACGTCGATTGCGAGTGCGGCAAAACCAAGCAGTATCAACATCAAGAGAGCGACCGTTATTGCTACCGCACCTCTCTGATTCCGACGACTCTTTGAACCACGGGCGTACATCGACTGTTTGGGCGAGCAAGGTAGGTCTACCGATTGTGAGCGAGTGCGATCCATGACCGGCTCCTCATTCATTGTTCATGACGGTCGTAGCCGTCAACGTCAGCAGCTTGCTGAGCGGACCAATCCATGAACCTAGAGCCAGTCCAGTAAATTTGTACGTGACGGTGACAGTAAGGGGGGTGCCGAAGCTTCCACCTTGGCCAGACGGCACGGAGACCGTTGGGGTTGACGTGCTGCCCAAGCTGATGAGATGGCTTTGGCAGTAGTTGAGTGCGACGTTCTGGATGTCAGTTGTCGTCGCCTTAGGGGTTTTGAGAACAATTCCTGCTCGAGCACCTTCACGGCTTGCGTTTGTGATGACAGCTTGGTCGAACATCACAAGTCCGAACTCGATAATGCCGAACAGAATCAACAGCAGCACGGGAAGTACCAGTGCAAATTCCACAACGGCAACGCCTCGTTGCCTCTGCCAGTTTTTCCGATTCGTCATTATTTTTCCCCGTTAAGCCAAGCCTTTGTGGCTTGCGGCGTCCGCTGACCAGATCGCCACCAGTGCATTGATTCGTCGCTTTGAATGCACAGTTGGAGCGCGCCATCCGATTGCACGAGCCCAACGTGCTGTGTCCCAATACATGCCCGCACTTGGTCAGCGACTAAGCAAAACGCGCACCATATGCCGCCCTCGCTTGCTGCATGAGGCGCTTGATTGCGCGACGGACCCAAAAAAATGGGGTGGCATCGAAAATGTTTCAGGCTTGTACTGTGAAACACTAATTTCGCGTCGACTGCGCGCCGCACTACCGCCCAATGCACGTTGGAAGGGGAAAGATAGGCCCGGAAGATTCAGATCTGAAACGCCGAAGAGCCCGAAGGGTGACCGTCGACATTCCTCCGTTCCCGAGGCAAATCCAGGGCGGGCTTTTTGATCTATCTCCCTGCTCATGCCGGCCGGCTCGGCCGCCCGCCAGGGGGCAACCGTAAGCGGCGCGCGCAGTTGTGACCCCGCCCCACCTGCTCGCAAAAATGAACGCCTTTTGTGCGCTCATGCGCCCAGCGCTGGGGGCTGCCTAGCGTGGTCGGCGTGGCGCTTCTTCTATGCACTTTTATGCGCCTTCGTTATGCAGTCTCAGTGTTTTGTAATATTGTTGTCGATGCGTTTGAGGAAAATGGGAGCTGCGACTTATGCGATGTGTCCCGTCCTGGGCCAGCAAGGTATCTTGTCTCGACCGATGCCAAGTGTCGGGCGAGCGAGAGCGGGGGGCCGTTGCGCTTTTCTTCCTGCTGTTCTTGATTCCGCTGCTGATGTTTGGCGCCTTGGCCATCGACATTGCTTGGGTTGCAGTTGTCCGCAACCAGTTGCAGAACGCGGCCGATGCCGCCGCGCTCGCGGGCGCCAGAGTCTTGACGTCCGGTGGGACGGCACTGAACTGGTCGCAGGCGGCCGCCGCAGCGAACCAAGCCGTTGCGCTCAACGCGGCGGCAGGAGTTCAGCTATCGACCGGCGCGGTTACGGCCGGCTATTGGAATTTGACGCGAACGCCCTATGGAATGCAGTCGACCACAATTGCACCAGGTACATACGACGTACCCGCTGTACAGGTCACGGTGTCGCGCTCAACCCATGTGAACGGCGGCAATATTCCCCTGTTGCTGGGTGGCCTGCTTGGAGTCGCGAGTACGTCAGGCAGCGCCACCGCGGTTGCAGTCGTGACGTCGCCGGGGTCAATCGGCGCGGGCGGGGTGTTTCCAATAGCGCTGGACCAATGCGTATTTGATCAGTATTGGAATTCGACAACGAATCAGCCACTTTATTACCCGCTGACGAACATACCGTACGAACTCACCATCACGAACGGGCAAGTATATGGCTCGTCGTGCACAGCTGGTACCTGGACATCATTCCTCAGTAACGCGAACGACGTACCAACACTCGCGGGCCTAATGCAATCGGGTAATCCGACCCAGCTCAGCATCGGAGAAAGCATTTACCTCGCCCCAGGTGCAAAGGCGGCGCTTTACGGTTCAGTTCCGGTAGGCGTGACGGTATTAATGCCTGTCGTCACGAACAGTTCGAGTTCGTCCTATGTGCCGATTGTTGCGTTCGCTCCATTTGCAATCGATGCCTCCATCGGAGGAAGTGGAAAATACATCATGGGGCACTTCGTCTCCGGCTACAAAGTGTCTGTGCCAGTGAGCGGTGCGGGGCCGAATTATGGTGTGTATGGGCCGCCAAAGCTCGCGTTGTGACCTTGCCTATCTCGGGTAGGAGGTTGCGCAGATCCTGTACAGTGAAATTACAGTTTGGTGAGCTTGGATTACCCTGATTGACCTTGATTAGCCTTGGTTTTGCTGATTGCGAGTCGTGCAAGGCATTGATTTTTAAAGGCTCTTGGTGTGCCGGTAAAGCTCCGAAGGCAGGGGTTGCTGGTTCGATCCCAGCCGGGCGCGCCAAAACATGCCTGTTCAGGCGTTCGGCGGTTTCGCCGTCTCATCCGCATCACCATTTCTCCGCTTGCAGTAATATTTCGGCCTGCCATCAGCGTGGCGGTTTCCGAACGCACGCGTCCGACCGGGCGAAACCTTGCACCGATGTCGTTCGACGCACCCGAAGCCAGCCTGAAACACCGATTGAGCATGTCGACCGAAACGACGAACAGCCGCCCAGAAGCCGGCGGCGCGATCCCCGCATGAGCAAATCCCTCCCAGTCCAGATCATCAACGGCCCGGACGGCGCGCCAGCCTTCGTCGTGATTCCGTACGCGGACTATGTCGCGCAGCGGTGCGCCGCACGCGACCTGATTCCGCACGAGCTCGTGACGCGCGTCGTGTTCGACGGAAGCTCGCCCGCGCGTGCGTGGCGTGAGCATCTCGGCCTGACGCGGGCCGAGGTCGCGCGGCGGATCGGCATCAGTCGCTCGGACTACGCCAAACAGGAAAAGCGCGGGAAGCTGCGCAAGTCGATGCGCAAGAAGGTCGCGGCCGCGCTCGACATCACGATCGCGCAGCTCGATTTCTGACTTTCCGACCCGTGGCGCAGCGCGGCGAGCGGCCCCGGATGCAGGCGGCCGGCACGCCGTCGCGCCGCCTCGCCGATGTGCGAGAATCCCCGGCAACGACAACTCCAAGCGTCGATCGCGGCGGCCGTCCGCGCATCGCGCCGACTCCCGATGGCTGCCATTCCGTCTACCTCGACCGCAGTCGATGCCCGCGCGCTGACCGATGCGCAGCACGCGTTGCTCGCGCGTCTGCACGCGTATTCCCCTGACGACCCGAACGCGCCGCTGCCGTACAGCCGGCGTCTTGCCGAAGCCGAAGGCTGGTCGCATGCGCACGCGCTGGCCGTGATCGACGAATACAAGCGCTTCGCGTTTCTCGCGCAGGCGGCCGGACACCCGGTCACGCCGTCGGTCGCGGTCGATGCCGCATGGCATTTCCACCTGCAATACACGCTCGAATACTGGGACGTCTTCTGCGCCGGCGTGCTGCGCGCGCGGCTGCATCACATGCCCGGCACGGGCGCGCCGGACGAGGCCGCCGTGTACGCGCAGCGTTATCGCGACACGCTGGACAGCTATCGCCGGCTGTTCGGCTGCGAGCCGCCGGAGTCGATCTGGCCGCGGCCTGCCGACTTGCGTGCCGCATCCGGATCGCCGCTCCCGGAACCGTCGGCCGCGAACGGGGCGGGGGACGCGAATTCGCCGGCCGCCGTGCAGTCGCGCAGAACCTGGCGCGACCGGCTGCCGAAACTCGCGTGGCCGGCCGCCGCCGCGAGCGTCGCGGCGACCTGCGCATCGGCGCAGGACTTCAACGTGCTGAACTACGCGGGGCCGCAGTTTCTCGCGTTCTATGTGCCTGCGTGCGTCGTCGCGTTGTTGTTGATCGTCGTGCTTCAGGCGATCGAGTTCCGCTGTCGACGCTGGGGCGGGCGTACGCGCAAGGCGTCGGCCGACCTGAGCACCGACGAAGTCGCCTATCTCACCGGCGGCGAAGCACGGGTCGCCGAGGTCGTGACGATGTCGCTCGCGCAGGCGGGTGCGGTCGACCTGTGGACCGCCCCCGGGCAGGGTGGCTGCGTGCAGATCGCCGACATGGAGCGTGCGGGGCGCCATGACGACCACTGCGCGTGGCTCAAGGAGCAGCCGTCCGGCACCGTGAGCTACGACGTGTTTCGCAAGCGACTCGCCGGGTATGCGCAGGAGGTCGTCGACGGAATGCGCGCACAAGGCTGGCTGTGGGCACCCGGCGAGATGCGCGCGTCGCGCCTGGCCGCGCGTGCGATCGTGCTGATCGTACTGGGCACGGGGGCCGCCAAACTCGCGATCGGCCTAAGCCGCGGGCGGCCCGTGTTGCTGCTCGCGGTCTGCATGGTGGTGTTCGCGGTCGCGTACCGGATCGTCGTGCGGCGGCTGACCGGTTTCGGGCGCGGTGGGGCGACGGCTGCCGGGCGGGCCGCGCTGCTTGCGCGCCGGATCGCGCACGATCCGCGTGCCGCGCGAAATCCGCAGCGCCCGCAACCCTCGCAACCCTCGCAACCCAATGCGCACGCAGCGCAGCAGGCGCAGGACCGCGAACGCGACGACACGGACCCGTTGCTGTGGACTGCCGCGCTGTTCGGTGCGGGTGCGCTGGCCGGCACCGCTTGGTCGGTGTATTCGCAAACCGTGCAGACCGCGTCGCGGATGTCGTCGCTCGCCGCGCTGAAAGCGGGTAGCGGCAGTGCGTTCGATGCATCGGACAGCAGTTGCTCGTCGTCGAGCTGCAGTTCGTCGAGTTCGTGCAGTTCCAGCTCGTGCAGTTCGAGTAGTTGCGGTGGGTGTTCGTCGAGTAATTGAGCGCGAGGGCGGTGATGGAGAGTGAGGGGCGCGTCGTTGGTGAAGGCCGCGGCAGCACGTAGCCACATCGCCACTGCGGCCGGCTCCCGTGACGGAACCGGCTGGCCGGATCGAAGCGGCGACTCTGCCGACGTGTGAGCATCACGAAGGAAAATCGGGCGCCAACGCTCGAGCGCGAAATGATTCGCGCGCCGGCCGCTGCCGGCAATTCCTCATCGACGCGTGGTACGTCAAGCCGTGGGCACGCGAGACCCCACCAGTCCCTATCTCCGGAACAGAAGCCAGAACGCCGTTCTTATTCGATGTCGGCTACCGTCGCCGGCTTTCTATACTGCATCGTCCATGCTCGTGGCCGATGTGCCGCGACGTTTTCCACCGCCGTTTCGAGCGGCCCGGCATCGAGCCGCCGCACCGGCACACTTGCGACTGCGAATGAACGTTACGACCTCCGACGATTGTATTGGCGTGCTGCCTGACCATCCGTGGGCGAAGCATTTCATCGTGCTCGGCTACCGGGATGGCGCCTTTTCGGCGATTCCGAACAATTTTTTCCGCAACTGGGTCGATGAAGAGGCGCCGATGGGGACGTGTCATATCGGCCGGTGCTCGTCGATCGGTGTGGGTTCGATCGCAAAGTACGATCGGGACGTTCAGAAACTCGTGATCGGCAAGCACGTGGCTGGCGGAATGCGTCTGAGGTTCCTGTTGAATGGCCAGCACGAGATCCGGACCATTTCCACGAGCCTGCTCAGCCTCTACGGTAACGGCCTCGAGAATCCGCCGATGCCGCAATACGCGGACACCGTGATCCACAACGACGTCTGGATCGGCGACGAAGCGCTGTTTCTCGGTGGCAGCCAGATCGAGAGCGGATGCGTGATCGGCGCGCGGGCCGTCATCCCGCCCAATTTCCGCACCGAGGCGTACGGCATTTATGCCGGTTCACCGGCCCGTCTGATTCGCTTCCGCTTCACGGAAAAAGTGCGCGAACGACTGCTGCAGCTCGCGTGGTGGGACATGCCCCTCGACTGGATCAAGCAGAACAACGACGCATTTCTGGTCGATCTCACCGCCGACGAAGGGCGCGCACTCGACACGCTCGCAGCGCTCCAGGAAGCCAGGGACCTGGCCGTCAGCCAGCCGGGCCAACCGGCCGCCGTGCCGGCGTCCGTCTGACCGTCCGTTCGCGCCGCGCGCCGCGCGGCGCCGCATGACATGACCCCTGCTTCCGACGAATCCGCGCTGGTTCAACACGCGGCGACCCTGTGCCAGAACGGACAGTTCGCCGACGCACTGTCGCTCGTCGCGCCTCTGCTCGACCGGCCGGCGCTGGCAGTCGCGGCGCTGCACATCGCGGCCGTCTGCGCGCTCGGCCTGAACCGGCTGGCCGACGCGGAAGCATGGTGGCGGCGCGCGATCGACGCGATGCCGGCGTTCGAGCCGGCCTGCGACGGCCTCGGCGCGCTGCTCGTGTCGCAAGGGCGCCTGCCCGATGCCGAGGCACTCCTGCGCCGGCAGCTCGCGTCCGTCACGCCGTTGCGGGCGTCGCACCATCACCGGTTCGGCAAGGTGCTCGAAGCGCTCGGCCGGCTCGATGAAGCGGAACAGGCATTCGGGCAGGCGCTGCTGATCGAGCCGCAGTCGGCCGACGTGCTGACCGATCTCGGCAACCTGTTGCGTGTGCTGGGCCGCCACGCCGAAGCGGAACTCGCCTACCGGCTCGCGATTACCGTGCGAGCGGACTTCGTGCTCGCGCACGCCAATCTCGGCGCGATCCTCGTCGACATGCAGCGGTTGCCGGAAGCGGAAGCCGCCAGCCGCCAGGCGCTCGTGCTGTGCCCGGATCACCCGGAGGCGCACTACAACCTCGGCGTCGCGCTGCAGAACCTCGATCGCCTGCCGGAAGCCGAAGCGGCCTATCGCGACGCGATCCGTTGCCGTCCCGGCCTGCCTCAGCCGCACAACAATCTCGGCTGCGTCCTGCGCGCGCAGGGGCGCCACGACGAAGCGATGGCCGTGTTCGCCGACGCGCTGTCGCTCGCTCCGGACATGGCCGAAGTGCACTACAACCTCGGCACCACGTTCGCGCATGCCGGCCGCCACGACGACGCCGAACGCGCGTACCGCCGCGCGCTCGAACTGCGTGCGGACTATGGCGATGCGCGTTTCGGCCTGGCGACGCTGTTGCTCGGCCTGGGCCGGTTCGAAGAAGGCTGGCGGCGCTACGAATCGCGCTACGAACAAACGGCGTTCGTGCACCGCCGGACCCGCGAGGTGCTGCGGTGCGCGCAGTGGCAGGGCGAGCCGCTCGCCGGCAAGACGCTGCTCGTCTGGCAGGAAGACGGCCTGGGCGACATGCTGCAGTTCAGCCGCTATTTCGCGGACTTTCGGGCGCGGCACGCGGCGCGCGTGGTGTTCGCGGGTCAGCCCGCGCTGCATCGGCTGATGGCGACGGTCGACGGCGTCGACGCGGTGCTGGATCACGAGACGGCGATGGCGCAAGCCGCGCAGTTCGATTACTGGACGAGCCTGCTGAGCGCGCCGATGCACACGGGCACGACACTCGACACGATCCCGCCGCCGGTGCGGCTCGCGCCCGATCCGGCCAGCGTCGCGCGCTGGCGCGCACGCCTCGATGTATTGCCGGCCGGCCCGCGCGTCGGCCTCGTGTGGAAAGGCAACCCGAAGCATCACAACGACGCGCACCGCTCGCTGCCGTCGCTTGCGTTGCTGACGCCGCTATGGAGCGTGCCGGGTGTGAATTTCGTGAGCCTGCAGAAAGGGCAGGGCGAGGACGAGGCGCGTCAGCCGCCAGGCGGCCTCCCGCTGCTGCACCTGGGCTCGGAGCTCGACGATTTCGCGGATACGGCCGCGATCGTCGCGCAACTCGATCTCGTGGTGTGCGTCGACACGTCCACCGCGCATCTGGCCGCGTCGCTCGGCAAGCCTTGCTGGGTGCTGCTGCCGAATCAGGACGTGGACTGGCGCTGGATGCACGGCCGCGACGATTCGCCGTGGTATCCGGGCACGGTGCGGCTGTTCCGGCGCGGGCGCGACGAAAGCTGGATCCAGATGGCCGAGCGCGTGCGTGCGGCGTTTGCCGCGCATTTCGCAGCGGGTCGCGTGACGGCGGACGAGACGGCGCAGGTCGTCTGACGTGACGGCGCGCGCCGCGCGAGTGCGGCGACGCGGCATACTGCGGGGAACGCGGCAAGGCCGCCCCTGCTTTCAGATCAATCGAGGCCCTTGTGGAAAACATCGTCATCGTCGGCTCGTCCGGTCACGCCAAGGTCGTGATCGACATCGTCGAACAGGCTGGCCGGTACCGGATCGCCGGGCTGATCGATTCGTTCCGGCCCCGCGGCGAGGAGACCCTCGGCTACGCGGTACTGGGCGCCGAACGCGACCTGCCGGATCTGGTCGGTGCGCACGGCATCGCCGGGCTGCTGGTCGCCATCGGCGACAACCACGCGCGCGAGAACGTGACGGCCGCTCTCGCGGCGCTCGTGCCGGGCCTGCCGTGCGTGTCGGCGGTGCATCCGGCCGCACGCATCGGCAAGGCGTCGACGATCGGTGCGGGTACGGTCGTGATGGCCGGCGCGGTGATCAATCCGTGCTGCGCGATCGGCAACGGGTGCATCGTCAACACGAACGCGTCGCTCGATCACGACGGCACGATGGAGGATTTTTCTAGCCTCGCGCCAGGCGTCGTCACGGGCGGCAACTGCCGGATCGGCCGCGGCGCGGCGATCGGCCTCGGCGCGATGCTGCGGCACCGGATCGCGGTGGGCGAGCACGGCGTCGTGGGCGCGGGTGCGGTCGTGCTGCACGACGTCGAGCCGTACACCGTCGTGTACGGCAACCCGGCCCGCCGGATCCGCGCGCGCGCGGCCGGCGAGCGTTACCTGTAGGCGTCGCGCGTCAGCGCGCGATCAGCTCGACGATACGGCGGACCATGTCGTCGGTGAGCGCCGGGTAGATCGGCAGGCACAGCACCTTGCGCGCGGCCTCGGTCGCGACGGGCAGGTTGTCGCGGTTGGCGGACGGCAGCCCGCGGTACATCGGGAATTCCGAAATCAGCGGATGGAAGTAGCGGCGCGCGTACACGTCGTAGTCGCGCAGCTTCCGGTACAGCCCGTCGCGATCGAGCGGATAGTCTTCGTCGACGAGGATCGCGAAATACGCATGGTTCGCGACGGTCTGGCCGCCGAGCGGCACGCAGCGGATGCCGCGCACGTCGGCGAGCAGCGTGCGGTACAGCGTGTCGATTTCGCGGCGGCGCGCGAGTGCGCCGTCGATGTGCTGCAACTGCAGCATCCCGAACGCGGCGTTGATTTCGCTCATCTTGCCGTTGATGCCGGGCGCGACGACCGTGACTTCGTCGACGAAACCGAAGTTCTTCAGGTGGTCGATCCGTTGCTTGGTCTTCGCGTCGGGGCAGATGATCGCGCCGCCTTCGAACGTGTTGAACACCTTCGTCGCGTGGAAGCTCAGCACCGACAGATCGCCGTGGGTGAGCACGCTGCCGGTGGTGTTCTGCACACCGAACGCATGCGCGGCGTCATAGATCACGCGCAGGTTGTAGTTGTCGGCGATCTTCTGGATTGCGTCGACGTCGCACGGATTGCCGTAGCAGTGCACGGGCATGATCGCGGTGGTCTGCGGCGTGATCGCCGCCTCGATGCGCGCGGGGTCCAGGTTGAGCGTGCCGGGCGTGACGTCGACGAATACCGGCTTGATGCCGTTCCACAGTAGCGAATGCGCGGTGGCGACGAACGAATACGGCGTCGTGATCACTTCGCCGTTGATGCGCAGCGCCTGCAGCGCGGTGACGAGCGCGAGCGTGCCGTTCGCGAACAGCGACAGGTGCGGCACGCCGAGATACTCGCACAGCGCGCGCTCGAACTGCTGGTGGAACGGGCCGCCGTTGGTCAGCGTGCGGCTCTCCCAGATCTTCTCCAGGTACGGCAGGAATTCGTCGAGCGGCGGCAGGTGCGGCTGCGTGACGTAGATGCGTTCGTGCGGCAGTTGCGCGACGGACGACGCGGGCAGGCTGGCGGTCATGATGGTCTCTCTCGATCTGACGTGAGGTTCAGGCCTCTGCCGCGGCCTGTGCGGTGGTCATGTCGTCGAACAGCGGCGTGTCGAATGCGGTCGCGGGTTCGCCCGCGCACCAGCGGGTCCACATCGTGCGCAGCGCCGACGACAGCCCGGCCGCGACGACAGCCGGCCGGAACGCGGCGGACTCTCCGCAGCGCGCGCGCAGGCCGGCGCGAAGCGCCTGCAGCGCGGCGGTGTCGCGGCCGAGCGCGAGCGCCCTCGCGACGAAGTCGTCCTCGTCGGTCGCGATGTACGCGTCGAGCCCGACGTGCTGCAGCCAGCCCGCGCTGCCGCGCCCGGCCATCGTCGCGCCGGGGATCGTCACGGTCGGCACGCCCATCCACAGCGCGTTCAGCGTGGTCGTCGAACCGGTGTAGGGGAACGCGTCGAGACAGAGGTCGACGCCGTGATGCTGCTGCATGTAGACGGGAATGTTCGAGCGCCGGTGGAACGTCAGGCGGCCGGCATCGATGCCGGCGGCCGCGAACCATTCGGTCAGCGTCTGCTGGTCGCCGTCGCTGCCGATCGCGCCGAGCGCCATGCGCGCGGTCGGGTCCGCGTGCAGCACGCGCGCCCAGACCTCGATCACGTGCGGGCTCAGCTTGTTCAGGCGGTTGAAGCTGGCGTACGTCGTATAGCCGTTGTGCAGCGCCGGCAGCACGTTGACGGGCGGGCAGTTCGGCGGCGGCATGAACGGCGCGATCGCGGGCAGCCGCACGATCTGCTCGATGAACTGGTCGTCGAATGCGCCGTGCGGTGCGACGAAGCGGTCCGTCAGGTAGTAGTCCATCGCGGCGAGGCCGGTCGTGGCCGGATAGCCGATCCACGACGCCTGAACCGGCGCGGCGCGCTGCGCCAGCGCAACGAGCCGGTTGCGGCCGGTATGGCCCGACAGGTCGATCACGATGTCGATGTGGTCGTTGCGCACGCGTTCGAGGAAGGCCGAGTCGCTCATGCCGGTGACGTTGCGCCAGGTCGTGGCGTGGGCCTTGAAGCGCTCGGACGTGTGATCTTCCTCGAAGTGATTGTGATAGAAGTGCATCGCAATGCCGGGGTCGGCCGCGAGATGCTCGATCACGGGCACCGCGTAGGAGGCGACTGCGTGGCTGTACAGGTCGCCCGACACGAAGCCGACCTGCAGCTTGCGCGCCGGATCGCGCGGGTTCGAGAACACGGCCGCACGCTTGCGCTTTTGATTGTCGTAGCGCTCGCCGAACTTGCGGTGCTCCGCCACGAGCGCCTGCGGATCGAATTCGCTGCTGTGCGCGATACAGAACAGCATGCTGCTGTGGGTGACGCTGTCGGTCGGGTTGATTTCGATCGCGCGCTTCAGCCAGCCTATCGCTTCCTGCGTTGCGCCCAGTTCGAGCAGCACGAAGCCGAGCGTGCCGCACGGCGCGGCGGCCCCGGGCGCGAGTTCGACCGCGCGCCGGCAGGCCGCGAGCGCTTCATCCGTGCGGCGCAGCGCGAACAGCACGAGACCGCGAATCCGCATGGCCTCCGGGTGATCCGGCTGAAGCTGGTACAGGCGCGTGCACTGCTCGTCGGCTTCCGCGAGACGGTTCATCGCCCGCAGCGTATCGGCCAGCAGGATGCGCACGAGGACTTCGTTCGGCAGCAATTCGACCGTGCGCAAGCCGGCCTCGATCATCTCCGCGAAGCGGCCTTCCCGGTGAAGCGAGGCGGAAAGCGCGCGCCAGCATGCGCCGTCTTCCGGATAGTCGTTGACCAGTTTTCGCGCAAGCGCGGTGGCTTCCGCGTGCCTGTTCTTGTCGAACAGCGCTGCGTGCTTTTGCAGCAGCGTCTGATTGGGGCGGCGGGCAGGCTTGCCGGAGTCGCTCCGCCCGGCCGCGGTTTCCAGGACGATCGCCGCATCGATGCCGCTTGGGGCGGCCGCGACCGCTGCAGTTGCGAGCACGATGTCGGGTGACGCCAACTGGGCGATCAGGCCGTTCAGCGCAGGCCCGTGCACGCCGCGCTGCTGCGCGATTTCGACCGCGATCCACGCGGCGGCCGTCTGCCCGCTGCGATGCAGCGCATGAATGTAGCTGACCCAGTAGTAGCCGTTGTCCGGGCTAGCGCCGAGGGCGGCTTCGAAATGCGGCACCGCGTCGGCCGCGTGGCCCGTATCGGCCAGCAGCACCGCGAGGTTGTAATGCGCATCCCCATGCGCGGGCACCGCGTCGAGGATGGCCTCGTACAGTGCCCGGGCGTCGTCGAACGCGCCGCTGCGCTGGCGTTCGAGCGCGTTCTCCATGACGAGCGCGATGTCTTGCGCAAGCTGCTGTTCGGGCGTGAGCGCGGCGGAGGCGGGCAGTTCGGTCGAGAACATGATGGGATCTGCGGAAAGTCGGTCGATACCATTATGGGTAGCGCGCCGCTGCGCCGATGCCGCGAGATGACGGTAAAAGCCCGGTCAGTTTGGCCGATTGAACGGCCCGCCGCAGGGCCGGGCGGCACCCCAAAAAAAACGCCCGCACGAGGCGGGCGGAGGCGAACGAGCACGCCCTCACATCAGCGCGTAGTTCTTGTTGTCAGGTTGGCGGCGCGCGCGTGTCGGGCGCCGCGTGGCGCGATTTAACGGCTCGCGATGCTCTGGTACTGGCCGACGGCCTGCACGCGGCCCATCGCCGCCTGGTATTCGTTGGTCAGCTCCTGCTGCGCGCGTTGCGCGTCGGCGAAGATGCGCGCGTTGCTGGCCTGAATCCGGCGGATCGCGGCGATGCCGGCCGGCGGCTGATCGGCCGCGAGCGACGCAACGAGCGGCTCGCGCAGGTCGACGAGGCGCGCCGCCTCGATCCAGTCGGCCATCGCGGCCGCATGTTCGATCGCGTCGGTGAGCGCGTCGAGCTGGGCGATCAGTTCGGTCTGTTCCATCGTGGCTCTCCTGTCCGGCCGGCGGTCAGCTCTTGTTGCTCGACAGCGCGCCGGCACTGTTCGTGCCGCCGAACAGCTGCGTCAGGTACTGCGAGTTGCTGTTCATCGTCGCCATCAGCGTGTTGAGCGCGGTGAATTGCGCCTGGTACTGGCTGGTCAGCTGCGCGACGTAGTTCGACAGGTTGGTCTGCTGCGTGGCGACGCTTTTCAGGTCGTTGTTGAGCGCGGTCGTGCGTGCGGCGATCAGCCCGCCCGTCTGCGTGTAGTTCGTGATGTCCTTCGTCAGCTGCTGGCCGATCCCGTTCGTCGAGTTGAACAGAGATGCGA
This sequence comes from Burkholderia sp. COPS, assembly GCF_019425585.1. Taxonomy (NCBI): domain Bacteria; kingdom Pseudomonadati; phylum Pseudomonadota; class Betaproteobacteria; order Burkholderiales; family Burkholderiaceae; genus Burkholderia; species Burkholderia sp. COPS. The sequence continues at coordinate 29,438 of NZ_WIXR01000034.1, read as the reverse complement.
CGCCGGTCGGGTTGTTCTGCAGCGCGGAGTTGAGCGCGGTGCTGTCGACCTGCAGCGTGCCGTCGGCCTGCAGCGTGACGCCGATCGACGCGAGGTTGACCGTCGAGCCGTTGCTGCTCACGCCGCCCGCGACGACCGACGCGAGTGCGTTGCGGATCGTGTTCAGCGTCGAGTCGCCGAGCAGCGGGCCTTGCGACGACGCGCCGGCCGTGAAGCTCGACAGCGAGCCCATCGTCGTGACGAGCGTGTTGTAGAGCGTCACGAAGTTGTTGATCGCCGACGCTTGCGTCTTCGTGTCGGTGGCGACCGTCAGCGTTTGCGGCTGCGTGCCGCTGACGGCGGCCGAGGTCAGGTTCAGCGTGACGCCGGTGATCGCTCCCGTCACGGTGTTGCTCGCGCTCGTCGCGGCGATGCCGTTGATCGTGAAGGCGGCGTCCTGCGCGGCGGTGCTTTGCTTCCAGGCGGCGCTGCTGTTGGCGGACGCAATGGACGACTGGCCGCCCGTCGTGCTGGCCGTCGACGTGACGCCGAGGCTGGAGAGGCCGTTGTCGCCGGTCACGTTGCTGACCGCGACGCTGATCGCATTCGCCGCGCCGGTCGGCGTCGAGCTGAGCACGAGGTGCGCGCCGTCGCTGCCGTTGACGACGGACGCGACGATGCCCGGGTTGCCGGTCGTGTTGTTGATCGCGGCGGCGATGCCGGACAGCGTGTTGTTGTTGCTGCCCACGTTGACCGTGAACGACTTGCTGCCGAGCGACAGCGTCATCGTGCCGGTGCCGAGCGCCGTCGACGCACCGAACGCGGCCGACGACAGCGACTGCGACGTCGCGATCTGCGTGACGCCGACCGAATAGCTGCCGGCGACGGCGCCGGCGCCCGCGGTCGCGGTCAGGCCGGTGCCGCTCGCGGTGGCTGTGAAGGTGTTTTGCAGCGAGCCGTTCGACAGTGTCGTGACGCCGGCCTGGAGTGCGCTCAGCGCGGCCGAAAGGGCGCCGTACGCGGAAATCTGGGTGTTGTCGCTGGCCTGCTGCGCGCTGAGCGCGGCGGTCTGGCCGGCGGTCTTCGCATTGACGAGCGCCGTCACGAGCGAGTTGACGTCCATCGACGAGTTGCCGGTCGATCCGCTGATGATCGATTGGGCAGCCTGTTGCAGCGCGCTGTTGGCCGAGCTGTTGGCGGCGGTGACGGCGGGATTGATCGTCGACATCGTAGTGCTCCGTGCGGCGGGTAGTCCGTGAAATTCTGGATAAGGACCTGACGGCGGGGCAAGGCCCCGCGCGCCAAGTGACTACGGCCGGGCCGCGCGTTACGCGGGGCCCGGCCGTGGGTTGCTACGCGATTACTGCAGGAGCTTCAGGACCTGCTGCGGCAGCGAGTTTGCCTGTGCGAGCACCGAGATGCCAGCTTGTTGCAGCACCTGGTTCTTCGACATGTTCGCGGTTTCCTGCGCGAAGTTCGCGTCGGTGATCTGCGACTGTGCCGACGACAGGTCGGTCGATTCTGCCTGCTGCGCCGTGGCAATTGCCGTGAAGCGGTTTTGTGCCGCACCGAGCTGTGCCTGAACGTTGTTCACCGTCTGCAGCGCGTTGTCGATCGACACCATCGCGACGTTCGCACCGCTGACGGTGCTGATGTCGAGGCCCGACACGGTTGCCGGCTTGTTGACGGCGTTGATCTGCGCAACTGCGTTCGTGATTGCGGTGAGCGCCGCCGACGACATGCTCGTGCTGGTTGCGCTCGCTTGAATCGACAGATTGCCGACTGCCGTGCCGTTGCTGGTCGTTGCGCTTGCGCCGAACACGGACTGAGCAACGGTTTGCGCGATGGCGCCGCCGTTCTGGTCGGTGAACGTGTAGCCACCTTGACCGTCCGACAGCACGTTGATCGCCGTAATCGCCGCGCCCGACGACGTGTACACGCCGGCGGTGTCGAGGCTCAGGCCCGTCACCGTGCCGACCGTCTGGCCCTTCTGTACCAGGCCGCCGCCGATCTTCGCAGCCGACATGCTTTGGCTCAGGTCCAGCGAAATCGTCTGGCCGACGTTCGCGCCAACCTGGAACGACACGATGCCTGCGTTGCCGTTCAGGATGTTCGTGCCGTTGTACGTCGTTTGCGACGCGATACGGTTCACTTCCTGGATCTGTTGCGCAACTTCCTGTTGCAGTGCTGCCTGGTCGGTCGAGGACATCGTGCCCGTCGACGCCTGGACGGCCAGCTGGCGGATACGTTGCAGGCTGTTCGTCAGCGACGACAGTGCGCTCGATGCCGTTTGAATCATCGACACGCCGTCGTTCGCGTTCGACACGCCCTGGTTCAGACCGTTGATCTGGGTCTGCATCCGGGTCGAGATCGCGAGGCCTGCTGCGTCGTCTGCCGCGCTGTTGATGCGCTTGCCCGACGACAGGCGGGTGATTGCCTGCGACAGGGCGTTTTGCGAGCCGTTGAGGTTCTGCTGTGCAACCAGCGAGTTGATGTTGCTGTTAATTCCGAGCATGGAAAAATCTCCTGTGTAAGCCGAAAGCCCTGGAAAGCCGTTTTGGCGTCGGCGGAAGCACTCGTTCATTGCTGGCCGCCTCAGAGCAGGATTTCGGCGCACCAAAACAAAACTTGAGGGGCGCGTTGAGATTCGGCCCGATTTTTTATCCTTCTTTGTCATTTCGGACCGACCCAGCACGATGCCGGATGGAAGTAGCCCGAGAGCGGTCCCGGCACGCAGTCGTTCGCCTGTGCACACGCATTCGACAAAAGGGTGGTTTTGTCTGTGATTCCCTGCTATGATGGCGGGCTGAATTGAGATTTCTGTCAAGCCTCTGCCGTTTTCGGCGTGTCTGCTGGCAGTCAAACGCGGCGCTGCACGCGGCTTGTGAAGCGTACTCGCGGTGCTTTCCGCCTCTCTTTTCCGGCCTCCGAGGCCGTATTTCCGCTCGTTTCGCCTGTTTGTGGGGACGCTCGGATGGCCGGTGCGTGGCGCTTGGCCGCTACGTTTTTGACCGTTTAAGCAATTTAGGAACGACATGACGACGATTCTTCTGAAAGAAAACGAGCCGTTCGAAGTGGCGATTCGCCGCTTTCGCCGTGCTATCGAAAAAAATGGCCTGATCGCTGAACTGCGCGAACGCCAGTCCTACGAAAAGCCGACCGCAGTCCGCAAGCGCAAGAAGGCAGCAGCCGTCAAGCGCCTGCACAAGCGCCTGCGCAGCCAGATGCTGCCGAAGAAGCTCCACTAAGAGCGTCTGACGGTTCGCCGCGAAACGGCGGAGCGAGCTTCGAAAGAAGCCGCTCCGCCGTTTTGCTTTTGGGGGCCCGGAATTTTTCGAGCCCCGGGGAAAATCCCGAGGCCGCCGCGGTGCGGCCATGCCGGCTGGCCGCCGACGGCTTGCGGCCGCCGGCGCGGTGTTCAGAAGTCGAGCTTCGCGCTCAGGCTCACCGTGCGCGGGTCGCCCGGCTTCACGTAGTCCGCGTACTGGTATTCCCAGTAACGGCGGTTCAGCACGTTGTCGATCGACGCGCGCAGCGTCACGTCGTGGCGGCCGATCCGCGTCAGGTAACGCGCCCCCGCATTGACGACGAGAAAGCCCGGGGCATCGAGGCCGCCGGCCGCGCGCAGCGGCGTCGCGCCGGTGAATTTCGCATCGACGCCGAGCGTCAGCCCCGGCACGCCGGGCACCGCATAGCCGATGTCGCCGGCGAGCACGAAACGCGGTGCGCCCGCGACGCGGTTGCCGTTGTTGCCGATCCCGTTCGCGTACCACGCGTCGAGCAGCATCGCGTCGACGCCCGCGTTCCAGCGCGCGCCGAATTTCGCGCGCGCACCGAACTCGATCCCCTGAATGACCGATTCGCCGTCCTGCACGTAGATGTTCGCCGCGTTCGCATATTCGGCGCTGCGCTCGATGCGGAACAATGCGGCCGTCGCGCTCCAGCGCGCGTGCTCGCTCTTGATCCCCAGTTCGTACTGCTTGCTGCGCAGCGGCTTGAGCACCTGGCCGGCGTTCGCGTAGACGTCGTTCACGCGGCTGCCGGGCTCGAGCGATTCGGCGTAGCTCGCGTACGCGGTGGTCGTCGGCGCGAGCCTGAACATCACCGCGAACGTCGGCGTCACCACGCCGTTCTGGCGATAGCCGGGATCCTCCGCGCCGCTCGCCTGGAACGAGCGCTGCTCGTAGTTCATGTAGCGCACGCCGGCGAGCACCGACCAGCGCTCCGTGAGCTGCACGGTATCGCTCGCGAACAGCGATTTCTGCACGATCTCGCTCGTGCGGTACTGGATGAAGCCGTGCGGGCTGTCGTAGCGGTAAGGATTCGGCACATACAGGTTGCCGGCGCCGAGCGGCACGAACACGCTGTTCGCCGAATAGTCGTTCGCCTGCTTCTGCCACGACGCGCCGATCACGATCTGGTGGCTGAACGGGCCGGTGCGTACCTTGCCCTCGACCATCGCGCGCCACTGGCTGAAGCGATGATCCTCCATCCCGACGTAGCGGCTGTCGGTGTAGTTGCCGGCCGCATCCTGCAGGTACAGCGTGCTTTCGTTGCGACGGCGCGTCGCCTTGCTGTAGCTGTACGCGACGTCGAGCTGCCAGTCGGGCGCGAGCTGGTACTGCAGCCCGGCCGTATAGAGCTGCAGGTTCGTGTTCAGGTACTGGTCCCTGCCGCCGAGGTTCGTCGTGCCGCCGCTGATCGTCGCGGGCAGCACGCCGCCCGGATAGCTGCCGGTGAAGATCGACGGCGTCTGGCCCGTCGTGCGGCGATCCTGGTACAGCGCGCCGACATTCACCGACAGGTCGCGCGTCAGGTTCGCCTGCAGCGCGAGCGATACGCTGTCGCGGCGGATGTTGCCGTCGTTGTACGTCTTGCCTTCCTCGTGCGTCGCGTTCAGCCGCGCGCCGAACCTGCCGTCCGGCCCGAAGCGCTGGCCGAGATCGACGTGCTCGGTCCACACATTGGTGCTGCGGTAGCCGACGTCGACGCTGCGCACGGGTTCGGCACCAGGCTGCTTCGTCACGTAGTTGACGACGCCGCCGGGCGTCACGAAGCCGTACAGGAAACCGCCGAGCCCCTTCAGCAACTCGACGCGATCGAGCTGCTCGTACGGCATCGTGATCCCGTACGTGACGAACGGCAGCCCGTCGATCTTGTAGCCGTTCTGCCAGTCGAGCTGCATGCCGCGCACGGTCATGTAGCTGGCCCACGCGCTGTACGCGCCGCTGTTGTCGGACACCGACGCGTCGTTCGCGAACACGTCGCCGAGCTTGTACGGCTGGCGTGCCTCGAGTTCCTCCGACGTGACGATCGTCGTCGAGAACGGCGTGTCGAGCTGGCGGCGCGTGCCGAGCGCGCCGGTGGAGACCGTGTCGGTCAGGTGCTGCGGCGAGTCGTGCGCAGCCGTGACGTTGACGGCAGGCAGCACTGTGGCGCCGCCGGGCGAATCGTCCGCGTGCGCGAGCGACGCGGCAACGCAGGCAAGGGCGGCGGCCACGCGACGTGGACGGACGGGAGGGCGGGCGAGGCTGACGGTCATCGTGGAAAAGTAAAAATGCAAGTAAGAATCATTCGCATTGCGATAAAATGTCGCGCATCGTATCAAAACCCGTCGAACGCGCAACAATTCCATGCCGCGTGCAAGGGCATCCGGCCTCGCCAGCGACGGCCGGCACCGCTCGTGCGCGGCGCGTGACCTCAAATGACCTGCATTCCGTTGATCCGGGGCCGCTCGTGCCGGCCCGCTTTCCCGTTGCCGGGTGCGCGATGAACGCGTTCCTGCGACCGTTTCTCGTCCGCCTGCATCGCTGGTTCGGCCTCGCGATCGCGCTGTTCCTGTTCGTCGCGGGGCTGACCGGCGCATTGATCGCGTGGGACCACGAGCTCGACGCGCTGCTGAACCCGGACTTCTACACCGCACGCAGCGATGCGGCGCCGCTTGATCCGCTCGCGCTCGCGGCGCGCATCGAGGCCGCCGACCCGCGTGTGCAGGTGACCTATCTGCCGCTCGCGATCGAACCGGGCCACACGCTGCAGGCCGGCGTGATGCCGCGCACCGATCCGGCGACCGGCCAGCCCTATGCGCTCGACTTCAGCCAGATCGCCGTCGATCCCGCGACCGGCGCGGTGCAGGGGCGCCGCGAATGGGGCGCGCTGTCGCTCGCGCGGCTCGACGTGATGCCGTTCATCTACCGGCTGCACTACTCGCTGTTCCTGCCGGTGTATGGCGGGATCAATTTCGGGTTCTGGGTGATGGGCGTCGTCGGCATCGTGTGGGCGATCGACAGCCTGATCGCACTCGTGCTCGCGTTTCCGAACCTGAAAAGCTGGCGCAAGTCGTTCGTGTTCCGCGTGCGGCGCGGCGGCTATCCGCTGGTGTTCGACCTGCACCGCTCGGGCGGCGTGTGGGTGTGGGGGCTGCTGCTGGTCGTCGCGGTCACGTCGATCTCGATGAATCTCGCCGTGCCGGTCGTGCGGCCGCTGGTATCGCTGGTGTCGCCGCTCGCCGAGACGCCGTACACGAATCCCGAACACTTCCCGCCCGCGCCGCCGGGCAGCACGATGCTGCCGCGCGAGCGGATCGTCGAGATCGCGCGCGCGGCCGGGCGCGACGCGGGGATCGCCGCGCCGCCCGGCGCGCTGCTGTTCGCGCCGGCGATGAATACCTACGCGGTCGGGTTCTTCACGCCCGGCAACGAGCACGGCGACGTCGGGCTCGGCAACGCGTGGCTCTACTGGGACGCCGTGACCGGCAAGCCCGTCGCCACCCAGGTGCCAGGCCGCGGCTCGGCCGGCGACCTGTTCATGCAGGGGCAGTTTCCGCTGCACTCGGGGCGGATCGCCGGCGTCGCGGGCCGCGCCGCGGTGAGCGTGCTCGGGATCGTCATCGCGATGCTGAGCGTGACGGGCATCTGCATCTGGGTGAAGAAGCGCAGCGCGCGCGTGCGGGCCGCACGCGGTGCACGGGCGGTTGCGCCGGCGCCGGCGCCGTCGCGCGCCGCCAGGTGAGCGGTTGCGCGTTGAGCATCGTTTCGTGAGGGGGCAGCCGGCGGCCTGACAGGAATTGCCGGCATAACCGGCATAACCGCTGCAGGGCCGCGGCGAACGATGAGCGGCCGGCGGATGCCCGCGCCGTCAGCCCGCTTTGCGCCGGCGCGCCGGCTGCTTGCCGCCGAGCGCCGCGCATTGCGCGTGGCACGGGCAGCCGACCTCGTGATCGTTGACCATGCCGGTGGCCTGCATCAGCGCATAGCAGATCGTCGAACCGACGAACTTGCAGCCGTACGCCTTCAGCGCCTTGCTGAGCGCGTCGGACTGCTCGGTCGACGCGGGCGCGTCGCGGTACGACTGCCACGCGTTCTGGACCGGCGTGCCGCCGACGAACGACCACAGGAACGCGGCGAGCGACCCGTGTTCTTCCCGGATGCGCTGCACGGCACGCGCATTGGTGACCGCCGATTCGACCTTGGCGCGATTGCGCACGATACCGGGATTCTCGAGCAGCTTTTCGATGCGCTTCGGCGTGAAGCGCGCGACGGCATCGACGTCGAAATCCGCAAAGGCGTCGCGATAGCCCGCGCGCTTGTTCAGGATCGTCGACCACGACAGCCCGGCCTGCGCCCCTTCCAGGATCAGCATTTCGAACAGGTGGCGATCGTCGTGCGACGGCACGCCCCACTCGGTATCGTGATAGTGAGCATCCGCTTCAGTCTTCACCCAGTTGCACCGCTGCGACATCGTCTGCCTCGTTTTCAGTGTCGGTTCGATCGTGCCAGCATAGCGGAAGCCCTTTTCACGGAACAGCCGGCCGAACGGCAGATGGGCGCGCGGCGCCGATCCGGTTAAGCTTGGCGCCTGTTCGAATCAGCGGGATGAAGGCATGGCGGCATTACTTTTTGCGATCGGGATCGACGGTGGCGGCACGGGCACGCGCGCGGTGCTGGCCGACCGGCACGGGCGCGAGCTCGCGCAGGGGCGCGGCGGCCCGTCGGGGCTCGGGCTCGGCATCGAGCGCGCGTGGGTATCGATCGGCGCGGCCTGCGCGGAGGCGTTCACGCGGGCCGGCCTCGCATTCGACTGGCCGCAGTGCGCGCTCGGCTGCGGGCTCGCGGGCGTCAACAATGCCGCGTGGCTCGCCGCGTTCCGCGCGCAGGCGCCGCTCGGCGCGCTCGCGGTCGAGAGCGACGCGTATACGACCGTCGTCGGCGCACACGGCGGCGCGCCGGGGCTCATCGTCGCGCTCGGCACCGGCAGCATCGCGGCGGCGCTCGACGCGGCCGGCGCCTGCCGGATCGCGGGCGGCTTCGGCTTTCCGTCCGGCGACGAGGCGAGCGGTGCATGGCTCGGCGTGCGCGCGCTCGCGTATGCGCAGCAAGCGCTCGACGGACGCGTACCGCGCGATGCGTTCGCGAACGCGTTGCTCGCGGAAACGGGCGCGCAGGATCGCGACGCGCTCGTCCAGTGGTCGTGCGATGCGAACCAGACGATCTACGCGCGGCTTGCGCCGATCGTGTTCGCGCACCGTTCGCATCCGGTCGCGGGCGCGCTGATCGCGCAGGCGGGCGACGAGATCGGCAAGATGATCGACGCGCTCGATCCGCAGCAGGCGCTGCCGGTCGCGCTGTGCGGCGGCCTGGCGGACGCACTGGCTCCGGCCGTGCCGGCGCGCCATGCCGCACGGCTGCGCGCGCCGCTCGACGATTCGGCGCACGGCGCGCTGCGGCTCGCGCTGCAGGCGCTGCGCGAGGCGGAAGGCAACTGAGCAACTGAAGGCATTCGAGGGCAGCTGAACGCGCACCGAAACCGGGCCGACGGCGGCGATCGACCGGGAACCGTCCGGCAGGCAACCGGGCGCGACGTTAGAATGGCCGTTCCGCAGAGCCCTGAGCGCCATTCTTCCGTCCCATGTACAAAGTCATCGCCACCGATCTCGACGGTACCTTGCTGAACAGCGACCACCAGCTCGATCCGTACACGATCGACACCGTCCGCCGGCTCGACCGCGACGGCCTGCAGTTCGTGATCGCCACCGGGCGCCACTACGCGGACGTCGCCGGCATTCGCGACGTGCTCGGCATCCGGCCGTACCTGATCACGTCGAACGGTGCGCGCGTGCATGCGCCGGACGACACGACGATCCACGCGCAGGACATCGATCCGGCAATCGTCCGCGGCCTCGTGCAGCCGGATATCGTCGGTGCGCACGGCCGCGTGATCGTCAACCTGTTCACCGACCAGGGCTGGCTGATCGACCGCGACGCGCCGCACCTGCTCGAATTCCACCAGGATTCGGGCTTCCGCTACGACGTGATCGACATGTCCGCGCACGACGGCACGGATATCGCGAAGGTGCTGTACATCGGCGATCCGGCCGATCTGGCGGTCGTCGCCGAGCAGATGCGCGTGCGCTTCGGCGATGCGCTGTATGTCACGTACTCGCTGCCCGACTGCCTGGAAGTGATGACCGCGAACGTGTCGAAGGGCCGCGCGCTGCGCTCGGTGCTCGCGCGGCTCGGCGTCGACACCGGCCACTGCATCGCGTTCGGCGACAACATGAACGATATCGACCTGCTCGAAACCGCCGGCCACGCGTTCATGATGAACAACGCGAACCCCGACCTGGTCGCGCGGTTGCCGCACATCCCGCGGATCGGCAACAACTTCGACGCGGGCGTCGCCCGCCACCTGCGCACGCTGTTCTCGCTCGAAGGCAACGCCGCCGCGTCCTGAGCGTCCCGCCCGGGTGGAAATGAAAAACGGGCGCCAGCGGCGCCCGTCGAAATTACCTGCCTCTATCTTCTTGGACAGCGTGAGGCTCGCTGCTCTGCTCGCTTGACCCCGTAGTGATTTATTCGCTTGTGCGAGCGGATGCCGGCAGCAGGTCGACGGCGTTGTCACGCCCCGCGACCAGCGGGTAGATGATCCCGGCGAGTGCCGCGCCGATGATCGGCGCCACCCAGAACAGCCAGAGCTGGCCGATCGCTTCGCCGCCCACGAACAGCGCAGGGCCGGTCGAGCGGGCCGGGTTCACCGACGTATTGGTGACCGGAATCGAGATCAGGTGAATCAGCGTCAGGCAAAGGCCGATCGCGATCGGCGCGAAGCCGGCCGGTGCGCGCTTGTCGGTGGCGCCCAGGATCACGAACAGGAAGAAGCCCGTCATCACGACTTCGCAAATGAACGCCGCGCCGAGTGCGTAGTGGCCGGGCGAGCGCTCGCCGAAGCCGTTCGTCGCGAAGCCGCTGCCGACGACGTCGAAGCCCGGCTTGCCGGTGGCGATCAGGTACAGCACGAATGCGCCGAGCGTCGCGCCGACAACCTGCGCGACGATGTACGGCACGAGATCGCGTGCGGGGAAGCGGCCGGCCACCGTCAGGCCGACGCTCACCGCGGGATTCAGGTGGCAGCCCGAAATATGGCCAATTGCGAATGCCATCGTCAGCACCGTCAGGCCGAAGGCAAGTGCGACGCCGGCAAAGCCGATGCCGAGGCCCGGAAAGGCGGCGGCCAGCACGGCGCTTCCGCACCCGCCGAGCACCAGCCAGAACGTGCCGAATGCCTCTGCAGCGAGACGCTGAGAAAGATTCATGTAAGGACCTCGTTCAAGTTCAAGTGGATTGAAGGCGACCGGACGACGCGACGCATTTAAACCGTCATCCGGAATTGGTCTGGATTATAGGAAATGAATCGGGTGGGGGAGGGTCAACGATTGTTAAATTTTAATGGCTGACGAATGCCCTTATTAGAATAAGTCCGCATTCTCGATATAGTCGAATCGGTTAAAGATGGCAGCATTAATTTCGAAGGGCAGGGCGGCAGTGCGGATGGCGTAACGGATGTTGGTGTCCCGGCCGGATTCGCCGGGGCCGCATCATCAAAAGGGGAGTCGAAAAATGTCTCAATACGCGAAACTCAAGGCGCAGATCGCGGATCTGCAGGCCCAGGCGGACGATGTGCGCCGCCAGGAAGTGGCGGCAGTGATTGCCGAAGTCCAGCAAAAGATTGCCGAATATGGACTGACTGCCCAGGATCTGGGCTTCGCGGAGCGAGCGAAGCGCGGGCGCCCGCCGAAGAAGGCGCCGCTGCCGCCGAAATACCGCGATCCGAAGTCGGGCGCGACCTGGAGCGGGCGCGGCAAGCCGCCGAATTGGATCGTCGGTAAAAACCGCGATCGTTTCCTGATCGAATGATCGAAAACCCCAAACAAAAGAGCCGCATCTCGATGCGGCTCTTTTGTTTGGCGCGCCGATTGCGGCGCGGATTGGATTACGAAATATTTCTTCGCGGATTTCCGTATCAGGCGCCGGCGACGCGGCGCAATACCGGCTGGCGTGCTCCCGTGCAAAGCGATTCGTAAGTTTCGACATAACGCTGCGCCATTGCCTTCGAGCTGAAGCGCGTATCGAAACGTTCGCGGATTGCGGTGCGCGACAGGCTGTCGATCCGGTGCAGTGCGCCGACCGCGCCCTGTACGTCCTCGACGATGAAGCCCGTGACGCCGTCCTCGATCACTTCCGGCACCGAGCCGCGGTTGAATGCGACGACCGGCGTGCCGCAGGCCATCGCCTCGATCATCACTAGGCCGAACGGCTCCGGCCAGTCGATCGGGAACAGCAGCGCCTTCGCGCCGGACAGGAACGCCGGCTTCTGCGCCTCGTTGATCTCGCCGATGAATTCGACGTGCGCCTCGCCGAGCAGCGGCTCGATCACTTCCTTGAAATAATCGGCGTCCGCCTTGTCGACCTTCGCGGCGATCTTCAGCGGCAGCCCGCTTTGCGCGGCGATCCGGATCGCGGTGTCGACGCGCTTTTCCGGGCAGATCCGGCCGAGGAACGCGAGGTATTCGGGCTTCACGCCCGGCTGCGGCGTGAGCAGCGTATCGGGCAGCCCGTGATACACGGTGCCGGCCCACGCGGCCTGCGGCAGCGGCTTGCGCTGGTTGTTCGAGATCGACACGACCGGCGCGTCGGGAAACGCGTCGAACACCGGCTGCAGTTCCGGCAGGTCGAGGCGGCCGTGCAGCGTCGTCACATACGGCGTGTCGAGGCGCGACATCAGCGAGAACGGCAGGTAGTCGAGGTGGAAGTGCAGCACGTCGAATTCGTGCGCGACCCGGGCGACCTGCTCGAGGAGGCGCATATGGGGCGCCATCGAATCGCGGATCGACGGATCGAGCCGCAGCGCGCGCGGCCAGGCCGCCTCGAGGCGCGCCGACGTGACGGAGTCGCCGCTGGCGAACAGCGTCACGTCGTGGCCGAGTTCGACGAGCGCCTCGGTGAGGTAGGACACGACACGCTCGGTGCCGCCGTAGAGTTTCGGCGGAACGGCTTCGTAAAGCGGCGCGATCTGGGCGATTCGCATGGGTGTTCTCCTGTTTGATCCGGGGGCACGGTGGTGCCGGTGCGGATCCCGTACAAGGTTGCGGAACTCGCCGACGCACGCGGTTGGCGGTACGTGGCCGTGCCCTGGGCGGGGTGCGCGGGGCGCCGGACGGCAAGCTGCGGGGCGGGCCGGCACGGCTCGCGCCGCCGCCCATTGGAGTCCATTATCGATATCGCCCTGAGGGGTTCGAGTGTTTTTTCAAACACTTAAGGCTTGTTACACGATGAAATACGCAAAAACCCCGAGAAAAAGGGCGCGGAATCAGGAATGGAGACAGATGCAACTATTGTTGCGTCATTGTGAAAAAGCACTATAATTTTTACCGATCCGATTGCCGGCAGCCTTGCCGGCAAGCCTTTCGTCATTGAACCGGGGCCATTGGATCCATCTCGGCCGAACCCGCGTCGGCACTTGCTTTCGCGATTGAAGCTTTCAATTCGCCTTGTCGGAAAAATTCCTACACGGTTTACAGACAAATCCTGCATGGCATACGCCACTTCGCTGATACCGGCATAAATGCCGTTTGGCCAAAATTCGCCCTGTAAGACTATAAACGAGCCGACCGAGCGCCCAGAGCGCTCCGAGCGAGCAAACGTTTTCATAACACGAATGGCCAAAGAAAGCTCTTTAACGGGGGAATCATGAGCGCTACCAGCGAAATGCTCAGTGAGATCAAAGAGGTCAACCTGTCGTACCTCCTCCTCGCGCAACGCCTGCTGCGGGAAGACAAGGCGATGGGCATGTTCCGCATGGGAATTTCCCAGGAACTGGCCGACGTGCTCGGGAACCTCACGCTCGCACAGACCGTGAAACTCGCCGCGTCCAACCAGATGCTGTGCCGCTTCCGCTTCGATGATCACGCGCTGCTGTCGTCGCTCGCCGACAAGGGCCGCAGCGATGTCGTCGCGCACGCCCACTCGGCCATCCTGATGGCCGGGCAGCAGGTCGAAGGCGTCCGCTGATCCATCACCCCGCCTTGCGTTGAGTCCCGGCGTGTCGCGCCGGCGGGCAGCGTACTGGCCATCCATCCGAATCACGTCAAGCGGACGGTTATCACCATGGCAAGCAAAAGCGTCGTGATCGAGGTGAAGGAAATCACCCTCGCCATCGAACTGATCGAACTGGGCGCCCGGCTGCAGTTGCTGGAAGCGGAGACGAGTCTGTCGCGGGATCGTCTGATCAAGCTGTACAAGGAACTGAAGGGCGTGTCGCCGCCGAAGGGGATGCTGCCGTTCTCGACCGACTGGTTCATGACGTGGCAGCCGAACATCCACTCGTCGCTGTTCTACAACATCTACCGGTTCATGCAGGACCACGGCCGCTGCGAGCCGATCCAGTCGATCGTGAAGGCGTACCGGCTCTACCAGGAGCACGTGAACCTGTCCGGCGACGAAGCCGCGCTGAGCCTCACGCGCGCGTGGACGCTCGTGCGTTTCTTCGATTCGGGGATGCTGCAGATGACCCCCTGCACGCGCTGCGGCGGCCACTTCGTCGCGCATGCGCATGATCCGCATCAAGGTTTCGTCTGCGGCCTTTGCCAGCCGCCGTCGCGCGCGGGCAAGACCCGCAAGGCCGCCGCCGCGCGCGCCGAACTGGCCGCCGCCGCGGCCTGAGCGCCGCCGGGCGGGCGCGAGCGGGCCGCGCCGGGCGGTGCGGATCGCCCGCTAATCGTCTGCGAATTGCTGGTAAACACCGTCGGGCCGCCGCCGGGCGGCCGCGAAAGTTTTCCTGCCGACTGCCGTAAACCTGTTTAACGGCGGTCTCCCCGCCGGTCATTCGTGAGGGACAGGCAGTGCTGATTATCGTGGGAACACTCGTGACGCTGTTGTCCGTCTTCGGCGGTTATGCGCTGGCAGGCGGGCATCTGGGCGCGTTGATCCAGCCCGTCGAGATCCTGATGATCGTGGGTGCCGGCGTCGGCGCATTCATCCTCGGCAACGGCGGCAAGACCATCAAGGCGACGCTGCGCGTGCTGCCGACGCTCTTCAAGGGCTCGAAATACACGAAGGATGTCTACATGGAGCTGATGGCGCTTCTTTACGTGCTGCTCGCGAAGGCACGCAAGGAAGGCACGCTCACGCTCGAGGCCGACATCGACGATCCGGAAAAGAGCCCGATCTTCACGCAATACCCGAAGATCCTCGCCGATCACCACATCGTCGAATTCCTGACCGACTACCTGCGCCTGATGGTGGGCGGCAACATGAACGCGTTCGAGATCGAGAGCCTGATGGACGAGGAGATCGAGACGCACCACGCGGAAGGCGAAGGCCCCGCGCATGCGTTGATGCGCGTCGGCGACGCGATGCCGGCATTCGGCATCGTCGCGGCCGTGATGGGCGTCGTGCACACGATGGCGTCCGCCGACAAGCCGCCCGCGGTGCTCGGCGCGATGATCGCGCAGGCGCTGGTCGGCACGTTCCTCGGGATCCTGCTGTCGTACGGGCTGATCGGGCCGCTCGCGAGCCTCGCGGAGCAGCGCGTCGCCGAGTCGACCAAGATGTTCCAGTGCATCAAGGTGACGATCCTCGCGACGCTGAACGGTTATGCGCCGGCGATCGCGGTCGAGTTCGGCCGCAAGGTGCTGTTCTCGACCGAGCGCCCGTCGTTTTCCGAGCTCGAAGAGCACGTGCGCCGCGTGAAGGCGAAGTGACGCGGGGCCCCCGATGAGCAAGAGCAAGGATCGCGCAATCGTCGTCAAGCGGGTGGCCCCGGCGAAGAAGGGTCACCACGGCGGCGCATGGAAACTCGCGTACGCGGACTTCATGACCGCGATGATGGCGTTCTTCCTGCTGATGTGGCTGCTGAGCTCGGTCACGCCGGTGCAGTTGAAGGGGATCGCCGAATACTTCAACACGCCGCTGAAGGCCGCGCTGTTCGGCAGCGGCGACCGCAGCTCGCAGGATTCCAGCATCATCAACGGCGGCGGCCGCGACCTGTCGAGCGTCGACGCCGGCACGCTGCGCCGCACCGACGGCATGACGCAGCTCGCCGAGCGTCTCGCGAAAGCGGGCGACGAGAATTCCCGGTCGCAGGCGCAGGGTGCGCAGGACCGGCTCGAGCAGGCGCGCCTGCACGACCTGCAGATCAAGCTGATGGCCGCGATCGAGGCCAACCCGACGCTGCGCCAGTTCAAGCAGCAGATCCGCATCGATTCCACGCTGATGGGGCTGCGCATCGAGATCGTCGATTCGCAGAAGCGGCCGATGTTCGCGATGTCGAGCGACCACGTCGAGCCGTACATGCGCGACATCCTGCGCGAGATCGGCAAGACGCTGAACGACGTGCCGAACCGGATCATCGTCCAGGGCCATACCGACGCCGTGCCGTACGCGGGCGGCGAGGGCGGCTACAGCAACTGGGAACTGTCGGCCGACCGCGCGAACGCGTCGCGCCGCGAGCTGATCTCCGGCGGCATGGACGAGGCGAAGGTGCTGCGGGTGCTCGGCCTTGCGTCGACGCAGAACCTGAACAAGGCCGACCCGCTCGACCCGGAAAACCGCCGGATCAGCGTGATCGTGCTGAACCGCAAATCCGAAGAGGCGCTGATGCGCGACGATGCGACGACCACGACGCTGTCGGCCGATGCGGCCGGCTCGCAGCAGCTCGCGCAGCAGCTGGCCGGCCCGGCGCCGGCCGCGCGGCCGGCGCTCGCGGCGTCCGCCGTCGCCGTGCCGAAACCCTGACGCTTAAAAGATTCCGAGACAGACATGATCCGAACCATTCTCGCCATCGACGACTCCGCGACCATGCGTGCGCTGCTCCAGGCAACGCTGGCGCAGGCCGGCTACGACGTGACGGTGGCGCCGGACGGCGAGGCCGGCTTCGACCTGGCGGCCACCGTGCCGTACGACCTGGTGCTGACCGACCAGAACATGCCGCGCAAGAGCGGGCTCGAAGTGATCGCCGCGCTGCGCAAGCTGACCGCCTATACGGAAACACCGATCCTCGTGCTGACGACCGAAGGCAGCGACGCATTCAAGGACGCCGCGCGCGACGCGGGCGCGACCGGCTGGATCGAGAAGCCGATCGACCCCGCCGTGCTGGTCGACCTGGTCGCGACGCTGTCCGAACCGGCCGCCTCCTGACATTCACGCGACGCATTCAACCCGGGACCGGGCATGACTCTCGACATCACTCAGTTCTACCAGACATTTTTCGACGAAGCGGACGAGCTGCTCGCGCAGATGGAGCAGTTGCTGCTGAACCTCGACGTCGGTTCGCCCGACCCCGAGGATCTGGCCGCGATCTTCCGCGCCGCGCATTCGATCAAGGGCGGCGCCGCGACGTTCGGCTTTTCCGCGCTGACCGATACGACGCACATCCTCGAATCGCTGCTCGACCGCGCACGCAACCATGAGCTGACGCTGACCAAGGAAATGGTCGACGCGTTCCTCGAGACCAAGGACGTGCTGTCCGACCAGCTCGTCGACTACCGCGCGAGCGCGGAACCGGACGCGGCCGCCGCCGCGACGATCTGCGCGAAGCTCGAGCGGCTGAAGGCCGAGAGCGGCGCGGACGCGCCGGCTGCCGCTGAACCGGCTGCTCCGGCTGCTCCGGCCGTGGAGACGGCCGCCGGCGACGCTCGTGCGCCCGACCACGTGGTCGAGCAGGCCGTCGCGGCTGCGCATCCGGCAGCCGATGCCGGCGCGGACGAAGGCGGCCCGCACCTGAAGATCACGCTCGTGGGCGTCGACGCGAAGGACCAGGAGCTGCTGACCGAAGAACTCGGCAACCTCGGCCGGATCGTGGGCCGCGAGCAAGTGGGCGCCGACCTGACGCTGTGGGTCGAATCGGACGTGCCGTCCGACGACATCGTCGCCGTGTGCTGCTTCGTGATCGACGAAAGCCAGATCCGCGTCGCGCGCGGCACGGCGCCGGCCGCACCGGCCGCCGCTCATGACGCCGCGGCATCCGCTGTGGAACCGGCCCCCGCTGCAGAACCGGCCGCCGCCGCGCAACCGGTGCGCGCCGAGGTCTTCGCGCCGCAGGCCGCCGCGCAACCGGCCGCACCGGCATCCGCAGCGCCGCCCGCGCCCGCCGCGCCGGCGCCGCAGCCGGCCCAGCCAGCGCACGCCGACCATGCGCCGCAGGCCGCCGCGCATCACGACGACAAGCGCGCGCGCCCGGCCGCCGCGGCCGCATCGGGCGCCGAAGGCAGCTCGATCCGCGTCGGCGTCGAGAAGGTCGACCAGCTGATCAACCTCGTCGGCGAACTCGTGATCACGCAGGCGATGCTTGCGGAAACCGCGAGCGCGTTCGATCCGGCGCTGCACGACCGCCTGTTCAACGGGATGGCGCAGCTCGAGCGCAACGCGCGCGACCTGCAGGAAGCGGTGATGTCGATCCGGATGATGCCGATGGACTACGTGTTCAGCCGTTTCCCGCGGCTCGTGCGCGACCTCGCCGGCAAGCTCGGCAAGCAGGTCGAGCTCGTCACGTTCGGCCAGGCGACCGAGCTCGACAAGAGCCTGATCGAACGGATCATCGATCCGCTCACCCACCTCGTGCGCAACAGCCTCGACCACGGGATCGAGACGGTCGACAAGCGCGTCGCCGCCGGCAAGGATGCGGTCGGCCAGCTCGTGCTGTCGGCCGCGCATCACGGCGGCAACATCGTGATCGAGGTGAGCGACGACGGCGCGGGCCTGAACCGCGAACGCATTCTCGCGAAGGCCGCGAAACAGGGCATGCAGGTGTCCGACAACATCAGCGACGACGAAGTCTGGCAACTGATCTTCGCGCCGGGCTTCTCGACCGCCGAGACGGTGACCGACGTGTCGGGCCGCGGCGTCGGGATGGACGTCGTGAAGCGCAACATCCAGTCGATGGGCGGCCACGTCGAGATCACGTCGCAGGCCGGCCGCGGCACGACCACGCGGATCGTGCTGCCGCTCACGCTCGCGATCCTCGACGGGATGTCGGTGAAGGTCGGCAACGAGATCTTCATCCTGCCGCTGAACTTCGTGATGGAGTCGCTGCAGCCGTCGAACGACGACATCTACACGGTCGGCAACGGCGAGCGCGTGGTGCGCGTGCGCGGCGAATACCTGCCGCTCGTCGCGCTGCACGAGGTGTTCTCGGTCGATGACGCGCGCACCGACCCGACGCAGGGGATCGTCACGATCATGGAAACCGAGGGGCGCCGCTTCGCGATGCTGATCGACGAACTGGTCGGCCAGCAGCAGGTGGTCGTGAAGAACCTCGAAACCAACTACCGCAAGGTGCACGGCATCTCGGCGGCGACCATCCTCGGCGACGGCAGCGTCGCGCTGATCGTCGACGTCGCGGCGCTGAACCGCGAAACCCGTGCGACGCACGGCGCCCGTGCCGGCGCCGAGCTCGCGATGTTCTGATGTCTCTCGCCATTCAACCGATTGGGGGCAAACGTGTCTGCTGAAGTCCAAATGATCAATCCGGCCGCGGCGAACGCGGCAACGAGCCGCCGCGACGCGGAACAAGGCGACGCGACGGGCCAGGAATTCCTCGTGTTCACGCTCGGCGACGAGGAATACGGGATCGACATCCTGAAGGTGCAGGAAATCCGCGGCTACGACAGCGTCACGCGCATCGCGAACGCGCCGGATTTCATCAAGGGCGTGATCAACCTGCGCGGGATCATCGTGCCGATCGTCGACATGCGGATCAAGTTCCATCTCGGCCGCGTCGAGTACGACCACCAGACGGTCGTGATCATCCTGAACGTCGCGCATCGCGTGGTCGGGATGGTGGTCGACGGCGTGTCGGACGTGCTGACGCTGCAGACCGACCAGATCATGCCGGCGCCGGAATTCGGCGCGACGCTGACGACCGAGTACCTGACGGGCCTCGGCACGGTCGACGGCCGGATGCTGATCCTGATGGACATCGAGAAGCTGATGTCGAGCCGTGAAATGGCGCTGATCGAGACGCTCGGCGGGTAAGCGCGCCGCGCGCGCAGGAATTTCGGGAGAATCTGCAATGTTGCATAACTGGTCGATCCGCACGACGCTCACGGCGGTGGGACTCATCCTGGTGGCGCTGGCCGCAGCCGTCGGCGGGCTCGGCCTGTACGCGCTGAATCACGCGAGCCGCTCGCTCGACGAGATCGCGCACGTCGACCTGCCGGCGATCCACACGCTCGACGACACGGCCGCGCACCTGCTGCGCTCGCGCGTCGCGCTCGACCGCTTCCGCACGCTGACCGAAGCCGGCAACACGGCCGACGCGCCGAAGGTGCTCGACCGCGCGCAGGAGCTGTTCGCGAAGTCGAACCAGAACTGGCAGGCGTTCCAGTCGTTGCCGAAGCTCGGCGTCGAGCAGGCGCTCCTCGACGAGCTCACCGCACGCTACACGACGATCGTGAAGGAAGGCGTCGAGCCGGAATTCGCGGCGGCGCGCGCGGGCGACATGGCGGCGTACCACGCGATTGCCGACGCGAAGATCAGCCCGATGTTCGTCGCGTTCGACCAGACCGCGGCGGCCGTGATCGCGTCGCTGCAGAAGCGCGCGGAAGAACGCCAGGCCGCGACGCAGTCGCAGATCTCGCTGATGATCGGGCTGATCGCGGCCGGCATCGCGATCGCGTTCGTCGTCGTGATCGCGATCCGCTTCGCGCTGCGCGGGCTGATCGTGCAGCCGCTCGAGGACGCGATCGCGCACTTCGAGCGCATCGCCGGCGGCGACCTCACGCAGCCGGTGAACGTATTCAGCACCAACGAGATCGGCCGCCTGTTCGGCGGCATCAAGCGGATGCAGGACGCCGTCACGGCGATGGTGCAGGCCGTGCATCGCGGCACCGAATCGATCGACGTCGGCGCACGCGAGATCTCGACCGGCAACACCGATCTCTCGCAGCGTACCGAGGAGCAGGCCGCGTCGCTGCAGGAAACCGCGTCGAGCATGGAGCAGCTTACGGGCACCGTGCGCCAGAACGCGGAGAACGCGCGGCAGGCGAGCCAGCTCGCGGTGAACGCGTCGGACATCGCGACGCAGGGCGGCGACGTGGTCGGCCAGGTCGTGTCGACGATGCAGGACATCGCGGCGAGCTCGGGCAAGGTCGTCGACATCATCGGCACGATCGAAGGCATCGCATTCCAGACCAACATCCTCGCGCTGAACGCGGCGGTCGAAGCCGCGCGCGCGGGCGAACAGGGCCGCGGCTTCGCGGTGGTCGCGGGCGAGGTGCGCTCGCTCGCGCAGCGCAGCGCGAGCGCCGCGAAGGAAATCAAGCAGTTGATCGGCGATTCGGCGGAGAAGGTCGAAAGCGGGTCGGCGCTCGTGTCGCGCGCCGGTTCGACGATGGACGAGATCGTGCAGGCCGTGCGCCGCGTGACCGACATCATGGGCGAGATCAGCGCCGCGTCCGAGGAGCAGTCGACCGGCATCGAGCAGGTCAACCGTGCCGTCGGCCAGATGGATTCGGTCACGCAGCAGAACGCGGCGCTCGTCGAGCAGGCCGCCGCCGCGGCCGCGTCGCTCGAGGAGCAGACGCGCCAGATGAAGACGGTCGTCGCAGGCTGGCGCGTCGCGGGCGGCATCGTGCTCGCGCCGTCGCGCGGTGTCGCGCGGCCGGTCGCGCATGAACCGGCGCCTGCGCCGGCGCTGACGTCGGAGCCGCGTTTCGACGCGGCGCCGGTCGCCGCGCTGCCGGCCCCGCCGGCCGCCGCCCAACCGGCACGGCGTGCCGCGCCGGCGCCGCGTGCCGCGGCCGCGTCGGGCGCCGGTCAAGAACCGAAGCGCGCGGCCGATGCCGGTGCGCATGCGCCGAAGGACGCGCCGGCTTCCCGTGGCGCCGCCGCGGGCGGCTACGGGCCGCGTCTCGCGAAAACCGCCGCGCCGGCCGGCAAGCCGGCCGCGAAGCCCGCGCTCGTGCGCCCGGCGCTGAACGGCGAGAAGCCGGCGCCGGCCACGTCCGGCACGTCCGATGACGATTGGGAGACCTTCTAAATCATGTCGCACGCGCGCGCGCCGTTTCGACCCGATGCACCGGATGCCTCGCCTCGCGCGGGCGAGCCGGGGCGCGACTTCGCGTTCACGGGCGCGGATTTCGCACGCATCCGCGCGCTGATCCATCAACGCGCGGGGATCTCGCTGTCCGAGCACAAGCGCGACATGGCGTACAGCCGTCTCGCGCGCCGCTTGCGGGCACGCGGCCTCGACACGTTCCGCGACTACCTCGACCTGCTCGAGCAGGAAGACGATCCGCTCGAGTGGGAAGCGTTCACCAATGCGCTGACGACGAACCTGACCGCATTCTTCCGCGAGTCGCACCATTTCCCGATCCTGGCGGATTTCGTGAAAGGGCGCCCGGCGCCCGTATCGGTCTGGTGTTCGGCGGCGTCGACCGGCGAGGAGCCTTACTCGATCGCGATCACGCTGATCGAGGCGCTCGGCGAATCGGCCGCGCGCGGCGCGTCGATCCTCGCGACCGACCTCGACACGCAGGTGCTCGCGAAGGCGGAGGCCGGCATCTACACGTATGACCAGGTCAAGCACCTGGCGCCGGAGCGGCTGAAGCGCTTCTTCCTGAAGGGCACGGGCGCGCAGGCCGGCCGCGTGAAGGTGCGCCCCGAGCTGCGCGCGATGATCCGCTTCGAGCAGCTGAACCTGACCGATGCGGACTACGGGATCGCGAAGCCGTTCGACGCGATCTTCTGCCGCAACGTGATGATCTATTTCGACAAGCCGACGCAGGGGCAGGTGCTGTCGCGCTTCGAGCCGCTCGTGAAGCCGGGCGGGCTGCTGTTCGCCGGCCATTCGGAAAACTTCACGTACGTCACGCAGGCGTTCCGGCTGCGCGGGCAGACGGTGTACGAACTGACCCGCGACGCCGCGCAGGGCGCGCGGCCGCGCGGCGCGCAGGCGGCCGCGGCGGCCGCGACGGCGTCGCCGGTGCGTGTGCGGGCCGCGGGCGCCGTGCCCGCCTTTGGAGAGCGCGGATGAGCGCACTGCCGATCGCGACCAATCGCTACTTCGACAACCACTTCGGCCTGCCCGGCGTGAAGCTGCTGCCGAACGAGTTCTACACGACGTCCGAGGACATGGTGCTGATGACCGTGCTCGGCTCGTGCGTCGCCGCGTGCATTCACGATCCGTACGCGGGCATCGGCGGGATGAACCACTTCATGCTGCCCGACGACGGCGCCGATGCGGGCGCGGCCGCGTCCGACTCGATGCGCTACGGCGCGTACGCGATGGAAGTGCTGATCAACGAGCTGATCAAGGCCGGCGGGCGCCGCGAGCGCTTCGAGGCGAAGGTGTTCGGCGGCGCGGCCGTGCTGGCCGGCATGACGACGATCAACATCGGCGATCGCAACGCCGATTTCGTGCGCCGCTACCTGGCGCTCGAACGCATCCGCATCACAGCGGAGGACTTGCAGGACGTCCATCCGCGCAAGGTCGCATTCATGCCGCGCACGGGCCGCGCGATGGTGAAGAAGCTGCGGCTGCAGGTGCCGGGCGTGACCGAGCGCGAAGCCGCGCTCGCGCGCGAGGCCGACCGCCTGCGCGCCGCGCGGCCGCGCCCTCACGTCGAGCTGTTTGCGGCGAAACGGCCGGCCGCGCCGCAGCCGGCGCGCCCGCGTATCGAGCTGTTCGGCGCACGCGGCGCGGCGCCGGGCGGCGCCGGCGGCTCCAGTGGCTTACGGGCAGCGAACCCGCAAGCCGGCAGCCCGTATGCGGCGAACCTATCAAGAAAGCAGGAGGCATGACCGCAGTGCAGAAGATCAAAGTGTTGTGCGTCGACGATTCGGCGCTGATCCGCAGCCTGATGACCGAGATCATCAACAGCCAGCCCGACATGACGGTGGTCGCGACCGCGCCCGATCCGCTCGTCGCGCGCGAGCTCATCAAGCAGCACAACCCCGACGTGCTCACGCTCGACGTCGAAATGCCGCGCATGGACGGGCTCGACTTCCTCGAGAAGCTGATGCGCCTGCGGCCGATGCCGGTCGTGATGGTGTCGTCGCTGACCGAGCGCGGCTCGGAAATCACGCTGCGCGCGCTCGAGCTCGGTGCGGTCGATTTCGTCACGAAGCCGCGCGTCGGGATTCGCGACGGGATGCTCGACTACGCGGAAAAGCTCGCCGACAAGATCCGCGCGGCGTCGCGTGCGCGCGTGCGCCAGGCGCCGCAGCCGCAGGCCGTCGCGCGCGCGGCGGACAGCCACGCGGCCGCGCCGATGATCAACAACCCGCTCGTCAGTACCGAGAAGCTGATCATCATCGGCGCATCGACGGGCGGCACCGAGGCGATCCGCGAAGTGCTGACGCCGCTGCCGCCGGACGCGCCGGCCGTGCTGATCGCGCAGCACATGCCGCCGGGCTTCACGAAATCGTTCGCACAGCGGCTGAACGGCCTGTGCCGGATCGCGGTGAAGGAAGCCGAGCACGGCGAGCGCGTGCTGCCGGGCCACGCGTATATCGCGCCGGGCCACGCGCACCTGTTGCTTGCGAGGAGCGGGGCGAACTATATTGCGCAACTGTCGGACGAGCCGCCGGTCAACCGGCACCGCCCGTCGGTCGACGTGCTGTTCCGCTCGGCGGCGACGCACGCGGGCAAGAACGCGATCGGGGTGATCCTGACCGGGATGGGCCGCGACGGCGCGGCCGGCCTGCTGGAAATGAAACGCGCGGGCGCCCACACGTTCGCGCAGGACGAAGCAAGCTGCATCGTGTTCGGGATGCCGCGCGAGGCGATCGCGCTCGGCGGCGCGGACGAGGTCGCGCCGCTCGCCGACATGAGCCGCCGCGTGATGGCGCGCCTGGCGACGATGGGCGACCGCGTGCAGCGCGTTTGAATGGAATGTCACGGGGCGCGTGCCACGATGCGCGTCCCGACGGAAACGAATCTGGAAAGGAACGACGATGGACAAGAGCATGAAAATCCTGGTGGTGGACGATTTCCCGACGATGCGCCGGATCGTCCGCAACCTGCTCAAGGAACTGGGCTACTCGAACGTCGACGAGGCCGAGGACGGCCTCGCCGGCCTCGCGCGGCTGCGCGGCGGCGGCTACGACTTCGTGATCTCGGACTGGAACATGCCGAACCTCGACGGCCTCGCGATGCTGAAGGAAATCCGCGCGGACGCGACGCTCACGCACCTGCCGGTGCTGATGGTCACGGCCGAGTCGAAGAAGGAGAACATCATCGCGGCGGCGCAGGCCGGCGCGAGCGGCTACGTCGTGAAACCGTTTACGGCCGCGACGCTCGACGAGAAGCTGAACAAGATCATCGACAAGATGGCGAAGGCCGGGAGCTGACGTGAACGAGCCGATCCATGCCGCGCTGACGGGCGCCGGGTTCAGCGCCGACGGCCAGGCCGAAGGTGCCGATTACGCGAGCGACCGCATCCTCGCGCGCATCGGCCATGTCACGCGCACGCTGCGCGATTCGATGCGCGAGCTCGGGCTCGACAAGCATGTCGAGCGGGCGGCCGAAGCCGTGCCCGATGCGCGCGACCGGCTGCGCTACGTCGCGACGATGACCGAGCAGGCCGCCGAGCGCGTGCTGAATGCGATCGAGGTGGCCAAGCCGATGCAGGCGCGCCTCCAGAGCGAAGCCGAAGCACTCGACGCGCGCTGGGCGCAGTGGTATGCGGCGCCGATCGAGCACGCGGAAGTGCGCGAGCTGATGGACGATACGCGCACGTTCCTGCGCACGCTGCCCGAATCGACGTCGGCGACCAGCGCGCAACTGCTCGAGATCATGCTCGCGCAGGATTTCCAGGACCTGACCGGGCAGGTGATCAAGAAGATCATGGACATGGTCTACCTGATCGAGCAGCAGCTCCTCACGGTGCTCGTCGAGAACATCGCGCCCGAGCGGCGCGAGCAGTTCGCGGCCACCGCGGCCGCGCTCGCCGCCGAGCAGATGAGCTCGACCGGCAGCCCCGAGTCGCTGCTGAACGGCCCGCAGATCGCGCCGGAAGGCAAATCCGACGTGGTCCAGGACCAGGGGCAGGTCGACGACCTGCTCGCCAGCCTGGGCTTCTGACCCTGCCGCGTGCATCGACGCGCCTCCGTCTCGCGGGGCGGCGCGATGCATGCGTCGCGCCGTTTCCACAACGTCCACCACGTTTACCCGGGCTAGCCGCCTGCGCACGCGCCGGTCGGCCTGCGTCGAATTGACACTTCGACACACTCAGCAGGCATACTACGCGTCAGCAGCAACGAAGCGTCATTCATACGACTCATACGTCGGCAGGCGGCGCGGGCACGATCGCCGCGCACGCTGCCACGAAGCCAGTCCCGTGGGAGGGAATGTGAAGCTGAAACGCTTGGGCCGCGCCGTCGCGCACGCGACGGCTGCAACGGGTGTGCTGTGGGCCGTCCACGCGCACGCCGAACTGGGCGGCGCACCGATGTCGCCGCCGGCGGACGATCAGGCCGCAAGCGTGCGTGCGCTGCAGCGCGCGATGCGTTCGGCGGACGGCGTGCAGGCGAGTGCCGCCGCCTATACCGTCCGCGAAATCACGCTCGGGTCGGGCACCGTCATTCACGAATACACGTCGGCCGCCGGCAGCGTGTTCGGCCTCGCATGGCAAGGGCCGACGATGCCGGATCTCGCATCGCTGCTCGGCAGCTATTTCCCGCAGTACACCGCTGGCGTCCAGGCGGCGCACAAGGCGCGCGGCTGGCGCGCGCCCGTGTCCGTCGATACGAGCGGCCTCGTGATCCGGACGGGCGGCCACATGGGCGCCTTCTCGGGCCAGGCGTGGCTGCCGGCGGCGCTGCCTGCCGGCCTGGCCGGCACCGACATCCAGTGACAGCGGGAGAGCGACCTTGAGCATTCCTCGTACATTCAAGCGCTGGCTCGGCGTGCTGGGCCTCGCGGCGGCGACGGCCATCCTCGTGACCGCATGCGGTGGCGGCGGCGACGGCGGCGGCAGCAGCAACTCGGGCAACAGCGGCAACAACGGTTCGGGCGGCTCGGACGGCAATTCCGGGAACACGGCCGTCATCAACGTCAACGCCGGCGTGGCGAACGTGATCAACATTCCGACCATCAGCGTGAAGGTCTGCGCGCCGGGCACGTCGAACTGCCAGGTGGTCAACAACGTGCTCGTCGATACCGCGTCCTACGGGCTGCGGCTCGTCGGCAGTGCGGTGTCGGGCGTGCTCGGCAGCCTCCCGCAGGTGACGAGCGGCGGCGCGCCGGTCGCCGAGTGCGGCAAGTTCGTGTCGAGCTATACGTGGGGTTCGGTGCGCACGGTCGACCTGTCGATCGGCGCCGAGCAGGCGCGTTCGCTGCCCGTGCAGATCATCGGCGACCTCGGCACGACGAACGTGCCGGCCTCGTGCACGAACGGCGGAGCGTCGGCCAACTCGGCGAGCGCGCTCGGCGCGAACGGGATTCTCGGCATCGGGCCGGCGCCGGTCGACTGCGGCACGACCTGCGCGACGTCGACGTCGTCGAGCAACAACTACTACGCGTGCCCGAACGGCGACAACGCGAGCTGCGCGGTCGCGCTCGTGCCGGTGGCGCAGCAGGTGGCCAACCCGGTTCATCGTTTCGCCGACAGCAGCGGGGTGAGCGTGACGATGCCGAGCATCTCGAACAGCGGGCAGGCCAGCGCAACCGGGACGCTGACGTTCGGCCTGCCCGACCTGACCGGGAAGACCGTGATGACGTCGACCACGACGGGCGACGTCAACGCGACGTTCCTCGGGCGCAACGTGACCGCTTTCTTCGATACGGGCTCGAACGCGTATTTCTTCAACGATTCGTCGGCGAACGGGACGGCATGCACGAGGAACACGCAGTTTTACTGCCCGGCGACTACGGTCAATGACTCGGCGACACTGACCGGCCAGAACGGCGTGTCCGGCACTGTGCCGATCACGTTCATGAACGCGGATTCGCTGTTCTCGAACCCGTCGACATACGCGTTCAACGACATCGCGGGCCCGTTCGGTTCGTCCAGCTGGCTCGACATCGGCATGCCGCACTTCTACGGCAGGACGATCTACTTCGGGATGGACAAGACCTCGACCGGCGGCGCGGCGCCTTTCGTCGCGTTCTGACGCGGCAGGGCCGCACGCTGAAAGGAACGGGGGCGAGAAATCGCCCCCTTTTTTATCCGGCGGCCGCGCACGGCACGACCGGCCGGGCCGGAGCGCCGCCGCGTGCGGGAAGAGCGCCTACGATGTAATACCGGCGGCCGTGCCGGCACGACATCGAGGAGGCAGCGCCATGAGCCCGCGCATACAACGCATCACCCCGTTCCTTTGGTTCGACCGCGACGCCGAGGCGGCCGCCGGTTTCTACGTGTCGGTGTTCGACAACGCGCGCATCGTGCACGTCGCGCGTTACGGCAAGGCCGGCGCGCACGCATCCGGCAGCGCGGAGGGCGCGGTGATGACCGTCGCGTTCGAGCTCGACGGGCAGGCGTTCATCGCGCTGAACGGCGGCCCCGTGTTCCAGATCACGCCGGCCGTGTCGTTCGTCGTCAACTGCCGGGACCAGGACGAAATCGACCGCTATTGGGCGCGCCTGTCCGAAGGCGGCGACGAGCGCGCGCAACAGTGCGGCTGGCTGCGCGACCGGTTCGGCGTGTCGTGGCAGGTCGTGCCGGTGCAGCTGCCGGAACTGATGGCGGGTGATCCCGCGCGCGCCGAGCGCGTGATGGCGCAGGTGATGACGATGAAGAAGCTCGATCTCGCCGCGCTGCAGCGGGCGGCGGCGGGCTAGGCGCGTGCGCCGGCCCGTTGTCGGCGTGAACGGTGCCTCGCCGGCCCCATGGCCGGCAGGGGGCCGGGAAAGCCCGTGATCGGCGTATACGGGCGCTAGACCGGCGGCCGGCCGGCACGCCTCAGCTGCGTATGGTCGAGGAAGCGGTGGCCGGGCCCGTACGCGGTGCTTTCGATCCGGACGGCGTCGGCCGGCGCGACCGGGCGCCCGGCGGCATCGACCGACACCGATTCGATCTCGACGACCGGCACGCACCAGGCCGCGCGGGCGCGTTCCGACGGTTCGCCGCGCGCGTCGGCGCAGCGGAAAGCGACGCTCGCGGGGGCATCCTGCGCGCGCAGGGTTTGCGTCGACCCGTTCCACGCATGGTGCAGGGCGATCGTGCCGGGATGCGGTGCGTCAGGCGCCTGCGCGCCGGGCGGCAGGGCCGGCGTGCCCGCGCAGCCGGTTGCCAGCGCGCAGGCGAGCGACAGCGACGGAACGAATGGACGACGGAGCATGGTGCGGTTCGGCCGGAATCGGGAATGACGAAGCGTAGCGCGCCTTGCGCGCCGGCGTAATACCGGCCGGTTAATCGAATGCGTCACTCGCAGCGATTATCGATCGTACCGGGTTTCATTCGGTTGTAATCAAGTGCCGGATTATCCGGGGCTGTCGTTTATGTCAGGTGTTAAAGATTATTAAAATGACGCGGCATGCAAGTCTGTGGCGCCGCATTCCGCTGCGGTATCCGTTCCCGCGCCGTACTGGCACGCGCTGCAGCCGGGCGAACGCATTACCCGCCATGTGAAAATAGATTGGAGTCCGCCGAAATTCAAACATATAATGCCGGCGTTGTTTCCGGGGTCGTCAATATAAAACAGGAGGGTAATAAGATGAATTTTTCAGAAGCCGTTCGTTCCGTACTCAATAAATACGCGACCTTCGAAGGCCGCGCGCGCCGTGCCGAATACTGGTATTTCGCGCTGCTCACCTGCGTGCTGTCGATCGTCGCGCAGGTCGTCGGCGCGGCGGGCCACGACGCGGGCCTGATCACGCTGCTGCTGCTCGTCGTGCTCGGCCTGATCTCGCTCGCGCTGATCATTCCGAGCATCGCGGTCAGCGTGCGCCGGCTGCACGATACGGGCCGCTCGGGCTGGTTCCTGCTGCTGGCGCTGATCCCGATCGTCGGCGGCATCCTGCTGCTCGTGTGGATGTGCTCGCGCGGCACCGAAGGCCCGAACCGCTTCGGCGCGGACCCGATCGCGGCGGCCTGACCGACGCCTGCCCCGACGCGCGGTGCTGTCGCGTCGGGGCCTGGTTTCGCGCCGCACCCGCTACACCGCTTCACTGCTTCACCAACCGCTTCACCATTTTCCCGCTTCGCGCCGTCGTCGCTCGGCCCGAAGCCCCAAGCCCCAAGC
>NZ_WIXR01000033.1:0-7352 GCF_019425585.1 Burkholderia sp. COPS | reverse complement strand
CGACGTACCGGAAGTGCCTGAGGTACCGGAAGTACCCGACGTACCCGAAGTCCCCGAACTACCCGAAGTCCCGCCTCCCGAAGTCCCCGACGTCCCACCGCCCGACGTACCCGAAGTCCCCGAGCTGCCGCCCGTCCCTGACGTGCTCGGCTTGATCGTCGGCGGGGTCGTCGGTCCGTCGACCGAGCCGCAACCATATAGTGCGAGCAGCGACGAGACGGCCATCGTTACCGTCGTCTTCTTGAAGAGTGTGTGCATGTTGGCCTCGACATTGGAAGTGTGTCCAAGCCTTCTCTGCAAATTCCGCGCCACGACAGAATTCGCGAAACGGTGTCGCGCTTTATTGCAGGTATCGGGAATATCGGCGCGATTTAAACGGAGTAACGGCGCTTTCGCGCGACGGGCATGCTCGGTGCGCGGGCGCGGCGGTTGCGATGTTCCCGTAAGCCGCCGTAACGCGCGGCGTGATGTTACGTAGCGTTCGATATCGCGTTGTGCGGATGGCTTCGAACCGAGGGCCGCATCTTTGACGAAACGCGCCGGCCCGATGAACATGGCGCGAAATCCCCGGCTGCCGACGATGCCGACGCGGCCACGACTCCATACAGGACCCGGACATGAGCGAACAGGACAGGGAAAACGGCAAGGCGCGACGAATCGACGTGATGGGCGAGGCGTTCGTCGAGCGCGCGATGCGCGACCTCGACGGTTTTTCGCGCCCGCTGCAGGACTGGCTGAACGAGCATGCGTGGGGCAGCACGTGGCAGCGGGGCGGGATCGACCTGAAGACGCGCAGCCTGTGCACGTGCGCGATGCTGGCGGCGCTCGGCCGCAGCGCGGAACTGAAGGGGCACATTCGCGGCGCGCTCAACAACGGCGCGAGCCTCGTCGAGATCCGCGAGGTGTTGCTGCACAGCGCGCTGTACGCGGGCGCGCCGGCCGCGGTCGAGGCATTCCGCAGCGCGCGGGAGGTGATCGCGGATCTCGGGCTGTCGGTGCCCGACGACGCAGCCTGATTCCGCCGCCGCTTCGGCTGCACGGCGGGCGCGGAATCAGGCCCGGTTTCGCCGGTTTCCGGCTCAGTGCGCGACGCGCGCTGCCTGCGGAGCCGCCTCGGCCGGCGCGGCGGCGACCTCGAGCAGCCAGTCGGCGGTGGCCTCCGGAATCGTGACCGGCAGCATGTGCCCGCCCTCGACGACCTTCAGCCGCACGCGCGCCGATTTCTTCGCGAGCGCGTCGCCGTGCTCGCGCCAGTTCAGGATCGGATCGGCGCGGCCGTACAGCACGTCGACCGGCAGCGCGAGTTCCGCGTAGCGGCGTTCCATCGCGGGCAGGTCGACGGGCGCCGACAGCAGGTCGGTCGCCGTCGCGTAGAACACGTGCGGGCGCATCCCGAGCAGGCCGCCGCCCTTGACCGGGAAGTCGCGCGGCACGTCTTCCGGCGCGAACACCTGGCGCACGGCCTTGCGGCCGGTCAGGATCGTCAGCGGGATCGCGAAGGTCCACGACACGAAGCGGCGCACGAGCGGCGAGGGCAGCATCAGCGGCTTGAACGGCGCCGGCGGCTCGGTCTGCTGGTGCGACAGCGGCGCGATCAGCGCGAGCCGGCTCACGCGGTCCGCATGGTTGAGGCCGACGGCAAGCGCGATCGCACCGCCGAGCGAGTGGCCGACCAGCACGGGCTTGTCGAGCCGCAGCGCGTCGATGAACGCGGCGACCGTGCGGGCCTGCGCGAACACGTTCGCCTGCGAAGCCGCGCCGCGCAGCGAGCGGCCGGCGCCCGGGCGGTCGATGAGGATCACGCGATGCTGCTGCGCGAGCCGCGCGAGCGGCAGGTACGCGAAATTGCGCAGTTGCCCGGCAAGCCCGTGGACGAACACGATCGGCGGGCCGCTACCGTATTCGACGTAGTGGATGCGGTCGCCGCCGACGTCGACGAAGCGGCCTTCGGGCGGAAACGCGCGCATCACGCGACGGGCCACGTAACCGGTAAACAGCGCGAGCGCGGCGAGCGCCGCGACGACGCCGAGCAGGACGTTCTGGATCAGATGGAGCGTAGGGGTCATGTCGGCCTCAACGGGGTTCGAGTGCGGGTTCGGCAACCGGCGCCGCGGCGGCCGTGCCGGCTTTCGCGCGGCGTTCGAAATGCATCGCCGAATCGGCGAGCGGGCTGAACTTCAGCGACGCGAGATCGCGCACGTAGTTCTGATGGAATTTCCACGGCTTGCGATGGCCCTGCTTCGGCAGGATGCCGGCCGCACGCTGGATGTAGCCCGAGCTCAGGTTGACGGCCGGCACGTCGCCGAGCTCGCCGGCGCCGAGCCGCGGCACGCACGTGTCGTAGTCGTTCGCGCGCATGTGATTGAGCAGCCGGCACACGTAGCGCGCGATCAGCTCGGCCTTCAGCGTCCACGACGCGTTCGTGTAGCCGAACGACGACGCGAGGTTCGGCACGTCGCTGTACATCATTCCCTTGTACGACACGGTTTCCGGCAGGTCGACCGCGCGGCCGTCGACCGTGACGCGCGCGCCGCCGAGCATCTTCACCTTCAGCCCGGTCGCGGTGACGATCACGTCCGCGTCGAGCTGCTGGCCGCTCTTCAGCTTGAGGCCGGTCGGCGTGAAGCGCTCGATCTCGTCGGTGACGATCGACGCGCGGCCCGCGCGGATCGACTTGAACAGGTCGCCGTTCGGCACGAGGCACACGCGCTGGTCCCACGGCATGTAGCGCGGCGTCAGGTGCTTCGCGACGTCGAAGTCGGGGCCGAGCTGCTTGCTGGCCGCGCGGATGATGAACTTCTTCGTCTGGTCGGGCTTGCGGCGCGACACGTTGTACAGGTAAATCGTCAGCAGCACGTTCTTCACGCGCACGAGCCGGTGCGCGAGCCGGGACGGCAGCACGCGGCGCAACGCGTTCGCGATCCTGTCGCGCGCGGGCAGCGACACGATGTAGGTCGGCGAGCGTTGCAGCATCGTCACGTGCTGCGCGTCGGCCGCCATCGACGGCACGAGCGTGACGGCCGTCGCGCCGCTGCCGATCACGACGACGCGCCGGTTCGCGTACGACAGGTCCTTCGGCCAGTGCTGCGGATGCACGAGCTTGCCTTCGAACGTGTCCATTCCGGCCCAGTCGGGCAGGTAGCCGGCGTCGTAGTCGTAGTAGCCGCTGCACATGAACAGGAAGCGGCAGGTGTAGACGAGCGTGTCGGTCGTGCCGCCCTGCGTGCGCTCGATGCGTACCGTCCAGCGCGCGCGGTTCGAATCCCAGTCGGCCGCGACGACTTTCTGGCCGTAGCGGATCGTCTTGTCGATGCCGTAGGTGCGCGCGGTGTCGCGGATGTAGTCGAGGATCGTCTGGCCGTCGGAGATCGCCTTGTCGCTGTGCCACGGGCGGAAGCTGTAGCCGAGCGTGAACATGTCGGAATCCGAACGGACGCCCGGATAGCGGAACAGGTCCCAGGTGCCGCCGATCGCGTCGCGCGCCTCGACGATGGCCACGCTTGCATACGGGCAGCGCTGCTTCAGGTGATACGCCGCGCCGATGCCGGACAGCCCGGCACCGACGATCAGCACGTCGAGGTCGCGGCTGTCGCCGGGGGCGGGCGGCGCGTCGCGCCGGTCGGTCGTCGTCGAGGTCATGCGGGGTCCTTGGTGGGCGTGGTCGGGAGCGCAGCCGGGACTTCCTTCGGGCGGAGGTTGCGGGCCCGGGCGCGGCGCACGTGGCGCAGCATCAGCCATTGGTAACCGGCGCCGAGCAGGCGCGCGATCCTGTCGAGCCGGCGTGCGTCGGCGCCGACGAGCACGCGGCGCGCATTGCGCTCGACACCCGCGAGGATCTGCCGCGCGGCCTCGTCGGCCGTCGTCGCGTTGATCAGCCGGTTCGCCTGGCGGCGATGGGTCGCTTCGTCCTGGCCGGTGAGTGCGTGGATGCTGGTATCGACGCGGCCCGCGTCGACGATGTTCGTCGCGACGCCGCCCGGATGCACGCAGGTCGCGCTGACCGGCGCGCCGTCGAGTTCGAGCTCCATCCGCAGTGCCTCGGTAAAGCCGCGCACCGCGAACTTGGTCGCGTTGTAAGCGCTTTGCGTCGGCATCGCGACGAGCCCGAACAGGCTCGACGTATTGACGACGTGTCCGTCGCCCGACGCGCGCAGGTGCGGCAGGAATGCCTGCGTGCCGTGCACGACGCCCCAGAAGTTGATGCCGACGATCCATTCGAGATCGGCGATGTCCGCGGTCTCGGCGCTGGCGGCCAGCGACACGCCCGCGTTGTTGAAGATCAGGTTGACCTTGCCATGCCCGGCGCGCACGAAATCGGCCCACGCGAACACCGCATGGCGGTCGGCGACGTCGAGCCGCCGCGTGCTCACGCGCACGCCATGCTGGGCGCAGGCGGCCGCCGTGCCGGCGAGCCCGGTTTCGTTGACGTCGGCGAGCGCGACCTCGCAGCCCCGCCGCGCAAGCTCGACCGCGAGGCTGCGGCCCATGCCCGAACCGGCGCCCGTGATCGCGGCGACCTTGCCGGAAAACCCGTTCATCCGTTGCTCCTCCCGTTCCGCTTGCCCTGTACCGGCGGCGCGTCTAATGTGGTGTTGGTCGTCACCACTTTAGTTTTCGGGTGTCCTGATGTCAAATAGCGGAATGGAGAAAGCACTCGAAACGGAAAAACGGGGCCGCTCGTATGGCGGCGTGGCGCCCGAGGTGCGGGCCGCCGAGCGGCGCGACGCGCTGATCCGCGCGGCGACGCGCGTGTTCGGCACGGTCGGGTTCCGCAAGGCGACGGTACGGTCGATCTGCCAGGAAGCGAAGCTGAACGATCGCTATTTTTATGCGGCGTTCGACAGCACCGAGGATTTGCTGCGCTGCACCTACCTGCATCACGCGCAGCAGTTGCACGAGGCAGTCGCGCGGGCAGTGGCCGAGCGCGGCGGCGATCTGCGCGAGAGCATCGATGCCGGGCTCGCCGCGTTCTTCGCGTTCCTGCGCGACCCGTGCGCGGCGCGCGTGCTGCTGCTCGAGGTGATGGGCGTGAGCGCGGATACCGACATGACCTACCAGCGCATGCTGATCGACTTCGGCAAGCTGATCATGGCGATCGGCGCGCCGCGCGAAGCGGCGACGCCCGCGGAACGCACCGAGCAGCGGCTGATCGGGCTCGCGCTCGTCGGCGCGATGACGAACGTCGGCGCGGCGTGGCTGCTCACGGAATATCGCGATCCGGAAGCGCAGATGGTCGCGAGTTGCAGGAAGGTGCTGTTGGGGACGTTGCGGGAGATAAGCTGACCGGATGGTGTCGCGTTGTTCCCGGCATGTCCGCCGGCAAACTGCAGGTTAAAAGTCAAAATAAAGAAGCGACTACACGGCGCACGGCACGTCGGATTGTCTATTTTTGATTTGATTCGGTTTGCGTGTGACGGTGAATGGGTTAAAACAATCCGGATCAAATTAAAAAGGCGACGCAATGCCAAAAGGCAGTTCGCATTGCGCCGTTCATGGCGCGAAACCCTCGCGCCCAGGCACCTCGATCAGGAACCCGTGTATCCGCCCGGGTTCGGCCTTCACCGTCCCGGCGATACTCGGTCGTCGTGCCGCCGCTGCCGACCCGCCAGCACGTCGCCGACACGAATCGACGGTGTGGTTCCCGATGAAATTGCGGCAGCTTACATTTCAAACTCCTTGATTGATTTAATGAGTCGGAGAATTGAAGTGCTTCGGCAAACGAAGGTCGGCGAATTGCCATGAAAAGTTTAGTGGATAAGCCGAAAATAAAATATCGAATTTTTTGGATTCAATAATCCCGTTTATTCACGGTTGCGGAGCGGTTCGAAAGCGAACTGGAAGCGAGGGGAAATCGCTGCCTGCCGGCATTGCGCGGGCCGGATCCGGTCGGGTGCGCCGGGCGGCCGTATGCGGTACGCAAGCGCTTGCGTGCCGTGCCGATGAGCCGGCTCACGCGCGCCGATTGAAAACGGAGGTCTGGCGCTCGCGTTCGCCCGTGATCCAGTCGCCGAACAGCTGGATCTTCTGCTGCTGCTCGGCGCCGCCCGGATACACGAAGTAATAGCCCATCCCGGTCGGCATCGACACGTCGAACGGCGTCACGAGCCGGTGCGCCGCCACGCTTTCGTCGACGAGCGTCCGGTCGCCGATCGCGATGCCGTAGCCGTCGATCGCCGCGTGGGTGGCGAGGTCGAGCGTCTCGAAGCTCAATCCGCGCGTCGAGTCGACGTGCGGTGCGCCCGCATGGTCGAGCCACCGTTTCCAGTCGCGGTGATCGCGGGTCGGATGCAGCAGCGTATGGTCGGCCAGGTCGTCGACGCTTGCGAGCGGATGGCGGTTCAGCAGGTCCGGCGAGCATACCGGCGTGAGCCGCTCTTCGAACAGCGGGATCGCGTACATGTCGGGGCCGGCGCCGGGAGCGTAGATCACCGCGGCGTCGAACGGCTCCATGCGGAAATCGACGTGATGGCCCCAGGTCGTCGTGATCTGCACCTGGAGTTCCGGGTGCTCGGACTGAAACCGCATGATCCGCGGCAACATCCACTGCATCATGCAGGTCGGCACCTTCAGCGCGAGCTCGGTGCGCCGGCGCGACAGGCGCATCGATACCTCTTCGATGCGCGCAAAGCTCTCGCGCACCGTCGGTAACAGCAGCTCGCCTTCCGCCGTCAGCGTCAGTCCCTTTGGCGTGCGCTTGAATAGCGGGAACTGGTAGAACGCCTCCAGCGCGAGGACCTGCCGGCTCACCGCACCCTGCGTCAGGCACAGCTGCTCGGCGGCGCGCGTGAAGCTGCCGTGGCGGGCGACGATGTCGAAGATCTGCAGCGCGTTGAGGGAAGGCAGTCGTTTCATCGGAAAGGCCGGCATGGAGCGGGCGATCGGAAGGGGCGGATGCGTCGCGGCAGCGTTCAGTGCAGGATCTTCGCGAGGAAGTCCTTCGCGCGTTCCGATTTCGGATTCGAGAAGAAATCGTCCTTGCGGTCGTCCTCGACGATCGCGCCCTTGTCCATGAAGATCACGCGATGCGCGACCTTCTTCGCGAAGCCCATCTCGTGCGTGACGACCATCATCGTCATCCCTTCCTGCGCGAGTTCGACCATCACGTCGAGCACTTCGTTGATCATCTCGGGGTCGAGCGCGGACGTCGGCTCGTCGAACAGCATCTCGCCGTGGTCGGTCCCGAGTCCACGTGCAATCCCGACGCGCCGCTGCCGGCCGCCCGACCGCTGGTTCCGATCGTGTTCGCACTTGCCCGCGAGCCCGACCCCTTCCAGCATCGCGATCTCCTTGTCGCGTGCGCCGCGCTTCGGCACGCCGAGCACGCTCGCCGGCCCGAACATCACCTTCTGCCG
>NZ_WIXR01000032.1:64637-104738 GCF_019425585.1 Burkholderia sp. COPS | reverse complement strand
GCCGAGCGCCGAGCGCCGAGCCCCAAGCAACCGACCCCGACCATCAAACACCGACAGCCGAACGGCCCTTCGACCCTTCGACCGTCCTGCAAACGCCGCCCACACCCGCTCAGTGCGCGCGCCCTTTCCATCGCCGCAGCAGCAACGCATTGGTCACGACGCTGACGCTGGAAAACGCCATCGCCGCGCCCGCGATCACCGGGTTCAGCCAGCCGAGCGCCGCGAGCGGCACGCCGACCAGGTTGTAGACGAACGCCCAGAACAGGTTCTGCTGGATCTTCCGGTACGTGCGCCTGGAGATGTCGATTGCGTCGGCGACGAGCGTCGGGTCGCCGCGCATCAGCGTGATGCCGGCGGTGTGCATCGCGACGTCGGTGCCGGTGGCCATCGCGATGCCGACGTCGGCCGCGGCAAGCGCGGGCGCATCGTTGATCCCGTCGCCGACCATCGCGACGATTCCGCCGTGCGTGCGCTTCAGTTCGGCGACGACGCGCGCCTTGTCGTCGGGCAGCACCTGCGCATGCACCTCGCCGATGCCGAGCGACGCCGCGACGGCTGCCGCGCTGCCACGGTTGTCGCCCGTCACGAGCACGCTCGCGACGCCGCGCGCCGACAGTGCCGCGATCGCGTCGCGGGCGCCCGGCTTCACGGTGTCGCCGAAAGCGATCAGCGCGAGCAACGCGCGCGGCGCATCGGCGCGCATCAGCCACGAGATCGTGTTGCCCGCGCGTTCGAGTTCCGCCGCGCGGGCGTCGAGCGCGGGCGGCACGGCGATGCCGAGCTCGTCGCGCCAGCGTGTGCTGCCCAGCGCGAGCAACTGGCCGCCGACGCGGGCTTCCACGCCGCGTCCCGCCACCGCGCGCGCATCGGCCGCGCTTGCCGGCGGCACCGCACTGCCGCGCGCGGCAACGTCGGCGTCGTGCGCGGCGACCACGGCGCGAGCGAGCGGATGGTCGCTCTGACGCTGCACCGCCGCCGCGAGCGCGAGCGCTTCGTCATGCGGCACGCCGACGGCTTCGAACGCCGTCACGGACGGCTTGCCTTCGGTCAGCGTGCCGGTCTTGTCGAACGCGATCACCGTGGTGCGCTGCGCGAGTTCGAGCGCCTGCGCATCCTTGATCAGCACGCCGCGCCGCGCCGCAACGCCCGTGCCGGCCATGATCGCGGCGGGCGTCGCGAGGCCGAGCGCGCACGGGCACGCGATGACGAGCACCGCGACCGCGTTGAGGATCGCGGTTTCGGTGCCGGCGCCGGCGATCAGCCAGCCGGCCAGCGTCAGCACGGCGATGCCGAGGATGGCGGGCACGAACACCTCGCTCACGCGATCGACGAGCCGCTGGATCGGCGCCTTCTCGGCCTGCGCGGATTCGACGAGGCGGATGATGCGCGCGAGCGTCGTCTCCGCGCCGATCGCGGTGGTTTCGACGACGAGCGCGCCTTCGCCATTGATCGAGCCGGCCGTGACGGCGTCGCCGTCGTCCTTCGGCACCGGCAGGCTTTCACCGGTGATCAGCGATTCGTCGACGTGCGAGCGGCCCGACAGGATCCGGCCGTCGACGGGCACGCGCTCGCCGGGCCGGATGCTGACGCGGGTGCCGACGCGCACCTGCGCCAGCGGCACGTCGCGTTCGACGCCGTGCTCGACGACGCGGGCCCGGTCGGGACGCAACGCGTTCAGCGCGCGGATCGCGTCGGTGGTCTGGCGCTTCGCGCGCGATTCGAGCCATTTGCCGAAGCGCACCAGCGTGACGATGACGGCCGACGCCTCGAAATACAGGTGGCCGGAATGACCGGTGCCGCGCAGCAGCATCCACAGGCTCAGCCCGTACGCGGCCGACGTGCCGAGCGCGACGAGCAGGTCCATGTTGCCGGTGCGCGCCTTCACCGCGTGCCAGGCCGCGCGATAGAAGCGCGCGCCGAAGCCGAACTGGACGATCGAGGCGAGCACGAGCTGGACCCAGCCGTTCGGCATCAGGTGGATGCCGAACGGCGCGACGAGCATCGGCGCGACCAGGGGCGCGCTCAGCACCGCGGACCAGATCACGAGATCGCGTTCGCGGATCGCTTCGAGGCGCTTGCGAGTTTCGGGGTCCTGCGCGGCGCTGGCCGGTTGCGCGTCGGCGCCGGCCGTGGCACCGGCTGACGACGCGTCGGCGAGCGACGCGCGATAGCCGGCGGTGGTGACGGCCGCGATCAGCGTGGCGGCGTCGAGGGCGCCGGCGCCGTGCACCGACGCGCGCTCGGTCGCGAGGTTGACCGAAACGCGCGCGACGCCCGGCACGGCGGCCAGCGCTTTTTCGACGCGGCCGACGCAGGACGCGCAGGTCATGCCGTCGATGTCGAGTTCGAGGTCGGCGGGGGCGGTGGACGCAGCCGGCGGGATGGCCGCGCCAGCAACCGGCGTCGCGCCGTATCCGGCTTGTTTGACGGCTTCGGCGAGCCGGGCGGCGGTAACGTCGGGCGCGGCGTCCACGGTCGCCCGTTCGGTCGCGAGGTTGACCGACGCGCGCGTGACGCCCGGCACCTTCGCCAGCGCTTTCTCGACGCGCGACACGCAGGATGCGCAGGTCATCCCGTCGATGTCGAGTTCGATGCTGGCGGGCGCGGCAGGCGAGGAGGGGACGAGCGCGGTGAAGCCTGCATCCGTCATGGTCGGCGTCGCGCCGTAGCCGGCCTGTTTCACGGTTTCCACCAGTTGTGCGGCGGTAACGTCGGCCGTGACATCGACGGTCGCCCGTTCGGTCGCGAGGTTGACCGACGCGCGCGTGACGCCCGGCACCTTCGCCAGCGCTTTCTCGACGCGCGACACGCACGACGCGCAGGTCATGCCGTCGATATCGAGTTCGATGGTGCTGTTGGCGGGAAGCGGATGGCCGGCTGTCGAAGCGGCTGCGGCCATCGGCGCGGGCGATGCTTCGACAGGATGCGCATGCGCGGCGGCGGCGGCTTCGAGCACCGGTGCGCGTACGGAGGCGCCGTAACCGGCTGCGCCGACCGCCTCGATCAGTCGTGCGGCGTCGACGGTTTCCTGCGCAGTCACCGTCGCCGCGTGCGCGTCGAGGTCGACCGCCGCGTCGACCACGCCCGGCACCGCTGCCAGCGCCCGTTGCACGCGGCCCGTGCAGCCGCCGCAATGCATGCCGTCGACGCTCAGCTCGATCGTGTGCAGCGCTGCGGAGGCAAGTGGTTCAGTCATGTCGGATTCCCAAAATGCACGGCTCGTGCCGCGAATGGACCCAGTATCAACGTTCCCATGATGGTAAGGTCAAGCGGCGGCAGCGCATGCCGATGCACACAGGGTGTCACAATGCGGAAAAGCAATCTCCCGGATTCCTGACCGACATCCGGGAGGGGCGCGCCTTTGCGCTCGACTGCGCGATCAGGCGCAGAGCTTGGCGCTCGCGAGACGATTCAGGCTGACGCCCTGCTCGGCGGCCTGGATCACCAGCGCGCGGTGTGCCTGCGGCGGGATGCGAACCTTGAATTCACCGCTGTAGGTGCGGTCGGCGATCGGCTCGGGCACCTTTTCTCCGCTTGCGGTCAAGTCGCGAACGACATCGGCGACTAGCCGGCGAATACCGGCCAGCGCACCTTCCGGCGTTGCGTCGAGCCACGAAAGAGACGGGAATTCCGCGCACAGGCCGACGTGCTCCCCGTCCTCCGGGGACCACGTTACGCGGTACGTAAAGTGGTCTTGAGTCATGATTTCTGTTCCTTCAGTCGATCGATCGCGTCGAGAACCTGTCGCACCTGATCGTTGGATCGCACGTTCGCGGGTTCGCGCCTCACAAGTTCGAGGATCTTCCATACACCAGACATATCGAATGGTGTCATTAGTGACACCATTCGATAATCGACCAACCGGCGAGATTGTTTCGCCGTGAGCGTGTGTCGCGCCGATATCCCTTGTTTTGTTGCAAATCGCCAGAACTATTTCGATTTTGTCGACAATAGGGCTAGCGTTCGGCCAGCTATTCGGCATATTAGGGGATGCCCGTAGGCGCTATGATACCGGCCTGACATCAGCGCCCACCGTTACGCAACGTCACGAAACGGTTGTCCGGGCACGCTGGGGTGCCTTGCTTTCGCCATTTGCGCGTCGCACAAGGCGTTGACTGAAAAGAACGATATTCGGCCAGTACTCGATGATTGAAAACCAGCAGGAATCAGTTTCTCTGCGGCGCGCGTGCGCGTCGCTGGCCATGGCGGCGTTGCTTGCGGGGTGCGCGTCGCAACCGGATGCCATTCAGCGGAAAACCGGCTGGATGCGTGCGGAAGTCGCCGACTCCTATGTATATGCGTATCCGCTCGTGCTGATGGACGTCGCGAAGGAAGCGGCGACGGGCGGCGACGGCGCGCAGCCGGGGCAGGCGCCGCTCAACACGCTGCGCCACGCGCAGGCGCTGCCGCCCGTCGGCGCGGTCAATCCGCCGCTGCCGGGCGTCGACACGCTCGACTCGACCGGCTGGCTCGACGTCGCCGCCGAACCCGTGATCGTCACGTTGCCCGACACGCGCGGCCGTTACTGGGACGCGCGTGCGCTCGACATGTGGACGAACGTGCTGTGGTCGTCGTCGAGCGTGGCTGCACGCGGCACACGCGGCGGTGTGCGATCGCAAACGATTGCCTTCGCCACGAAGGACTGGCAGGGCACGCTGCCGAAGGGCGCGGTCCGGATCGACGTCCCGTCGGCCAACGCGTGGCTCGAGGTCCGTCTGCAGACGAGCGGCGGGCGCGACCTGACGAACGTGAAGAAACTGCAGCGCGCGATCCGCGTGGTGCCGCTGTCCGTCTACACAGGCGCGGCGCGCGGCGCGTCGGTAGCGGTTCATGCGGGCAGCGCGCCGTCCGAGGCGGTGGGCGGCGGCACGCCGGCCGAGCAGGTGGCCGCGCTCGACCCGAAGGCGTTCTTCGCGCGTTTCGCGCAGGCGCTGCAGGACAACCCGGCGCCGGCCGACGACGCACACGCGCAGGCGTTGCTCGGCGACATCGGCGTGTCGGCCGGTTACCCGGTGCTGTGGACGGGCGACCGCCTCGCGGCCGCGACGGCCGGCGTCGCCGAGGCGCGCGCGCGGCTCGCGACCCCGCCGTCGAACCTGCTGAACGCGAACGGCTGGAGCTGGATCGGCGATACGGCCGGCAAGTACGGCCAGGACTACACGCTGCGTGCGTACGCGGCCTACACGCAGTTCGGCACCGCGACGCGCGACGACGAAACGCTTGCGGTCGTGCGTGTCGACAGCGACGGCCATCCGCTGAACGGAGCGAACCGCTACGTGCTGCATTTCGCGCCGGGCGCGCTGCCGCCGGTTCGCGCGTTCTGGACGCTCACGCCGTATGCGACGAACGGCGCGCTGCCCGACGTCGGGTCGGCGCGCCGTTCGCTCGGCGATCGCGACCGCCTGCGCCGCAATCACGACGGGTCGATCGACATCGTCGTGTCGGCGTCGTCGGGCGGCACGCATGCGGGCAACTGGCTGCCGGCGCCGCGCGCCGATTTCGCACTCGCGTTGCGCCTGTACGCACCGAAGCCGCAGGCGAGCGACGGATCGTGGATGCCGCCCGTCGTCGTCCGGAAATGAACGGAGGGCCGGCGGCGTTGTCCGACCGGCGGGCGCGACGGCGCCCGAACCTCGTACCGTCACCTCCTGAGCCTATACTTTCGGGATAGCGTGCGCGGCCGACCGGTTCTCCGGTACGGCCGGCATCCCATCCCGAGGCATTCAAGCATGGCAAGCGCAGACAAAGAAACCGTACCCTCGACCCTCCATGCCCTCGGTGGCGTTGCACGCTCGCGCCGCACCCGGCGCATCGGCCTCGGCCTGCTGATCTTTCTCGTTTTATTCGGACTGCTCGGGTTCTTCGCGGCGCCGCCGCTGATCCGCCATATCGCCGAACAGCAGCTGAGCCAGCAGCTCGACCGCCCCGCCACGATCCGGCGCATCGCGCTGAACCCGTACACGCTGAACCTCGAGGCCGACGGCATCCATCTCGGCGACAAGGGCGGGCAGGGCGACTTCATCGACATCGCGAAGCTTGTCGTGCGGCCGTCGTGGTCGTCGCTGTTCCGCGGCGCGCCGATCGTCAATGAAATCCGCCTCGACTCGCCGCAGTTCCATATCGTCCGCTACGATGCGCAGCGCTTCAATTTCACCGACCTGATCGAGAAATTCTCGACGCCGTCGCCCAAACCGGAAAGCAAGCCGACGCAGTTCTCGGTGTCGAACATCCAGGTCAACAACGGCCGGATCGATTTCGACGACCGCCTGCTGAACGAAAAGCACGTCGTCGACAACTGGACGCTCGGCATTCCGTATATCGCGACGCTGGCATCGAAGACCGACATCTTCGTCGAGCCGAAGCTGCGCGCGCGCTTCGACGGCAGCCCGATTGCGATCGACGGCAAGACCAAGCCGTTCGCGCAGTCGCGCGAATCGGAGATCGCGCTGAAATTCGACGGCCTCGACGTGCCGAAGCTGATCTCGTACGTGCCCGCGAAGCTGCCGGTGGCCGTGACGAGCGGCCTGCTGAGCAGCGACCTCAAGGTGGATTTCGTGATGAGCGGCGAGACGCCCGCGCTGCGCGTATCGGGCACC
The DNA here is from genome assembly GCF_019425585.1 of Burkholderia sp. COPS. Lineage (NCBI taxonomy): Bacteria > Pseudomonadati > Pseudomonadota > Betaproteobacteria > Burkholderiales > Burkholderiaceae > Burkholderia > Burkholderia sp. COPS. Next base: position 98,142 of record NZ_WIXR01000032.1, on the reverse strand, counting down.
GTCGACCTGAACGACGCGAAGGTGACGGACCACGCGTCCGCGCCGCTGTTCGCCGCGCGCGGCGTGCATGTCGCGGCGGCCAGCCTCGAGCCGCTGCGCAACGCGTTGCACTTCGACGAGATCCGGATCGACCAGCCGGTGGTCGACCTGTCGCGCGACAAGCAGGGCGTGCTGAACGTCGAGAAACTCGCCGCGCAGCCGGCAGCCGGATCGAACGCCGCCGAGGGCAAGCCGGCGGCGCCGGGCGCCGCGCCTGCTTCCGCCGCTACGGCAGCCGCCGCCAGCGGCGCAAAGGTCGAAGCCGTCGCGAAGGCGGCGCCGCCGCTCGACCTGACGATCCGCCATTTCGCGATCGACGGCGGCACGGTCAACGTCGACGACCGCGTGCCGGCAACGCCGACCGCGCTGTCGCTCACGAAGCTCGCCGCGACGCTCGACGGCTTCTCGATGCAGGGCAAGACCCCCGCGAAATACACGCTGTCGACGTCGCTGTCGCGCGGCGGCGACGTGACGGCCGAAGGCACGTTCAATCTCGCGGAGAAGCAGGCCGACAGCAAGCTGACGGTCGCCGCACTCGCGCTGCCGGCGCTGCAGCCGTACCTCGGCGAGGCCACGCGTGCGCGCGTGCTCGACGGCACGCTCGGCGCCACCGTCAACGCGAAGGCCGACTGGGGCAAGACGCCGCTCGCCGCGCAGGTCGCCGACAGCACGGTCAGCCTGAAGTCGCTGAAGATCGCAACGCCCGACGCGAAGGCGCCCGCGATCGTGTTGCCCGACGCGAGCGCGAAGATCGCGAAGGTCGACGTGGCCGCGCGCACCGCGGAGATCGCGAGCGTCGACGCCAGCGGGCTCGCGCTCGACGTGCAGCGCCTGAAGGACGGCAGGATCGACCTCGCGGCACTGGCCGAACCCGCGCAGGCGTCGGTGCCGAAGCGCACGGTCGCGCGCAAGGCCGAGGCCGCCGCGCCGTCGTGGCATTACCGGATCGATGCGCTGAACGTGAAGGATTCGTCCGCGAACTTCACCGACCTGTCGACGCCGCGCCCGGTGAAGCTGGCGATCAAGCCGCTGGAACTGTCGGTGCAGAAGATCAGCGACGACATGAGCAAGCCGCTGCCCGTGCAGTTGAAGGCGACGCTGAACCGCAAGGGCTCGCTGAACGTGACGGGCGACGTGACCGCGCAGCCGCTGAAGCTCGGCCTGAAGATCAACGGCAACCGCCTCGACGCGGCCGCGTTCGAGCCGTACTTCGGCAGTGCGCTGAACGCGACGATCGCCAGCGCGCTGCTCAACGCGCAGGGCAACCTGACGTTCGCGCAGGTGAAGGACGCACCGCGCGCGACCTATCGCGGCGACGTCGCGCTCGTCGACGTGCGGATGCTCGACAAGGCGACCTCCGACCCGTTCGCGGGCTGGCGCTCGCTCGCGCTGACGAACCTGAAGGCGAACTACGACGAGAAGGGCACCGACGTCGACGCGGCGCGCGTGACGTTCTCGAACTTCTACGGCCGCGTGCTGCTCGATGCGCAGGGGCGGCTGAACCTGAAGGACGTGGTCGCGAAGGAGACGGGCCCGGCGCAGTCGCTCACGCGCGACGCGAGCAAGGGCGAACCGGTACCGCTGTCGCCGGGCGTGACGCCGCCGGCGGCCGCGCAGGCCGCATCGGCCGCTGCCGCGCAGCAGGCGTCCGCGCCGGCCGCCGCGTCGGCGACGGTGGTCGTGAAGGCCGCGCAGCCGCCGCAGAACCCGGTGCGGATGCATTTCGGCGAGTTGCTGCTGCAGAACGGCCGCGTCACCTACACCGACAACTTCATCAAGCCGAACTACACGGCGAACCTGGTCGCGATCAAGGGCACGGTCGGCGCGTTCGGCACGGATTCGACGACCTCCGCGCCGGTCGACGTCGCCGCGAACCTCGCGGGCAACGGGCCGATCTCGATCAAGGGTTCGGTGAACCCGCTGATCGAGAAACCGGCGCTCGACCTCACCGCGACCGCGCACGACATCGAGCTGACCAACCTGACGCCGTATTCGGCGAAGTACGCGGGCTACCCGATCACGAAGGGCAAGCTCAACGTCGACCTGCATTACGAGCTCGCGAACGACCAGCTGAAGGCGAACAACCACATCTTCATCGACCAGCTCACGTTCGGCGACCATGTGGAGAACGATACGGCGACCAGGCTGCCGGTGAAGCTCGCGATTTCACTGCTGAAGAACACGCGCGGCCAGATCGACGTGAACCTGCCGGTGTCGGGCTCGCTGTCGAACCCCGAGTTCAGTGTCGGCGGGCTGATCTGGCGCGCGGTGCTGAACCTGATCGCGAAGGCCGTCACGTCGCCGTTCTCGCTGCTCGCGCATGCGTTCGGCGGCGGCGGCGAGGATCTCGGCTACGTCGAATTCGCGCCGGGCTCGTACCGGCTCGACGACGCGCAGCAGAAGAAGCTCGACACCGTCGTGAAGATGCTGACCGAGAAGCCGTCGATCCGCCTCGACCTGATCGGCCGCGTCGACCCGGCGAAGGACACGTCGGGGCTCGGCGACGCGTATGTCGAGCGGCTGGTGCGCCAGCAGAAGCTGAAGGACGTGATCGGGCAGGGCGAGAGCATCGACCCGATGTCGGTGAAGGTCGAGCCGGCCGAGTACAGCAAGTACCTGACGCGCGCGTACAAGGCCGCCGACTTCAAGAAGCCGCGCAACCTGATCGGCCTGCAGAAGACGCTGCCCGATGCCGACATGAAGAGGGCGCTCGCCGAACACGCGCCGGCCGACGACAACGCGCTGCGTGCGCTCGCGCAGCAGCGCGCGCAGGCCGTGCGCCAATACCTCGACGGGAAGATCGATTCGAGCCGCGTGTTCGTCGTCGCGCCGAAGCTCGATGCGAAGGGCATCGACGACAAGGGCGCGACCACCCGCGTCGATTTCGGCCTGCAGTAAGCAGGCCGTCCGCCGCCGCTGCGCCCGTTCCTCCGTTCGGGCGCGGCGGCGCGCTGCCTTCAGCGCGCGGCGATCGCCGGTTCCTCGCGCTTGCCCAATTCCTTTTTCGCGGCCAGCGGCAGACGCGCGTCGTCCCACTGCGCCAGCCATTCGACTTCCTTCGCGGTGAACACCTGTCCGTAGTTGCGCAACGCGTACTGCAACGCGTCGACGACGTGGTGGCGAATGATTTCGGGGGTGCGTGCATCGTCCAGCACGAACCGGAGGGCTTCCAGGGTCGACATGCTCTTGCTCCGGGTCAGGGAAAACCCTTTATCACACGCCAATAGTCGCGCGCCAAGCCGGAAAAAAAATCGTGCGGCGGGTGACGCCGCGGACGGTTCGCCGATGCACCGCGGCGGTGCTTGCCGGTGAGCGCGCGAGTCCGCGACGTGCGCCGGGCCACGCCGGTTTGCGACCGCATCGTGTCACTTGCGATTGGTTACGTTTGATAGAAAACAGAAAGCCCCGCTTCATGCGAGCGACCCACGGCGCAGCCATATTCTTGCGCGCCTGATGGCAAGTCACGCAGTTCAACGTCAATCGATGAGGTGGGGTGATCATGTCTTTCCTTGGTAAGCAGCGGAAGTGGGTGGGGATGGTGGCGGGCGCGCTGGCGCTCGCGGGCGCCAACGCGCATGCGGCGCAGCAGGACGGCAACCGTCAGGACCAGGATCGCGGCCACGCGAACCGCGTCGTGAAGCACGTGCTGCTGATCAGCATCGACGGCCTGCACGAGCAGGATCTCGCGCGCTGCATCGGCGCGAACACGTGCCCGAATATCGCGGTGCTCGCGAAGAGCGGCGTGACCTACACGAATGCCTATACGCCGGGCCTGTCGGATTCGTTTCCGGGCCTCGCCGCGCTCGTGACCGGTGGCTCGCCGAAGACGGCCGGCCTGTTCTACGACGTGTCGTACGATCGCAACCTGTACGCGCCGGGCGACACGAGCTGTTCGGGCAAGCAGGGCTGGAACGTCGTGTTCGACGAGACGACCGGCATCGACGCCGAGAACGGCGGCGCGCTGGTTCACCTGAACGGCGGCGGCGCATTCAATCCGCAGGCGATCCCGAACGCGAAGGTCAACGGCAAGTGCGTGCCGGTCTATCCGCACAACTACGTGAAGACCAACACGGTGTTCGAGGCCGTGAAGGCGGGCATCCCGAACGCGACCACCGCGTGGGCCGACAAGCACGCATGGGGCTATGACTGGCTGAACGGGCCGTCGGGCACCGGCGTCGACGATCTCGCGCGCACCGAGATCAACTCGATCGACCCGGCAACGCAGACGGACTACACGGACGTCTATTCGCATACCGCGCAATTCGACAACCTGCACGTGCAGGCGCTGATCAACCAGATCAACGGCCGCGACTCGACGGGCACGAAGCGCGCGCCGGTGCCGACGCTGTTCGGCGCCGATTTCCAGACGCTGAGCGTCGCGCAGAAAGCGGTGGTGACGAAGGGCGGCGGCTACCTGGATGCGAACTTCACGCCGAACGGGCAGGTCGCGAACGCGATCACGTACGTCGACAACGCGATCGGCCATGTCGTCGAGGCGCTGAAGCAGGCGAACCTGTATTCGTCGACGGCGGTGATCGTCACGTCGAAGCATGGCCAGTCGCCGACCGATCACACGAAGCTCGTGAAGAACGGCGACACGCTGACGAAGCTGCTCGAAGCGAACAACTATTTCGACCCGAACGGCAACTTCGGCCAGAACAACACGAAGACGGGCAACCTGAACGACGGTTCGGGCCTGGTCGGCACGGGCTTCGTGCAGACCGACGACGTCGGCCTGATCTGGCTGCGCGACCGCAACCAGCGCACGGCCGTCGTGCAGACGCTGAAGGCGAACCTGGGCTGCAATGCGCCGGGGATCTGCGCGGATGGCCCGCAGGCGTACATCCTGTACGGCGCGGCGCTCGCCGAGCGGTTCGGCGATCCGGCCAACGGCCGCACGCCGGACATCGTCGTCCAGCCGAATCCGGGCGTGATCTATACGTCGAGCACGAAGAAGGACGAGGAGCACGGCGGCAACGCGCCGGATGACAGCCACCTCGGCCTGCTCGTGTCGTATCCGGGCCTGCATCGCGCGCGCACGGTGACCGACACGGTCGGCACGAAGCAGGTCGCGCCGACGATCCTCGGGCTGCTCGGTGCCGACCCGCGCCTGCTGCATGCGGTGGTGGCCGAGAATACCGGCGTGCTGCCGGGGCTCGGTATCGGTCGCTGAGCGACGCGACGCCGCAGGACTGCCCGCCGCCGGCCGCGCGGCGGGCGGCCTGTGTGCCGCGTGAGGTGCCGAGCGAGGTGCTGCCCGCGGCTACTTCGCGAACAGCACCGGCATCATCTGCACCGCGCAATCGTGCATGCGCTTGCCGATCGCCTGCACGTCCGGCTCGTCCCGCGCCATGAGCGAATCGCCCGCGCGTTTCATCGCCGCATAACTGCCGTGCATCGCCGCATACAACGGAATCGGCGACGTGGCGCCGGGGCCGGGCCCTTCGAAATAGCCGGTTGCGGCGAGTTCGCCCAGGTAGTAGGTGTACAGCGCACCGACGTGGTTCGCCTGCAGCCACCCCATCAGCTGGATACGCCGGTAGACCGACACGAGGTCGTCCTTCGGGCGCGAGCCGAGCGCGACGAAGATCTGCAGCCGCGCGAGCCAGTTGCCCTTGCGCGCGGCCTCGACGAGCGCCGTCCACTGCGCGGGCGTCGTCGAGCCGGGTTCGCGCAGGCTGCTCATGTAGTCGATCACGGCCTGCTGGTCCGGAGCCGGGCCGATCTGGTCGGGCAACCTGCACACGAAGCGGGACACGTCGATGTCGGCATCGCCGAGATTGTCGAGCTCGTGCTTGATCTTGCCGTACACGTCGTCGAGCTGTTTCTGGACGTCGTCCCTCGACCATTCGGCCGGCAGCGGGCCCAGCCACACGAGTTCGTCGTCGTTGGCCGCCGCGGCCGCGCGGTAACGGGCGAGCGCGGCATCGCGGCGCCGGGCGGCCGCGGCCTGCTCGTCTTGCGCGTCGTCGGCCATGCGCTTCGCGACCAGGTTGACGGCGTCGGTCAGTTTCGCGCAGCGGGCGAAGGCGGCGTCGCGGCGCGCCCAGCACGCGTCGTCGGCTTCGTTTCGGCGTGCGCGACGCCGACGGCGGCGAGCGCGGCGAGCACGACGGCCGCGCAGCGGTGCCGGGCCTTGTTCGGGGACGTGATGGCGGGCGGCTCGTGGCCGTGGTGTGACGACGGGGTGTTCATTGCCCTCTTTCTCCGTTGTTGTTCTCGTCGTGCTTCGTTCGACGACGCACGAGTGTAGCAGGCGGGTATCGCGACGAACGGCTTGAATTCTGTCGCCCGTGCCGGCATATTCGCCACGCATCACCCGTTCAACGACGCACCGAGAGGTTTGTTCATGCGCCTTCTGCTTGCCCTGCTGCTGCCGTGGTTCCAGTTCTTCACGATCGGCCGCCCGATCGCCGGGATCATCTGCCTGATCCTGCAAATCACGATCGTCGGCTGGCTGCCGGCCGCGATCTGGTCGGTGTATGCGCTGAGCCAGTACAAGACCGATCGCAAGATCGAAGCCGCGTTGCGCGGGCAAAAGTAAGCGCCCGGGCGATCCCCGTTATACCGGGCTTCGTCGATCCGGCAGCGGAAGCGACGAGTGCCGTGCGCGTCGCCGGTTATCCCGGCGGCGCCCCTTCCAGCGCCTCCGCCCGCGCGAACAGCCAGTCGACGAACGTGCGCAGCGACGCATCGCCGCCGTCGCGATACAGGCAATGAAACGGCGGCCCTTCCAGGTGGACTTCCGGAAACAGCGCGACGAGCCGCCCGTGCTCGAGATCGTCGCGTACGACCGCGCGCGGCGCGAGGCACACGCCGAGCCCGCTTGCGGCAGCCTTGGTCATCAGGAAGAACTCCCGATAGAACGGCCCGCGCAGCGTCTCGGTGACGACCGAGCCCGCCTGGTGGAACCAGTATTGCCATGCCTGCGGCAAGCCCGCGTAATGCAGCAGCGGCGCGTTGCGCAGGTCGGCCGGCGTGCGTGCGTCATCGAGCACCGGGTGGCCGGGCGCGCATACCGGCACCGCCACGGTCGCGAGCAGCGGTCGCGACACGAACCCCTTGCGGCGCAGCTCCGGCGTATAGCGGCGGATGACGATGTCGCAGGTTTCGTCGAACTGGTCCCGCTCGGTGTCGGGCGTCGTGACGAGTTGCACGTCGATATCCGGATGCTCGGCCTGGAACGCGGCCAGTTGCGTGAGCAACCATCCATGCGCGAACGACACCGACGTGTTGATCCGCACCGAATGGCCGCCGACCGGCTCGAACATCTGCCCCGTCGCCTGCGCAAGCCGGCCGAGGCAGCTCGCGACGTCGACGAGGTAATGCCGCGCGCGCGGCGTGAGCCGCAACGAGCGCCCGTCGCGTTCGAACAGCTTCTGCCCGAAGAACGATTCGAGCACGCGGATCTGCTGCGCGACCGCGCTCTGGGTCACGTTCAGTTCGTCGGCGGCGAGGGTGAGGCTCTGCAGGCGGCCGGCAGCTTCGAAGCTGCGCAGCGCGTTCAGGGGCGGCAATCGGCGCATCGTGAGATCGCGAAGAAAAGCTACACAGTGGGTCAAAAAATGTCGTTTGTGGCGGCCGGGGCGCCTCCCTATCATGGCGCCGATAGGAGAGAACGCCCCGATGACGATCATATCGCCACCCGACGCCCGGGCAACCGGATTTCGCCACCGTCTTCGCGTCCGGCGCGCGGCACGTCGTGCGACGAACCGCCTGGCCGCGGTGCCGCCCGTGCACGGCCGCGGCGCGCTGGCGCTCGCCTGTGCCGGACTGTTCGCGGCGCTGACCGGATGCGCGACGAAACCCGCCAACGAGCGGCAGATCGGCGACGGCGGATCGCTGGTGCGCTACAGCTCGAGCCAGACCGAAGTCGACCTGACCGATGCCGAGCAGCAGACGCTGCGCATGCTCAGCGACCGCCGCTATGCGGACGCGACGCAGGCGCGCGTGCTCGACGCGGTGGCCGGCGCGCTGCGTGCGCAGGGTTATGCGCCGGTGACGGTCGATCGCGATTCGGGGCTGGTGGAAGCGGGGCGCAGCGACACGCTGATCCCGAAGTGGCGTCAGCTGCTGCGCGGCGCGCTGAAGGCGCGCATCGGGATGCTGCCGACCAAGCCCGATCATGAACGCGTGACCGCGATCGTGACGGTTCGGGCGGGGCGGGACGCGCACGTCGCGATCGTGCGGGCGCGATTCGATCGTACGGTGTGGGATAGCGCCGGCGATTCGCGTACCAAGACCGTCATGGAGCCCGAGTACTACCAGGCGTTTTTCGCGGAAGTGGACAAGGCGATGTGCGCGACGAAGTGCGAGCAGTGAGCGGGGCACGCGCCGGCGCGTGAAAGCGCGAATGCCGGGGAGGAGGATCGCCACGGCGGCGTGCCGGTGGCGACGGTGGCGAGCCGGAGGCGGATTGCGCGGAACGGGCCCGGCATGCCCCCTGGCGTGCAACGCGGAAGGGGCCTACTTCACCGCAAACAGCGTCAGGTTCATGAAGATCTTGAACGCGTAACCGAGCGTGACGGCGCCGATCACGCCGCCGGCCCACAGCACGACGAACCACATCCAGCCGCGCATCCGCGGCCGGGGGGCCGCGGCGGCGGAGCGCCCGGCGGAATCAGTGGTGGTAGTAATGCTGGTCTTCATGGCGCACCTTGCCTCGGAATACCCAGTAACCCATCGTCGTGTAGGCGATGATGATCGGGAGGATAACCGCTGCGCCGACCAGTGTGAAGGTCTGGCTGGAGCGCGGTGCCGCGGCTTCCCAGATCGTCATCGTCTGAGGAATCGCATACGGGAACAGCGTGACGAGCAGGCCGACGTAGCCGAGCAGCACGAGCGCCAGCGCGAGCACGAACGGCGTCATGTCATGCCGGTTGCGCACCGCGCGGCGCATCCATACCGCGCACGCGGCGACCAGGAACGGCACCGGCAGCAGGCGCCAGAACAGCCCCGAATCGAACCAGCGCTGCGCGATGGCCGGGTCCTGCAGCGGCGTCCACAGGCTCACCACCGCGATGAAGCCGAGCAGCACGAGCGTCAGCGGCCACACGACGCGATGGAGGCGCCGCTGCAGGTCGCCTTCCGTCTTCGCGACGAGCCAGCAGCAGCCGAGCAGCGCATAGGTCACGATCAGGCCGAGGCCGGTCAGCAGGCTGAACGGCGTGAGCCAGTCGAAGGCATCGCCCGCGAACACGCCGTCCTTCACGTTGATGCCCTGCAGGAACGCGCCGAGCGCGATCCCCTGGAACAGCGTCGCGCCGGCCGAGCCGCCGATGAACGCCAGATCCCACAGCTGCTTCGTGCGCCGCGCCTTCGCGCGGATCTCGAACGACACGCCGCGGAAGATCAGGCACACCAGCATGAAGATCAGCGGCAGGTACAGCGCCGACAGCACGGTCGAATAGACGACCGGGAACACCGCGAACAGCCCGGCGCCGCCGAGCACGAGCCACGTCTCGTTGCCGTCCCACACGGGCGCGACCGTGTTCATCATCAGGTCGCGTTCCTTCTCGTCCGGAAAGAACGGGAAGACGATGCCGATGCCGAGGTCGAAGCCGTCGAGCACGACGTACATGAAGAGCCCCAATGCGATGATCGCGGCCCAGATTACGGTGACGTCCATAGGTTTTCTCGTATGCGGAATGGGGTGGACCCGGGGTGGGCTCAGACGGTCTCGATCAGCTCGTCGACGGCCGACATCGGGCGGCGCGCGGTGTGATCGGGGCGCGTGTCGGGCATGTCGTGTTTCGGGTCGTGCTTCACGTCGGGCAGCGCGGGGCCGGCCTTCATCAGCTTCAGCATGTAGTACACGCCGGTGCCGAACACGAGGAAGTACACGATCACGAACGTCATCATCGACAGGCTGACCTGCTGCACCGACAGCGGCGACACCGCATGCGCGGTGCGCATCACGCCATACACGACCCACGGCTGGCGGCCCGCTTCGGTCGTGACCCAGCCCGCGAGCAGCGACACGAAGCCGGTCGGGCCCATCACGAGCGCGAAGCGCTGGAACCACTTCGATTCATACAGGCTGCCGCGGCGGCGCAGGAGCCACGCGAGCGCGGCGAGGCCGATCATCGCGATGCCGAGGCCGACCATGATCCGGAAGCTCCAGAACACGACCGTCGAGTTCGGGCGGTCTTCCGGCGGGAAGTCCTTCAGCCCGCGGATCTCGCCGTCCCAGCTGTGCGTGAGGATCAGGCTGCCGAGGTGCGGCACCTTCACCGCGTAGCGGGTCGTTTCCGCCTTCATGTCCGGGATGCCGAACAGGTTGAGCGCCGTGCCGCCCTTCTCGGTTTCCCACAGCCCTTCGATCGCGGCGATCTTCGCGGGCTGGTGTTTCAGCGTGTTGATGCCGTGCTGGTCGCCGATCACGGCTTGCAGCGGTGCGAGCACGAGCAGCAGCCACAGCGCCATCGAGAACATCTTCTTCACGCCCTTGTCGCGGCGGCCCTTCAGCAGGTGCCATGCGCCCGTCGCGGCCACCACCAGCGCGGCGACGATGAACGCGGCGATCGCCATGTGGAACAGGCGGTACGGGAACGACGGATTGAAGATGATCGCGAACCAGTCGGTCGGCACGACGCGGCCGTCGACGATCTCGAAGCCCTGCGGCGTCTGCATCCAGCTGTTCGACGCGAGAATCCAGAACGTCGAGATCAGCGTGCCGATCGCGACCATCAGCGTCGCGCCGAAGTGCGCGCGCGGGCTCACGCGGTTCCAGCCGAACAGCATGATGCCGAGGAAGCCGGCCTCGAGGAAGAACGCGGTCATGACCTCGTACATCAGCAGCGGCCCGGTGACGGCACCGGCGAAGCTCGAGAAGCCCGACCAGTTCGTGCCGAACTGGTAGCTCATCACGACGCCGGAAACGACGCCCATCCCGAACGCGACCGCGAAGATCTTCGACCAGAACAGGCAGAGGGTTTTGTAGTACTGCTTGCCGGTTTTCAGCCAGCGATATTCGAGGACGGCGATGAAGCTGGCGAGGCCGATGCTCAGCGCCGGAAAGACGATGTGAAAGGAGACGGTGAACGCGAATTGCAGGCGGGCCAGATCGAGGGCCGAAAGAGCGGTGTCCATACCAGTTGACCGAGGCTGACGATACCCGCCGGCGGGTGCCGGCGGACCCCGGCGGACGGGCGTCGGGGTTGGCTGGAGTATGGGCCGCGATGTTGCACCGCGAAATGCGCCAACTCGTCGCAGATGTCCAGCCCGCCGCGCGCGATTCCGGGGTAAATCGTTGATTCGTATCAAGAAGGTTGTTTGCGGCGCGCGCGGCCGCGGCGTGGCGGTCTGACGCACGTGCGTCAATATGGCGCGTCGCGTCATCGGAACGGTTCGATGCGGGCGCGAACGCTGCGCGACACCGCCCCGCTCGGCGCCCGCGCGCGGCCGAACCGTTGCGGTGCGTTATCGCGTAACGCACGCGCTCGTGCCGGCGGGCCGCGGGAGATGGGGTCTGTCACATCGGTAACGCCGCGCAACATTGGCGCGCGCGCCCGTAATGGATGACGGATCGCGCGCGGCGTAGCGTTCGGTATGTCGGGTTCGCATCGACGAACCGCCAGCCGGAGAACGTGACGTGAATGGATTGAAGCTCGCACTGGGCGCGGTGGCCGCAGTGGCGATCGCGACGGGCGGCGTGGCGCATGCCGCCCGGGTCGGGGTCTATATCGGCCCCGGCTACCCGTATTACTATCCCGTCGTCCCTGCGCCTTACTACTACCCGCCGCCCGTCGTCGCGGTACCCGTCGACCCGGGGCCGCCGCCCGAGTACGTCGAGAAAGGACAGCCGCAGGACGACGGCGACGCGAACGTCTGGTACTACTGCGACGCGTCGAAGCATTACTACCCGCATGTGAAGACCTGCAAGTCGGGCTGGCGATCGGTGCCGGCACGGCCGCAGTGACGGAGGCGCGACGATGAAATCCCTGTTTCGACCACTGCGCGTGCCGGCCGCGCTGGCGCTGGCCGGCCTGCTCGGCGCGTGCGCGTACATGCCGACCGGGCCGAGCGTGATGGCGCTGCCCGGCACCGGCAAGTCGTTCGACCAGTTCCGCGCCGACGATGCGAACTGCCGTCAATACGCGTTCGAGCAATCGGGCGGCGTGAGTGCCGGGCAGGCATCGACCGCGAGCGCGGTCGGCAGCGCGGCCGTCGGCACCGCGCTCGGGGCGGCGGCCGGCGCGGCGTTCAACGGCGGCACGGGTGCGGCCGTCGGCGCAGGCGCGGGGCTGCTCGCGGGCAGTGTGGTCGGTGCCGGTGCGGCGCAAGGCTCGGCCTACGACATCCAGCGCCGCTACGACTACGGCTACCTGCAATGCATGTACGCGACCGGCAACCGCGTGCCGGTGCCGGGCGGGATGAGCGGCGGCGGTGGATACGGCGGCGCACCGCGCGCGGCGCCGCCGATGCCGCCGGCGGGTGTCCAGCCGCCGCCGCCGCGCTACTGACGGCGGCCCGGGCGGCGGCGTGCCGCATCGCGTGCCGGTGCGCCGTGCACACGTCGACCTCCAGCCGTCGGCACACATACGCTGCGTGAATTGCGTACACTCTGAGTCTCGTTTCGGCAGGGCCGGGCGCATCGGTTCCGGTCCGCGTTTACCCAGGACTCAGCGATGATCGATTTACGCAGCGATACCGTGACACGTCCGAGCCAGGCAATGCTGGCCGCGATGACTGCCGCCGAAGTCGGCGACGACGTATGGGGTGACGACCCGACCGTGCTGCGCCTGCAGGCGGTGATGGCCGAGCGGGCCGGCAAGGAAGCCGGCCTGTTCTTCCCGAGCGGCACGCAGAGCAACCTCGCCGCGCTGATGGCCCATTGCGAACGCGGCGACGAGTACATCGTCGGCCAGCTCGCGCACACCTACAAGTACGAGGGCGGCGGTGCGGCCGTGCTGGGCAGCATCCAGCCGCAGCCGATCGAGAACGCGCCGGACGGCACGCTGCCGCTCGCGAAGATCGCCGCGGCGATCAAGCCGATCGACAATCACTTTGCCCGCACGCGCCTGCTCGCGCTCGAAAACACGATCGGCGGCCAGGTCTTGCCGGAAGGCTATGTCCAGGAAGCCACCGCGTTCGCGCGCAGCCGCGGGTTGGCGCTGCATCTCGACGGCGCGCGTGTGTGCAACGCCGCCGTCGCGTCGGGCCGTTCGATCGCCGAGCTGTGCGCGCCGTTCGACACCGTGTCGATCTGTTTCTCGAAAGGGCTCGGTACACCGGTCGGGTCGGTGCTGGTCGGCAACCGCGTGCTGATCGAGCGCGCGCAGCGCTGGCGCAAGGTGCTCGGCGGCGCGATGCGGCAGTCGGGCATTCTCGCGGCCGCGTGCCTGTATGCGCTCGACCACAACGTCGAGCGGCTCGCGGACGATCACGCGAACGCCGCGCATCTCGCGGCGGGCCTTGCGCGCATCGACGCGGTGAAGGTGCTGTCGCACGCGACGAACATGGTGTTCGCGCAATTCCCCGAAGCCGATTGCGCGCCGCTCGAGGCGTGGCTCAAGGAGCGCGGGATCCTCACGCAGATGCTGTACGCGTCGCGCTTCGTCACGCACTGCGACGTGTCGCGCGCGGACATCGATACCTTCATCGATGCGGTCGGCGCGTATTTCGCGCAGCGCCGCGCGTAACGGGGAATGCGCCGGCCGGCGGGAGAGCCGGCACGAGGTGGCGCGAAGCAGGGAGCGAAGAGGCGACGGGGGCGACGAGGCAACCCGTCTGTCGATATCGGGCGAGCCGGCGGATTACGCTTGCCGGGGTGCGTCGGCGGGGGGCGTGCCGTCGCGGAACAGCGTTTTCAGCTGCGTGCGCAGTTCGGCGCTGTCGGTGTGCTGGTGCACCAGCACCGCATGTTGCACGGCGGCCTCCAGCAGTTCGTTGTCGGAGTCGGCGGAAATCGCGACCGAGCAGTTCGTCGCGCTGGGAAACTCGCGGCAATCGATATAGCGGCGGGACATGATGTTCTCCTTGCGGGAAAGGGAACGGCCGGATGTGCGTGATCGGCCGCGCGGCGCGTTCGCGAGGCCGATGGAAAAAGTATAGGCGGCGCGGCAGGGTTTCTCGCTGCGATGCGTACCGCGCCGCGCGCCATGCACCGCCCTGCCGGTGTCGATCACCCGCGCGTCACGGCAGCGGCGCGAGCAGCCGGCGTGCCGCCTCGACGACGCGTTCCGACAACGACGCCATCGTCGGCGACTGCACGGTCCACGCGTGCCAGTACAGCGTGACGTCGGTCGGATGCGCGGGCGCGAGATCGACGAGCCCCTGCGCGTCGAGCGGCGCGGTGCCGATCAGCGGCTCCGGCACCATCGCGTAGCCGAGCCCGTGCCGCACCGCCGCGAAGTGCGAATGGGTGCCCGGCACGTAGTGGCACGGGTAGGCGCCCTCGGGCAGCCCGAACTTCTCCTTCAGGAACGACGACTGCAGCGTATCGCGCCGCGAGTACGCGACGACGGGCGCCTTGCGCGCGCTCGTGCGGTTCAGCCCGCGCGGGAACCAGCGCACCGCGAACGCGGCGGCCGCGAGCAGCCGGTAGCGCATCGTGCCGAGCGGCGTCGCGAGACAGCCGCGCATCGGCTTCGGCTCGGTCGTCACGCAGCCCACCGCCATCCCGCTTTCGAGCAGCGCGAACGTGTGGTCCTGGTCTTCGACGATCAGCTCGAACAGGATGCGCTCGCCGGCGAGTACGGACGTCAGTGCCGGGAGAAACCACGTGCCGAGGCTGTCGGAGTTGAGCGCGATCGTGACCGAGATCGGCGATTCGCGCTCGGTCGCGAGCGTGCTTTGCAGGTCGGCCTGCAGCAGCGCGACGCGGCGCAGGTGCTGCAGCACGCGCTGCCCGGCCACCGTCGGGCGGCACGGCCGCGTGCGCAGCACGAGCGGCGTGCCGAGGCTCGCTTCCAGTGCGCGGACCCGCTGCGTGACGGCCGATGCGGTCACGTGCAGGCGTACGGCCGCCTGCTCGAAGCTGCCCGTGTCGGCGACGGCCAGCAGTGCGGCGGCCTGCTTCGGATCGATCGTCATCGACATGTCGGTGGCATTCCTGTGAACGTAAGACGAGAGGAGCCGCTAGTGTAAGGCAGCCCGCACGCGCGCCCGGTTGCCGCGCATCGTGCTGCCGTGCCGCATTCGTCGTCGGAATCGGCCAAGACATCGCGCACACCGCGTCCCGGTGGCGCGCGCATTTTGAACTAGGCTATATGAACGCGCGGAACCCGGGCATGTGCCATGCCTGCACTCCGCGCGCGGACGATCGCGCGTCGCGCGCAAGCCGCGGCGCGGGCGTCGTGACGATTCCAATTTGACGGAGACGAACATGTCGATTCGACTAGGCGAGGACGCGCCCGATTTCACCGCGGAGACCACCGAGGGAACGATCCGCTTTCATGAATGGATCGGCGACCATTGGGCGATCCTGTTTTCCCATCCGAAGGATTTCACGCCGGTATGCACGACCGAACTCGGCTACATGGCCGGGCTCAAGCCGGAATTCGACAAGCGCAACACGAAGATCATCGGGCTGTCGATCGATCCGGTCAGCGACCACCGGAAGTGGGTGGCGGATATCGCCGAGACGCAGGGTCACGCGGTCAACTATCCGCTGATCGGCGACGACGAGCTGAAGGTCGCGAAGCTGTACGACATGATTCATCCGAACGCGGGCGGCGGCGCGCGCACGGCGGTCGACAACGCGACCGTGCGCTCGGTGTTCGTCATCGGGCCGGACAAGAAGGTCAAGGCGATGCTCGTTTATCCGATGAGCGCGGGACGCAATTTCGACGAGGTGCTGCGCCTGCTCGACGCGTTGCAGCTCAACGCGCAGCATACGGTGGCGACGCCGGTCAACTGGCGGCCCGGCGACGATGTCATCATTCCGACGTCGGTGTCGGACGATGCGGCCAGGCAGAAGTACCCGCAGGGCTTCCGGACGCTGAAGCCGTACCTGCGTTACGTGACGCAGCCGCGCTGACGCGCCGTGCCGGCCGGATGCCGGCAGTGCAGGACCACGACGGGGCGGCCCGCGCGGCGACAGCGGCGGCAGCGGCGGCCCGGGCCGGACAATGCGCATCAACCAGCGACGGAGCGACTTCGCGATGATCTTCCGGCAACTCTTCGACCCGCAATCGTCGACGTACACGTACCTGCTCGCCGACCCCGCGTCGCGCGAAGCACTGCTGATCGATCCGGTGTTCGAGCAGGTGCGCCGTGACGCGGCGCTGCTCGACGAGCTCGGGCTGCGGCTCGTCGCGACCGTCGACACGCACGTGCATGCCGATCACGTGACGGGCGCGTGGCTGCTGAAGCAGCGCACGGGCAGCACGATCGCGATCTCGGCCGCGAGCGGCGCGCAGGGCGCCGATCGTTACCTGAACGACGGCGACCGCTGTGCGTTCGGCGCGCGCTACCTGACCGTGCGCGCGACGCCCGGCCACACGAGCGGCTGCATCAGCCTCGTGCTCGACGACGAATCGATGGCGTTCACCGGCGATTGCCTGCTGATTCGCGGCACCGGCCGCACCGACTTCCAGCAGGGCGACCCGCGCGCGCTGTATCGCGCGGTGCACGGCCGGCTTTTCACGCTGCCGGCCGCGTGCCTGCTGTATCCGGCGCACGACTATCGCGGGCTCACGGTGACGAGCGTCGGCGAGGAGCGGCGCTTCAATCCGCGCCTCGGCGGCGATCTGAGCGAAGACGATTTTGCGGGCTACATGCGCAACCTCGGGCTCGCGCACCCGCGCCAGATCGATGTCGCGGTGCCGGCGAACCTTCAATGCGGCGTCGCCGCGAACGCGCCCGATGCGCAGGCGGCACCCGACTGGGCGCCGCTCGTCTACACGTTCGCCGGGTTCTGGGAAATCGATCCGCAATGGCTCGAGGATCATTTGCAGGCGGTGCAGGTGGTCGACGTGCGCGAGCCGGACGAATTCACGGGCCCGCTCGGCCATCTGCCCGGCGCGACGCCGATTCCGCTCGGCGAACTGGCCGCGCGTGCCGGCGAGATCGCGCGCGACCGGCCGGTCGTGACCGTGTGCCGGGCCGGCGGGCGATCCGCGCAGGCGACCGTGATCCTGCTGAAAGCCGGCTTCGACACGGTCGCCAATCTCGGCGGCGGAATGCTGCGCTGGCGTGCCGAGGGGCGCGTCGTGATGGACGGCCGGTCGTAACGGCACAAGTCGCACGACAAAAATTAATTCCGGACCGCTGTCGAAACGGCCGGGTGCCGTTCGTCGTCAAGGTATCCGATCACGTGGCGCCGCACGACGCGGCGCCGAAACCCGGAGAGACCGCACGATGATACCGACGCTTTACGCCCATCCCTTTTCGTCCTACTGCCAGAAGGTGCTGACCGCGCTGTACGAGAACGGCACGCCGTTCGCGTATCGCGTGCTCGCGCACGACGATCCGAAGCCGATGCAGGAACTGGCCGCGCTGTGGCCGCTGAAGCGCTTTCCGGTGCTCGTCGATGCCGGCCGCACCGTGATCGAGGCGTCCATCATCATCGAGTACCTCGGCCTGAACCATCCGGGCCCCGTGCGGCTGCTGCCCGATGATCCGCACGCGGCGCTCGAGGTGCGCACGATGGATCGTTTCTTCGACAACTACGTGTCGACGCCGCAGCAGAAGGTCGTGTTCGATGCGCTGCGGCCGGAAGCCGAGCGCGATGCACGCGGTGTCGCCGATGCGCGCGCGATGCTCGACACGTCGTATGCGTGGCTGGACAGGAAGATGGCCGATCGCGAATGGGCGGCCGGCGACCGCTTCAGCCTCGCCGACTGCGGCGCGGCGCCGTTCCTGTTCTATGCGGACTGGACGCACCGGATCGATCCGTCGTTCGCGAACGTGATCGCGTATCGCAAGCGTCTGCTGGCGCGGCCGTCGTTTGCGCGCGCGGTCGACGAGGCGCGGCCGTATCGCCCGTTCTTTCCGCTGGGCGCGCCCGATCGCGACTGAACGGCGTGGGCGTCGCGCGGCGCGCCGACGCCGCGCATGGCCGGCAGCGCGTGCCGGGGCGACGGAACGAAAGCAGCGGCAGCATCGCGGCGTCCCCCGTTACATCGTGCGGGTGGCCGACTGCGCGAGCGTCAGCAGTTCGTCGAACTGCGTGATCAGCTCGAAGCACAGCAGGAACGCGAGCGTATAGGCCGGCGCGGGGAAGCGCCGGATCGTCGCCAGCACCTGCGGCGCGAAGCGCGAGCGGATCGCGTCGCGCGTCAGCAGCCATGCGATCGCGATGCCGATCGCGGCGCCGGCGATCAGGTCGGTCGGGTAGTGGAAGCCGAGATAGGCACGCGGTACGCAGATGAACACGACCGCATACAGCAGCGCGAGCACGCCGACGCGGCGCGCGATGATGAAGATGCCGGTGGCGATCGCCATCCACAGCATCGCGTGATCGCTGGGAAACGAACTCCATGCCTGCAGCGTGGCCGCGCGCAGCCCTGCCGACGGGAAGTGCAGGTGCAGTTCGGGGTTGTAGATCGGCCGCACGCGGAACGGCAGCACCTGGGCGAGCAGCCGGCCGAACGCGAGCGCAATGAGCCCGCTCGCGATCGTCGCGACGACCAGTTCGCGCTGCCGCTCGCGGTTCGGGCCCGGCTGGAACCACAGCCAGCACAGCACGGGAATGAGCACGAAGCCCTTGAACGTGTACAGGCCCGCGATCACGCGGATCGCATGATTCATCAGCGGTCCGAACGTGATGTGGGTGAGGAAGGTCTGGATCGTGGTGTCGAAATTGTTCATGTCGTGCGATCCCGGCGGACGCCCGATGCATTGCGCGCGGCCGGCCGGATCTGGAAGCGCGCTCGCACCGGAGCGCAACGGGGGGCAAGTATGGTCACCCGTTATTTCGAAGAAAATGCGAAAAAATACCGGGAATCCCCTGATGAAACGGGGCTGTGCGATGGGGCCGGATGGGCGGGCGCCGTGTGGCGGGGGGATCGAAATCGTCCGATATTTCCGCGTCGATGCGCGCGGCCATCGGAAAAATAATCGGTAGAACTGGACAGTCGCGCGGGCCGGTGTGGATCTTGCGCCGGATGAACGGTTCTCGCGCCGGATGCGCGCGAATCTGCCGGGTCGCGCGGCGTCATGCGTGCGCCGATCGAAAATAAAAGAAAAGGCGGGCAAGCCCTGTGGGCCTGCCCGCCATGGGCGTGCGGTGCGGAAATTCAGCGGCGCCGGATTCGTGCCGTGAGCGCCGTGAGCGCCGGCCGGCCGCGGCCCCGTCAGCCGCGCCGGATGCCTTCGGGCAGTGCGCTGATGCGGCGCACTTCAGGCGAATCGAGCCACGTGCGCGACGTCGCGCAGTCGGCGAACATGTCGGTCGCATCCTCGCCCCAGAACAGGTCGCCGTCGAGTTCGAAGGTCGGCACGCCGAATACGCCGTGCGCGATCGCATCGTCGGTGTTCGCGCGCAGCGCGTCCTTGACCGGCTGGGCTTCGACGGCCGTCACGCCTTCCGGGAAGCCGACGGCTTCGCACAGCGCGGCGAACCCTTCCGGCGTCGACACGTCCTGGCCGTCGCGCCAGATATGCCGGAAGATCCGGCGGATCGCGTCGGGTGAACTGCCCATCGCGATCGCGAGACGCAGCGGACGGATCGGATTGAACGGGTGCGCGGGCGGCATCCGGAATGCAATGCCGAGCTTGTCCGCGCGATATTGCGCGTGGCGATAGGTGAAGACGCGTTTCGCCGCGATCTCGGCCGGTGCTTTCTGGCCCCAGTGTGAGAGCAGTGCGCCGAGCACGATGGGCCGCGGCTCGAACGCGGCGGCGGCCGGCAACCGGTCGAACTGTTCCTGCTGCAGGTACGCGAACGGCGAGACGAAATCGAAATACCAGCTGGCGGTGCGCGCGGCGTTCATGGTGGCTGCCCTCATGGGTGTCCGATTGGCGGTGGCACGCGCGGCACGCCCGCGGGCGGCGCGCGATGCATGCATCGGCGGCCAGTGTCGCACGCGGCTGCCTTTTGCGTCGTTGCGTTGTAGCGCTGTTGCGTGGCAGTGCGCGCGCCGCCGGTCACGACGCCGTGTCGTCGTGGCCTGCTGCCGACGCGAACTGCGCGAGGCTGTCACGTACGGCCGCCGCGTCGTAGCGTGCGCCTGCGCCGCCGAGCGCCACGGTCGCCTTCTGCGCGAGCGGCAGCAGCATCGCGAGCGCTGCCGCCATGGCCGGTGCGGCGGCGAGCCGCGATTTCGGGCCCGATACGGTCAGCGCGCCCACACACTCGCCAGCCGCACCGAACACGGGTACGGACGCCGAAGCCGTCTCGGGGTCGCGCTCGCCGTAAGACGCGGCCCAGAGTCGTTCGCGCACGTCGTGCCATTGCGCATCCTGCGTGTCGGTGAACGCCAGCAGCACCTTCCCGGACGCGCCCTGGCGAACCGGAAATTCCTCGCCGACACGAATCGACACGCGCACCGCGCGGGCGGGCTCGACCCGGTACAGCACCGAGCGCATGTCGCCCTGGCGCACGTAGAACGATGCCGTTTCGCCGAGTTCGCGGCTGAGCGTTTCGAGCAGCGGCTCGACCACCGGGCCGACCCGGAACGAACGCTGGTACAGCGCGGCGAGCCGCAGCGGCTCGTGCCCGATCGCGTACTGGCCGTCGTCGAGCTTGCGCATGAAGCCGCCATGCTCGAGCGCGGCGAGCAGGCGCAGGATCGTGCTCTTGTACAGCCCGGTGCGGCGCGACAGCTCCGCGAGCGACAACTGGTCGTCGGTTTGCCCGAAGGCGCGGAGGATCGCAAACGCGCGATCGAGGACGGCGACGCCGCTGGACGCTTCTTCGGCCGGCGAATCGGGCTCGTTGCCGGCGTGATCGGTGTGAGTCGTAGGCACTGCCTGCTTCCTTCAGAGGATGATCGGCCGACTATATCGTTCTGTCTGGCAGAACTCAAGTTCCAGAAAATCGCAATTTCACGGGTATACCCCGCTTACAGCACGTTCGACGCACGCTTAGAGTTCTGTCAAACAGAACGATGTTCTTTCAGATGGAACGGTGGGGTATCAAATGAGCGTTTCCGAATATCCGAAGGTGTTGGTCAGCGAGGTCGGGCCGCGCGACGGCCTGCAGAGCATCCGGGCCGTGATGCCGACGGCCGGCAAGCTGCGCTGGATCACGGCGCTGGCCGCGGCCGGCTTGCGCGAGATCGAGGTCGGGTCGTTCGTGCCGGCGAGGCTGTTGCCGCAGATGGCCGACGTGCGTGAGGTCGTCGCGCATGCGCTGGCGATTCCCGGGCTGCATGTCGCCGCGCTCGCGCCGAACCTGCGCGGCGCCGAGGGTGCATTCGAAGCAGGCGTGCACAAGCTGACGCTGCCGGTATCGGTGACGGAGGCGCATTCGCTGGCGAATATCCGCAAGACGCCCGCGCAGATGATCGACGAGGTGCGCGCGATCGTCGCGCTGCGCGATGCGCGGTTCCCGTCGGTGCAGATCGAGGCGGGCGTGTCGGTCGCGTTCGGCTGCACGATCGCGGGCGCCGTCAGCGACGACGAGACGATCGCGATGGCGGTGGCGATGGCCGAATGCGGGGTCGACGAGATCGGGCTGTCCGACACGAGCGGTTATGCGAACCCGGCGCAGGTACGCCGGCTGTTTGCCCGGCTGCGCCGGGAAGTCGGCGACAAGGCGGGCGGCGCGCATTTCCACAACACGCGCGGGCAGGGGCTCGCCAACGTCGTCGCGGCGCTCGACGCGGGCGTGACGACGATCGATGCGAGCCAGGGCGGCCTCGGCGGTTGCCCGTATGCGCCGGGCGCGACCGGCAACATCGTCACCGAGGATCTCGTGTTCCTGCTCGAATCGATGGGATTCGACACGGGTATCGACGTCGACGCCCTGCTCGCCGCGCGCGCGATCCTGCACGCGGCGCTGCCGGCCGAGGCGTTGTACGGCCATGTGCCGGACGCCGGTTTGCCGAAGGGCTTCCGTTATGCGGACGGCCGTTCTCCAACCGCGCCGCAACCGGAAGGATGCCTGGCGGGAGTCGCGCAATGAACGGCCGCCAACCCGCTTCGATGCTGCCGTACGCCGGCGTCCGCGTGATCGAGATGACGCACATGGTGATGGGCCCGACCTGCGGGATGCTGCTCGCGGATCTCGGCGCGGAAGTCATCAAGATCGAACCGATCGCCGGCGACAGCACGCGCGCGCTGCGCGGTTCGGGCGCGGGATTCTTCGGGATGTTCAACCGCAACAAGAAGAGCCTCGCGGTCGACGTGAAGGATCCGCGCGGGCTCGAGATCGTGCTGCGGCTCGTCGCGACGGCGGACGTGTTCAGCGAGAACTTCAAGAGCGGCACGATGGACCGGCTCGGCCTCGGTTATCCGGCGCTGCACTCGCTGAATCCGCGCATCGTGTACGTGTCGCACAAGGGCTTCCTGCCGGGGCCGTACGAGCATCGCACCGCGCTCGACGAGGTGGTGCAGATGATGGGCGGCCTCGCGTACATGACCGGCCCGGAGGGGCGGCCGCTGCGCGCGGGCGCGAGCGTGAACGACATCATGGGCGGCATGTTCGGCGCGATCGGCGCGATGGCCGCGCTCGCGCAGCGCGAGCGCACCGGCCGCGGCCAGCAGGTGCAGAGCTCGCTGTTCGAAAACAACGTGTTCCTCGTGGCGCAGCACATGATGCAGTTCGCGGTGACGGGGCAGGCCGCATCGCCGATGCCGAGCCGGATTTCCGCGTGGGCCGTCTACGACGTGTTCTCCGTGAAGGACGGCGAGCAGATCTTTCTCGCGGTCGTGTCGGATACGCAGTGGGCGCTGTTCTGCGATGCGTTCGGGCTGGCTGCGCTGAAGGACGATGCGCGCCTCGCGACCAACAACCTGCGCGTGCAGGCGCGCGAGTGGCTGCTGCCCGAACTGCGCGCGCGGCTCGCGCCGCATTCGGCCGCGGAGATCGGCGCGATCTTCGAGTCGATCGGCCTGCCGTATGCACCGATCACCAGGCCGCAGGACCTGTTCGACGACCCGCACCTGCTGGCGACGGGCGGCCTCGCGGACGTGACGTTGCCGGCCGATGCGAGCAGCGCCGGGCGGCCGGTCGACACGCGCACCGCGCTGCTGCCGCTCACGCTCGCGGGCGAGCGCCTGCGGCTGCGCTCGGCGCCGCCGGCGCTCGGGCAGGACACGCGCGCGCTGCTTGGCGAACTCGGCTACACGCCGGACGAGGCGCGCGCGCTGATCGAAGCCGGCGTCGTGGCCGGGCGGCACGACGCGGACGGCGCGGACGGCGCGGACGGCGCGGACGGCGCGGACGGCGCGGACGGCGCGGCGGCGGGCGGCGCGCCGTCGCCGAACGAACTGGCGAGCGCGTAGCGCGGCCGCGATCCCCTGATCGAACAAAGGCGTCCCGGCCGCGCCACGCGCGGGCGAGGATCGCCCTATCCACGGAGACAACCATGACATCCGCATTCCCGGCGCTGGCCGCCGATCGCGAGACCGATGCATCGATCGAGCAGCGGGCCGTGCGCAAGGCCGCATGGCGCTTCATCCCGCTGCTCGCGCTCGCGTATTTCTTCAATTACCTGGACCGCACGAGCGTCGGGTTCGCGGCACTCACGATGAACCGCGATCTCGGGCTGACGGCGACGCAGTTCGGCTGGGGCGCGGGGATCATGTTCGCCGGCTACTGCGTGTTCGAGGTGCCGAGCAATCTCGCGCTGTACCGCTTCGGCGCGCGCCGCTGGCTCGCCCGCATCATGATCACGTGGGGCGTGATGGCGGCCGCGACTGCGCTCGCGACCGGGCCGACGAGTTTCTATGCGATCCGGTTGCTGCTCGGTATCGGGGAAGCCGGGTTCTTTCCGGGCGTGATCTTCTTCCTCGCCGTGTGGTTTCCGGCGAGCTACCGCACGCGGGTGCTGGCGTGGTTCACCGTGTCGACGCCGCTGTCGTCGCTGATCGGCGGGCCGCTGTCGACGTGGCTGTTGCAACTCGACGGCGCGCTCGGGCTGGCCGGCTGGAAATGGATGTTCATCGTCGAAGGGCTGCCGGCGTGCGCGCTCGGTTTTCTCGTGCTGAAGCTGCTGTCCGATTCGCCCGCGGATGCCGCGTGGCTGACGGGCGACGAGCGAGCCGCGCTGCAGCGCGCGTTCGAGCGCGAAGGCGCGGCCGCCGGCCGCAAGAAGCGCTTCGGCGTCGCGCTGCGCGACGTGCGCGTGTACGTGCTCGCGCTGATCTCGTTCGGTTTCACGATGGGTTCTTACGGGATCGGCATCTGGCTGCCGCAGATGCTCAAGGCGCACGGCATGTCGACGATGCAGACGGGCTGGCTGTCCGCGGTGCCGTACTTCTTCGCGACCGTCGCGCTGCTGTGGTGGGCGAAGCGCGTGGACCGTCGCGGCGGCCCGGTCGCGAACCTGGCGATCGGGCTGTTCATTGGCGCGGTGGCGCTCGGCGTCTCGACGCACTTCCTGACGCTCGGCCCCGCACTCGCCGGCATCACGCTGGCGCTGGTCGGCACGATCGCCGGCCGCACGATCTTCTACACGCTGCCCTCGCGCTTCCTGTCTGGCCAGGCGGCGGCCGGCGGGCTCGCGCTGATCAACTCGATCGGCGCGCTCGGCGGCTTCGCCGGCCCATATCTCGTCGGCTATCTGAAGGACGCCTTCGGCACCTTTACCGCCGGCATGCTCGGCCTCGCGATCGTGCTCGCGATCACGACGCTGCTGACGTTGTCGCTGTACGCGTTCGACCGGAGCGAATGACATGGACACGACGCTTTCGATCAAGCGGCGCCGGCTGCTCGGCGCGGCCGCCGCATCGCTCGCGCTGCCCGCGTTCGCCGAGACGCGCGCGGCGACCCAGGAGGGAGTTTCCCGCATGACGACGCAAAGCAACTATCTGGCGGTCCGCCCCGACTGGCTCGCGTCGGCGCTCGAACCCGTGCTCGAGCCCGACCTGCCGATCGTCGATGCGCATCATCATTTCTATGAGCGGCCGGGCTGGATCTACATGCTCGACGACTATCTGCAGGACGCGCGCTCGGGCCACAACATCCAGGCGTCCGTCTACATGCAGGCGCAAACGCGCTATCGCGATGCGGGCCCGGTCGAACTGAAGCCGGCGGGCGAGACGGCCTACGTTGCCGGCGTGACCGAGCCGCTGCAGCAGCACGGCCGCCCGGCTGTCGCTAAAGGCATCGTCGGCCATGCGGACCTGCGTCTCGGCGAGCGCGTGCGCGAGGTGCTCGAAGCACATCTCGAAGCCGGGCGCGGGCGGTTTCGCGGCGTTCGTCACCTGACGACCTGGGATGCCGATCCGACGCTCGCCAATCCGCTATCGGCGGTGCCGCGCGGCCTGCTGCTGGATTCCGCGTACCGGGCGGGCGTCGCGCAGCTCGCGCCGCTCGGGCTGTCGTACGACGCGTGGCTGTTCTTTCCCCAACTCCCTGAACTGTTCGAGCTCGCGAAGGCGAATCCCGATACGCGCATCATCGTCAATCACTGCGGCGGCGTCGTACGGATCGCGAGTTATGCCGACAAGCGGCCGGAGGTGTTCGAACGCTGGTCGGCGTCGATGCGCGCGCTCGCGCGGCTGCCGAACGTGTACGTGAAGGTCGGCGGGCTCGGGATGCGCATCAACGGTTTCGATTTCGAGAAAGGCGCGCGGCCGCCGTCTTCCGTGCAGCTCGCCGACGCGTGGAAGCCGTGGATGATGACCTGCATCGACGCGTTCGGCCCCGAGCGCTGCATGTTCGAGAGCAATTTTCCGGTCGACAAGGGCTCGTATTCGTTCGTGAACGGCTGGAATGCGTTCAAGCGCCTGACGGCGCAGGCAAGCCCGGACGAGCGCGACGCGCTGTTCCGCGGCACGGTCACGCGGGCTTACCGGCTCGGCTGACGCGCGTCGCGACGACAGGCCCGGCGCTTGCTCACCCCGCCTCCACCAGCGCCGCCAGCCTCGCCAGCGCCATTTGCCAGCCGGTTTCGTTGTCGGCGGCCGGCACGCCGGGCGGCACCCCGTCGTGCACGGCGTCCACGCGCGTGCCGCCCGCTTCGTCGGACAGCGTGATCGTGATCGTCATGGCGCCGCGCAGCATCGGATCGTCGGTTTCGAACACGTCGATCTCGACGATCTGCTCGTCCGGCACGAGCGTGACGAAGCGGCCGTGATAGGTATCGGTGCGCGCGGTGGTCTTGCCGGTACCGGCCGACGGTGCGTCATAGCTCAGCGACACGCGCAGCGCGCCGCCTTCGCGCGCGTCGTACGCATGCACGCGGCACGTCATGCCGTCGGGCACCTTCCATTGTTCGACCGCGTGCGGATCGAGCAGCGCACGGTAGACGCGCCCGCGCGGGGCGTTCAGGTGCCGGCTGACCCGGGTCGAATGCGTGTGCGTGTGCAACATGTCGCCTCCCGCGGAGCGCGCGCGACGGTGCACGCCGGCGGGCCGGCGTGTCGTCGTGCTTCCTTCAGGAATCCTAGGCGCGCGCGAGGCGGCATGCAATGATCGCGCACCCGGCCGCGCTCAGCACAGCGCGGCCGCGAAGGCGTCGAGCTGCGTGATGCAGGTGTTCCAGCCCTCGAAGAAGCCGAGCGCTTCATGGCGCTCGCGCGTGGCGGCGTCCGGATGCATCACGCGCGCCTCGTAGCGGCTGCCCGCATCGTCGTCGGCCATCGTGACGACTGCCGTGAACCCCATCCACGGCACTTGCGGCCGCCAGCCGCCCGCGAGCATCGACGTGAACGCGATGCGCGATTCGGGCACGATTTCGAGGAAGCAGCCGGGGTTGTCGCTCGTGCCGCCGTCGGGGCCGCGCATGAACGTGTGGAAAGCGCCGCCCGGACGCAGGTCGAATGCGCGTACTTCGGTGGTCCACGGTTTCGGGCACCACCATTCCTTCAGCAGTTCGGGGTCGGTCCACGCACGCCACAGCGCGTGGCGCGGCGCGTGCAACGTGCGCGTGATGACGAGATCGTGGGCTTCAGCGGGGTCGACGGGGCTGGCTGACATCGTGCTCCTCCTGGTGACGGCGTTCGACGAATTCGACGAGACGATCGGATCGTGCTTCCCACAGCGCGCGTTGCGCGGCGAGCCATGCCTCGGCTTCGGCGAGCCGGCTGCCGACCAGTGTGCAGGTGCGCGAGCGGCCGGATTTCCGGGTCTGCACGAGGCCGCTGCGCTCGAGCACGGCCACGTGCTTCATGAACGACGGCAGCGCCATGTCGAACGGCTCGGCCAATGCGGAGACGGTCCGCTCGCCCTGGCCGAGCGCGCCGACGATCGCGCAGCGCGTTGGATCGGCGAGGGCGTGGAACACGTCGCTGATGCCGGGTTGAAAGTTAGCCATGTGGCTAAGTGTAGGCAATGGGAACGGCGATGCAACGGAAATTTTCGTCGCGTAGGATGATGGGGCGGTAACACGCGCCGACCGGGCGCGGTATCGCCGCATGCCTGCTGCCGTTGCGCGAGCCGCGACGATCGGCCGGTGTTCTTTCCGATCCGGCCGCCCACCGAACCCGTGCGGGCGGCCCACCTGACTCCCGGAGATGGCATGACCGAATCCGTTACCGTCCGCCGCATCGACGCGGGCGAAGCGATGACCTGCGTCGATGCGCTGGCCGACGTGCTGATCGATTGCGTCGAGGGCGGCGCGTCCGTCAGCTTCATGTTGCCGATCGGGCGGCCGACCGCCGTCGCGTTCTGGACCCACGTCGCCAACGGCGTCGCGAACGGCGAGCGCATCCTGCTCGTTGCCGAGGACGCGGCCGGCCGGATCGTCGGCACCGTGCAGGTCGTGACCGCGCAGCCGGAGAACCAGCCGCATCGTGCGGATATCGCGAAGATGCTCGTGTCGCGTCACGCGCGCCGGCAGGGCATCGCCGGGCGGCTGATGGCGGCGGCCGACGCGGCCGCGCGCGATGCCGGCAAGACCGTGCTCGTGCTCGATACCGTGACGGGCGGCGACGCCGAGCGACTGTACGAGCGGGCCGGCTGGCAGCGCGTCGGCGTCGTGCCGAACTATGCGTTGATGCCCGACGGCACGCCCTGCGCGACGACGTATTTCCACAAGCAACTCGCGTAACGGGGCGCGCGATGCATCCTGTCGCTCCGGCGCTTGTCTCCCCGGTCGCGGCGAGCGCAGGGCCCGGGGCGACCGCGCCCCGTCCGGGAATCAGGCAGGGCCGGAGACGTCGCCAGTCCGATATAGTCACGCAGGAAGATTTCAGCTGCACGCCCCGGAACCCCGCCTCGATGAAACGCTCCCATGTCGTTTACGCCCTCACGGGCCTGCTTGTCGCGCTGCCGATTGCCGCGTATGCGCTGGTCAAGCCGCTACGCGTCGTCGCGCCTGCGCTGGTCCCCGGAGTGTCGTGCCCGAGCGCCGATCTCTGCACCGACGATGCCGCGAGGCTCGGCGACGCACGGCAGCTCTATCGCGACGGTTATGCGCGCGCGGCGGCAGCCGTCGGTGCGTTCCGGGAGGCGCCGCGTGTCGTGTTCTGTTCGACCCGCGCGTGCGCCGATGCATTCGGCCTCGGCCAGCGCGCGGCGCTGACGCTCGGGAATTTCGGCGTGGTTGTCGCACCGCGCGGCTGGCAGACCTACTTTCTCGCGCACGAGCTGATCCATCACCGCCAGGCGGAAGTGCTCGGCAACCTGGCCGTCGTGACCAAGCCGCGCTGGCTGATCGAAGGGATGGCGTATTCGCTCAGCGACGATCCGCGCCATCCGTTGGCGGAGCCGTTCGAAGCGTGGCGCACGCGTTTCGACGCATGGCATGCGGCGCTGGGCGGGCAGCCGCTGTGGGAGGCCGCGCGGGCGGTCGAATAGCGCGGGGCAAGGGCGCCGCGCGCGCCGTCTTGCCCCGCCGTCTGCCCGTCATGCCGGCGCGGACGGATCGTCGCGCCCGGCGGTGAGCGCGTCCCGCCCCGCCGCGAGGATTTCGTCGGCCAGCGCGGGCTCGGTGCCGGCGATCGCGCGCGACAGCACGAGCGCGCCGACCATCTGGCTGAAGACGGCGATCGCGTCGCGACGCGTCTGCGCCGGTGTCCCGCCTTCGACGGCCACCATCCGTTCCAGCCGGTCGAGATACGTGGCGAGGCCGTGCGCGTAGCACGCACGCGCCGCATCGGTCAGTCGCGGCGCATCGCCCGCGAAACCGGACAGCGGGCATCCGGCCTCGACGTTGTCGCGATGCGCGGCCGACAGATACGACGCCACCTGCGCGTCGAGACTGCCGGCGTTCGGCGAATCCGCGCGGTCCTGCATGGCCTTTTCCATCACCTCGGCCACCAGCGCGTCTTTCGACTTGAAGTGGTTGTAGAAGCCGCCCTGCGTGAAGCCGGCTTCCTTCATCAGCTCCGTGAGTCCGACCGCGTCGACGCCGCGCACGCGGAACAGCCGCTCGGCGGCCGCGACAATCGCGCTCCGGTTCTCGGCAGCCTGCTGTCTTGAAACGCCCATCGATTCCTCCCTGATTTTTGCCGATCGCGTCGATTGAAAATCACAATGGCGACCACCATTGACATGAGCGGACTGCGTGAACACAATGCACGGCAAAGACAATGGTGATCGACATTGACATCGAGTGTAGCCGACTTGGCGGAGGGTGCAAAGCCGCTGCCGGAACAGCCGATGGCGATCGATCGGTGTCTTGGGCGCCGCCGGGGCACGTGTATCGGGCAACGGGCGGCTTGCCGCCTGCCGGCGGCGTACCGGTTCGGAACGCAATGGCAGCCTGGTTTTTCACCGGATCTCACGCGCGCGGCGAGCCGGCGCGCATGCGATTCATCATGCGAAAGGAAGCGTCATGAAGATCGAAGGTGCAGTGGTGTTCGTCACGGGTGCGAATCGCGGGCTCGGGCTCGAGTTCGCGAAGCAGGCGCTTGCGAGAGGGGCGCGCAAGGTCTATGCGGCGGCGCGCGATCCGGCCACCGTGACGCTGCCGGGCGTCGTGCCGGTGAAGCTCGACGTGACCGATCCGTCGGCCGTCGCGGCGGCGGCCGACGCGGCGCGCGACGTCACGCTGCTGATCAACAACGCGGGCATCGCGCGACTCGGCAGCCTGACGGACGACGGTGCGACCGACGCATTGCGCGACCATTTCGAAACCAACGTGTTCGGGATGCTGGCGATGTCGCGCGCGTTCGCGGGCATCCTCGCCGGCCATGGCGGCGGCGCGATCCTGAACATCCTGTCCGTCGCGAGCTGGGTGAACCGGCCGATCCTGTCGGGTTACGGCGTGTCGAAATCGGCCGCGTGGGCGTTGACCAACGGGCTGCGCCATTCGCTGCGCGAGCAGCGCACGCAGGTCGTCGGGCTGCATGCCGGCTTCATCGATACCGACCTGACGGCCGGCCTCGACGTGCCGAAGGCGACGCCGGCCGACGTCGTGCGCCAGGCGTACGAAGCGATCGAAGCAGGGGAAGAAGAAGTGTCGACCGACGAGTTCACGCGGCAGGTGAAGGCCACGCTGTCGTCGGGCGTCTATCTGGAAGAACCGGCGCCGCGTTGACGCCGCCGGAGTCTCGAACCCGCCTCCCGCGCCGCGTGGGCGGTACGGGCGGCGGGCCGGGCCGTCAGGCCGTGGTGTCGATGATGCCGGGGATCTTCACGTCCGGGTTCACGTCCGCGTCGTAGTCGACGCCGGCGATCTCGAAGCCGAACAGCCGCAGGAACTCGGTCTTGTAGCCGGCGAAGTCGGTCAGCTCGTACAGGTTGTCGTTCGTCACGTGGTTCCACTGCGCGACGACCTTCGCCTGCACCTGCGGATCGAGCTCCTTGTAATCCGCGCGCAGGCGGCCTTCCTCGTCGACGTGCGGCGTCGCACCGTACAGGCTGTCCTTGAACAGCCCGTACACCTGCTCGATGCAGCCTTCGTGCGTGCCGGTTTCCTTCATCGTCTTGAACAGCAGCGACAGGTACAGCGGCATCATCGGGATCGCCGAGCTTGCCTGCGTGACGACGGCCTTCAGCACCGACACGCGCGCATCGCCGCCGTGCGCGGCCAGCTTGTCGCGGATCGACAGCACCTTCTTGTCGAGATCCTTCTTCGCTTCGCCGATCGAGCCGTTCCAGTAGATGTCGTGCGTGATCTGCTCGCCGAGATACGTGAACGCGGTCGTCTTCGCGCCGTCGGCCAGCACACCGGCTTCATCGAGCGCGTCGATCCACATCTGCCAGTCCTCGCCGCCCATCACGGCGACAGTGCCGTCGATCTCTTCCTGCGTCGCCGGTTCCAGCGTGACGTCGCGGATCACTTCCTTGTCGGTGTCGAGGCCGCGGAACGTGACCGTCTTGCCGATCGGCTTGAGCGTCGAGCTGATGGTTTCGCCCGTTTTCGGATGCGTGCGGCGCGGTGCCGCGAGGCTGTAGACGACGAGATCGACCTTGCCGAGATCCTGCTTGATGGTGTCGATCGTGACCTGCTTGACCTTGTCGGAGAATGCGTCGCCGTTGATGCTGCGCGCATAGACCCCTTTTTCGGCGGCGAATTTCTCGAACGCGGCGCTGTTGTACCAGCCGGCCGTGCCCGGCTTCGTTTCGCTGCCGGCGCGCTCGAAGAACACGCCGAGCGTGTCCGCACCCGAGCCGAAGGCGGCCGAGATCCGGGCGGCGAGGCCGTAGCCGGTCGACGCGCCGATCACGAGCACCTTTTTCGGGCCGTTGGCGATCGGGCCGTGCGAAGTCACGTAGTCGATCTGTTCCTTGACGTTGGCTTCACAGCCGACCGGATGAGTCGTCACGCAGATGAAGCCACGCACGCGCGGTTTGATGATCATGGAAACCCTCTAGTCAGAAAGGCAGAAACGGCCTGAAATCGGAAAAATCCCGCGCATTGTAATGGAAGCGGCCGATCGCGGGCGGGCGCGGCCGGAACCCGGCGGATCGTCCGGTTATTTCTCTCTTGACAGAAATAACTGAAATGCCTAAATTTCACGCCATGGAACTCACACCGATTGCCGAACGATTCATTCTCCACTGGGGCGAAATGGGCTCGCGGTGGGGCGTCAACCGCACCGTCTCGCAGATCCACGCGCTGCTGTATCTGGCCGGCCGGCCGATCGCGGCCGACGAGATCGCCGAGACGCTCAACGTCGCGCGCTCCAACGTCAGCACGAGCCTGAAGGAGCTGCAGGCGTGGCGGCTCGCGAAGGTCGTGCATGTGCTGGGCGACCGCCGCGACCACTTCGAGACGTCGACCGACATCTGGGAACTGTTCAAGCTGATCGTCGAAGGGCGGCGGCAGCGCGAGATCGAGCCGACGCTCACGGTGCTGCGCGATTGCCTGACGAATCCGGAGATCGCGAACGAGAGCCGCGAGACCGAGCAGCGCATCCGCGACACGCTGCAGTTCGTCGAGACGCTCACGACCTGGTCGGACGAGATGCTGCGGCTCAAGCCCGATACGCTGATGAAGGCGCTCGGCATCGGCGCGAAGATCAGCCAGACGGTCAGGCGCAAGCCGTCGAAGTAAGCGTGACGCGCAGTGCGGGCAGGCAGCCCGCTTTTTTTGGGGTTCTTATTTCTGTCTGTACAGAAATAACTGTAAGTAGAGGATGAAAATGAACGCAGTCTTGCCGTCGACCTGCCCGCAGGGCCGCACCGGGGCGCGCCGCATGACGGTCCTTGTGTGCGGCGCGAACGGCTTCATCGGGCGGGCACTGTGCGCGCAGCTCGAAGCCGGCGGCCATCGTGTGCTGCGCGGCGTGCGGCATGCGGCCGGCCCGTGCGACGTCGCGATCGACTTCGCCGCCGACATCGATCCCGATGCGTGGCTCGCGCGGCTGAAGGGCGTCGACGTGGTGATCAATGCGGTCGGCATCCTCGCCGATCGGCGCGGCGCGGCGCTCGACGCCGTGCACCGTGCCGCGCCGTGCGCACTCTTTATCGCGTGCTGCCGCGCCGGCGTGCGGCGAGTGATCCAGATCTCGGCGCTCGGCGTCGAGCGCGGCGGCACGCGCTACTTCGCCAGCAAGCTTGCCGCCGACCGCTTCCTGCAGACGCTGCCGATCGACTTCCGGATCGTGCGGCCCGCGCTCGTCTATGGCACGGACGGCGCGTCCGCGCGGTTTTTCCGGATGCTCGCGAGCCTGCCCGTGCAGGTGCTGCCGGCGGGCGGCCGTCAGCGGCTGCGCCCCGTGCACGTCGACGATCTCGCCGAAGTCGTCGCGCGGCTCGTCGTGCAACCGGGCGATGCGTCGGCGGCCGGCCGCGCGGTGATCGACGTGGTCGGCAACGACGAAGTCGAATACCGCGAGATGCTGGCCCGCTACCGTGCCGCGCTGCGATTTCCGCCGGCCGCCCGCGTGACGCTGCGGGGCCCGCTGGCCGGCGCGGCGGCCGCGTTGCTCGGCACGCTGCCGGGCGCGATGTTCACGCGCGACACGTGGACGATGCTGCGTGGCGGGAACACCGGCGATCCTGCCGCCGTCACGACCATGCTCGGCCGGCCGCCGCGCGGGATCGACGGCTTCATCGGCACGGAAGCCGCCGCGC
>NZ_WIXR01000032.1:0-64596 GCF_019425585.1 Burkholderia sp. COPS | reverse complement strand
CATCGCCAGCGCGTTCATCCATCCGCTGCCCGCGAGCCTCGCGCTGCTCGCGCCTGCGCACCTCACGGGGCTGCCCGCGCTGATCGCGTTGTACGCGGCCAGCGCGCTGGACTTCGCGTTCGGCATCGCGACCGTCGTCGCACCTTCTCGGCGCCTGTGGGCTGCGCAGGCGACGCTGATCGTCGCGTACTCGGCCGTCATCGCGGTCACGATGCCGGCGCTGCTCGCCGAGCCGTTCGGCCCCGTGCTCAAGAACGTGCCGATTCTCGCGATCCTGTTGATCCTTTTTTCAGAAGAAGAACAAGCATGAATACCTATCTCGTCATCAAGGCGCTTCACATCCTGTCCTCCGTGCTGCTGGTCGGCACCGGCTTCGGCACCGCGTTCTACCTGTTCTTCGCGAACCGCACGCAGTCGGTGCCGGCGATCGCGGCCGTGTCGCGCCTCGTGGTGCGCGCGGACTGGTGGTTCACGACGCCGGCCGTGATCTTCCAGCCGGCATCGGGGCTCTGGCTCGCGCACACCGCCGGCTGGCCGTGGCATACGCCGTGGCTGCTCGCGTCGATCGTGCTGTATGCGATCGCCGGTGCGTGCTGGCTGCCGGTCGTGTGGCTGCAGCTCGAACTTGCATCGATGGCGAAGCTCGCCCATGCGAACGGCGACGCCGCATTGCCGGAGCGTTACTGGCGCTATGCGAAGCGCTGGGAACTGCTCGGCTACCCGGCGTTCTTCGCGATGCTGTCCGTCTACTTCCTGATGGTGCTCAAGCCGATGTAAGCACGTGGCCGCCGCCGCACGGGAGCGGCGGTACGGCGTGCGGGAAAGCAGTCGATCGATTCACGATGCACGCAAGAACAAGAAGGAATGCGAATCATGGAATCAAGTGAACTGGTGCTGTACTTCGACGGACGATGTCCGTTATGTGTCGCGCAGATACGGCGTCTCGGTGCCCGCGACGCGCAGCGGCGGCTGGCTTTCGTCGATATCGCCGGGCCGGGCTTCGACCCGGCGCCGCTGGGCGTCGGCCTGCCCGCGCTGAATCTAGAGCTTCATGCGCGTCTGTCGGACGGACGCATGCTGACCGGGGTGGACGGCATCCTCGCCGCCCATGCGCTGACCGGGCGCGGCTGGCTCGTCCGGCTGCTTCGCGTGCCGGTCGTGCGCGGCGTGCTGGCACCGCTGTATCGCCGCGTCGCGCGCAACCGGCACGCCGTTTCGCGCTGGCTCGGCTATCGCACCGAAGCGGCGTGCGACGGGCGGGCATGCGATAGCGACCGTGCCGCCGAACCCGCCGAACCCGCGGCCGATCGTCCCGCGCGCGATGACATGCGCCGCATCGTGGTGACCTGGATGTACGGCGCGGCGCTTGCCCACCTGCTCGTCGGCATCGCCGTTCCGTGGG
The DNA here is from genome assembly GCF_019425585.1 of Burkholderia sp. COPS. NCBI lineage: Bacteria > Pseudomonadati > Pseudomonadota > Betaproteobacteria > Burkholderiales > Burkholderiaceae > Burkholderia > Burkholderia sp. COPS. The sequence continues at coordinate 63,194 of NZ_WIXR01000032.1, read as the reverse complement.
TGGCCGGCACGCCGTGGCTCGACGCGTATCACCGCGTCATCGAGCTGCATTTCTGGGCGGGTACGGCGCCCGGCCCGGCGCGTGCGCAGCAGGTCTGGTGGATGTCGCTGATCGGCGCGACGGTGCAATGCGCGTCGGTCTGGATGCTGGCGCTCGTCCACCTCGGCAACCGGCTGCGCCGGCGGGAAGTGTGGGGGTGGCTGCTGGCCGGCCTGTCGATCTGGGCGCCGCAGGACATGCTGTTTTCATTGCAGGCCCGAGTATCGGGCCACGTGGCGATCGACGCGGCGGCGCTCGTTGCGATGGTGCCGCCGCTTGTGTGGCTGTGGAGGAGGGATACCCCATGAACACCTTGCCTGCTTACGACTGGGCGCTCAACCTGCTGATCGTGCAGGGCGCGATGGGCGCATTCGATACGCTCTATCACCACGAGCTCACGCAGGATCTGCCGCACAGCCCACGCGCGCGGCTCGAGCTGGGGATTCACGCGGTGCGCTCCGTGCTTTACGGTCTCGTGTTCGCGTCGATCGCGAACGTCGCCTTTCACGGCGCGTGGGTCGCGGCCCTCGCGGCGGTGGTGGTCGTCGAGGTGGTGCTGACGTTGTGGGATTTCGTCGTCGAGGACCAGAGCCGCAAGCTGCCGGCGACCGAGCGCGTGCTGCACACGCTGCTGGCCGTCAACGGCGGCGCGCTGTTCGGGATGATCGCGATGCAGCTGGCCGTCTGGGCGCACGAGCCGACCGCGCTTCAGGTACTCGACCTCGGCTGGCGCGGCGGGTTGCTGAGCGTGTTTGCCGTCGGCGTGACGGTATCGGGCATCCGCGACGGAATCGCGGCCTGCCGGATCGCGCAACGCGCGCCGGCCGCCAATCCGTTCGCGGGGCAGCCGCCGGGGAACGTGCTCGTCACGGGCGGCACCGGCTTCATCGGCGAAACCCTCGTGAACCATCTGCTCGATGCGGGCCATACGGTCACGTTGCTGGCGCGCGACCCGCTGCGCGCGGCCTACTTGTTTCAGGGCCGTGTGCGCAGCGTGACGTCCGCCGGACAACTGCAGCCGCACGAGCGTTTCGACACGGTCATCAACCTCGCGGGGGCGCCGGTGCTGGGCGCGCGCTGGAGCAAGCGCCGGCAGGCGGTGCTGCTCGCCAGCCGCGTCGGCGTCACGGAATCGCTGATGCGCTGGGTCGAGACCGCCGAGGTCAAGCCCTGTACGTGGATCCAGGCGTCGGCGATCGGCTACTACGGCGTGCGGCCTGCCGACGAGCGGCTCGACGAGCGCAGCAGCGCCGGCGCCGGCTTCATGTCCGGGCTGTGCCGGCAGTGGGAGCTTGCCGCGCAGCCGCTCGAGCGCCACGGCGTGCGCACGGTGGTGCTGCGGCTGGGCGTCGTGTTCGGCCCCGGCGGCGCGTTGCGCCCGATGCTGCTGCCGCACTACTTCGGGATGGGCGGGCGATTCGGCGACGGCACGCAGGTGATGAGCTGGATACACCGGGACGACGTGCTGCGGATCATTGCACGCGTGATGTCGAACGCGGGCATGCACGGCGTCTACAACGCGGTCGCACCGGCGCCGTTGACCCAGCGCGAGTTCGTGCAGGTCGTGTCGAAGGTGTTGCGTCGCCCGGCCTGGCTGCACGTGCCGGCCGCGCCGCTGCGCGTCGCGATGGGCGAGATGGCCGAGCTGCTGCTGGACGGGCAGCGGGTGATGCCGGCGCGGCTGCATCAGGACGGATTCATGTTCCGGTTCCCGACGGCCGAGCACGCGCTGCGTGACCTGACGAACCGGCCGCATGGAGATTTCGCGCACGCGGCCTGCCGTTTGCCTCGCGGTCGTGTTTGACCGCTCTGCCCGTGCCCCGAAGGAAGTTCTCCAGGGGGAAAAGGACGGAGGTTCCCGGAGCAAACCTGCTAAATTCGGCGTGAATGCGTTCGTGGCGCGTCGTGCGCCCCGAACGCTCCGCATCCGACCTCACAAGGAGACTGCATGCTGCACATCCTCGGCAAGATTCCGTCCATCAACGTCCGCAAGGTGCTGTGGCTGTGCACCGAACTGAACCTGCCGTTCGAACAGGAAGACTGGGGCGCGGGCTTTCGCACGACCAACGATCCGGCCTATCTCGCGCTGAACCCGAACGCGCTCGTGCCCGTCATCAAGGACGACGATTTCGTGCTCTGGGAATCGAACACGATCATCCGCTACCTCGCGAACCGTTACGGCGGTGACGCGCTGTATCCGGCCGAGCCGCAGGCGCGTGCGCGGGTCGACCAATGGATCGACTGGCAGGGCGCGGACCTGAACCGCTCGTGGGTCGGCGCGTTCCTCGGCCTCGTGCGGAAATCGCCCGATCACCAGGATCCGGCCGGCATCGCGCAGTCGATCGCAGGCTGGACGAAGCACATGCAGGTGCTGAACGCACAGCTCGAAAAGACGGGCGCGTACGTGGCCGGCGACACGTTCACGCTCGCGGACATTCCGATCGGCCTGTCGGTGAACCGCTGGTTCGGCACACCGTTCGAGCATCCGGAATTGCCGGCGGTGTCGCGCTATATCGAACGTCTCGCGACGCGCGAAGGCTTCAAGCAATACGCGGGCAGCGCGAATCCGTAAGGCCGGGCCGGCAGGGTGTGAAGCGGCCGTGTTGCAATCGCTGCCGCTTCACGCCTGATTCATCGATCCACGTACCCGTCGTCACGCGCCGGGCGCCGGCACCGCGTCGAGCACGCGCGCAAGAAACGCCTCGTGGTTCCACGCGGATTCCGGCCGCGACAGCCCGAGCCGCACGACCACCAGTTGACGGCTCGGCACCACGCTCACGAACTGGCCTTCATGGCCGACCGCATGAAACGCGTCGGCCGGCATCGCGACCGCGTGCGGATCGCGATCGTTGAACGGCTCCGGCACCTTGACCCACAGCTGCGCGCCGTATTCCTGGCGCGACGACTGCGGCGTCGCGCGCGTCAGGTAGCGTACCCAGCCGTCCGGCAGCAGCCGCTGCCCGTCCCACACGCCGTCCTGCAGCAGAAGCTGCCCGAAGCGCGCCCAGTCGCGTGCGCTCGCATACATGTACGACGCACTGACGAATGTGCCCGACACATCGGGCTCGAACACCGCGCTGCGCATGCCGAGCGGCGCGAACAGCGCGCGATGCGGAAACGCGAGGTAGTCGTCCTCGCCGCCGCCCAGCGCTTCGCGCATCACGCGCGCGACGATCGCGCTCGTCCCGCTCGAGTAAGACCACTGCGTGCCGGGTGTCGCCGCGAGCGGCTTCGCCGATGCGAACCGCGCGGTATCGGGCTGCGTGAACAGCATCAACGCGACGTCGGACAGCGGGTCGTCGTAGTCCTCGTTGAATTGCAGGCCGCTCGTCATCCGCAACAGCTCGTCGAGCGTGATGGCCGCGCGCGGATCGCCGCTGCCGCGCCATTCGGGCAGCAGCGCCGACGTATCGGGCGACAGCTTGTGTTGCGCGACGAGCGCGCCGGCCAGCGCGGCCGTCACGGTCTTCGTCATCGACCAGCCGGGCAGCGGCGTGTCGGCCGTGAAGCCGGGCGCATAGCGTTCGGCGATCACCTGGCCGCGCCACATCACGACGACCGCGCGCGTGCGCCGCGGTCGTGCCGGATCGGGCTCGTCGAACGCGCGGTCGAGCGCGGTCTGCAGTTTCCGTGCGTCGATGCCGGCCGGCGGCGTGGCCGGTGCGGCTAGTGCGGGCTGTGCGGGCGGCGGATCGGGGAGGGGCGGCAGCGCGGCCGGCAACGCGGCGGGCGACGGCCCGATCGCGAGCGTGCAGCCGAGCCCGGGCCGGAAGTCGGCTTCGCGCCGGGCGAAGCCGGCGAAGGTCGCCACGGCGCGATGATGGTCGGGATCGATCGACGGGCGGACCAGTTTCAGCAGCGGATGCACGCCGGCCATGATGTCGACGTCGATCACGGACGCGGCAGGGCGGCCCGATACGTACACGCCGGAACACAGCGCCTTCGCCGCATAACCGGTCGCGACCGGCGCGAGCCGGGACAGCATGTAGCCCGTGTAGCCGATCGCGGCGACGACCGCGAGCGCGACGCCGCGCAGGATCGGCTTCTTGAAGGGGATCGTCATGCGCGGGTGTCCTCGGTTGTCTGAAGGCGGAACACGAACCGGCAGTGTCGCAGGTTCGGGCCGGCGGTGGCAATCGCGAGGGGCGGCGATGCCGGGCAGCGTCGACAGCGCGCAGATAACCCGGCATGTGCGAATCGTGTGTGTCGATCGCGGATGTCGAACGGGCCGCGCGCGGCCCGTTCAAGCGGCGCATCACTGCGTGTTGTTGTCGTCGGAGCGCAGGGTCCGGTCCGTCGCGGTATTCGTGTTGTCGTCGACGGCCGCGAATTGCCGCTGGCCTTTGCTGCCGTGCCCGAACGCCGGGCCGAACGCGGCCCCGGGAACGGTGTCGACCTGCATTTGCGCGACGGAGCGCCCGTCCACCGTGAATTCGACGATCTCGCTCGGCTGCTGCGCGTCGGCGTTGATCGCGTCGCCGTTCGCGGTCACGAGATGCCCGTTCGGCGCGAGCGCCAGCGTGAGCGGGCCTGACAAGTTGAAATCCGACCCGTCGCCGGCCGATAATCGTCGGGCATTGCACTCCCGCTTTACCGCTTTCCCAGTCCAACCGATATCGGAAACCGACATGTCCTACGACAACAACAACCCGTTCGCCAGAATCCTGCGTGGCGAACTGCCGTGCGTGAAGGTCGCGGAAGACGACACGACGCTCGCGATCATGGATCTGATGCCGCAGGCCGACGGCCACGTGCTCGTGATCCCGAAGGAGCCGGCCGCGCAGATCTTCGACTTGTCCGGCGATGCAGCCGCGGCCGGCATCCGCATGACGCAGCGCGTCGCGGCGGCGGTGCGCGCGGCGCTCGAGCCGGACGGTGTGTTCATCGGCCAGTTCAACGGCGCGGCAGCCGGCCAGACGGTTCCGCACGTGCACTTCCACGTGATCCCGCGCTGGGAGGGCGCCGAGCTGCGGATGCATGCGCGCGAGATCGCCGACGCGGCGACGCTCGAAGCGCTCGCGCAGCGCATTCGCGCGCGCTTCGTGTAACGCGTCGATTGCACGCGGCACGGCGCGCGGCGGCACACCGGCCGGCCGCCGCGCCATCGTCTGTTTCAGCGGTCATGCGAGGTAACACGTGTAACCGGCGGCGAAACTCGTCCCGGCCGGCCCGGCGCTAGACTCGGCGCATTGCTTCATCGAGCGACAGGAAGGGCGGATCGTCTCTTCGTGCCGGCCGCCGCACCTTGCGGCGGCGCGGCGTTCGCGAGGTGCCATTCGTCTTTCGCGCCGGGAATCGAGCCATGTCCAGACTTCTCATCACGCTTGCCCTGATCGGCGGCCTGTCCGGCTGCTACGTCGCGCCGCCGTACGGCTACGCGCCCGCGCCGGTCTACTACGGTTATGCGCCGGCGTATTACGCGCCGCCTGTCAGCGTCGGGATCGGCGGCCACTTCCGCATCCGCTGATCCGGCACCGGGCGCGGGCCCCGGCCGCCCCGGCCAGGGTCGTGGCGTTGTGCCGGACGATGCGCGCGGATTCGCGCGCCGCATCACGGCGGTGCGCTGCGCGGCGTGCGCGCGGTTCCTATACTTCACAGGAAAGCGCACTCCGGCGAGGCAGTCATGACAGTCACCCGCAAGGTCGCCGCCCTGTCAGGCATCTCCACGCTCGTTTATCTCGGGCTCGCGGTGCTCGGCAGCGGCGGGTTCGCGGCCTTCTTCTCGCATCCGCCGCTGACCGTCGTCGTCGTCGCGACACTCGCGATGGCCGTCGCGGCGATGTTCACCGAAGGCAACCTGAGCAGCGGCGAGCGCGAGAACCGCGACAACCGCTGGGTGCTCGCGGCGTTCGCGGTGAGCGGGTTCCTGCTGGCCTACCTGCCCGCGCTGACCGACCGGCTCGACTTCTGGACCTTCGGCGGCGACGCGGTGCGCTGGGCCGGCGTTGTGCTCTACATCGCGGGCGGCGTGCTGCGCATCTGGCCCGTGTTCGTGCTCGGCAAGCGCTTCAGCGGGCTCGTCGCGATCCAGCCGGGCCATACGCTCGTGACCGACGGCATCTACCGCCGCATCCGCAATCCGAGCTATCTCGGCCTGCTCGTCAATTCAGTCGGCTGGGCGCTCGCGTTCCGCTCGGGTGTCGGCGTGCTGCTGGTCGTGTTGACGATGATCCCGCTCGTCGCGCGTATTCGCTCCGAAGAGGCGCTGCTGCGTGCGCAATTCGGCGCCGAGTACGACGCGTATTGCGCGCGAACCTGGCGGCTGCTGCCCGGCGTGTACTGACCCCCTTCATTTTTCCCGGATGGTCGTTTCCGGGCCCGCTCACGACACGTGCCCGATGTGTTGCCACGTGTGTCGCAAACGGGCGACGCCCCGCATGGGCGACCCGTCGTCGCGCAGGGCCGGAACCTCGGCAGAGCCAATGCCGGCGCGGGTTTGCGGGCATTCTGGTGCGGGCGTTCGGGGGCGCCTATTCGTAAACAACTTGTTACCAGAATGTCGACGGCAAGGATGCGGGACCGGTGCTATTCTTCGCCGCAAGCTCATTGAAATGAATTGGTCCGCGGTTCGGCACAATGCCGGATCCGACGTCGATCGATTCAGATCGTCGTACCGAGCGGACCTTCGATAACCAGATTGCGAACAAGGAAGAATACGGGAATGTGGAAGAAAATCGCCCCCGCTCTCGTCGTCGCCGCGCTGACCGGCGCGACTGCGCTGCCGGCCCTGGCAGGTGACATGAACAACGCGCTTGGCGGCGCGCTCGGCGGGGTAGCCGGCGCAGCGGTCGGCGGTGCGCTCGGCGGCAGCACGGGCTCGGTGATCGGCGGCGCCATCGGCGGCGGCGCGGGCGGCGCGGTGACGTCGAACCGTCGCGAGCGCACCGGCGCGATCATCGGCGGCGCCCTCGGCGGCGGCGCAGGCACCGCGGCAGGCAACGCGATGGGCGGCCGCACGGGCGGCCTGCTGGGTGCGGCGGTCGGCGGCGGCGCCGGCGCGGCGCTCGGCGGCAACATGTCGCGCAGCTCGTACGAGCGCGATCATGGCGATCGTGGTTATCGCCACCGCAAGCATCGTCACCACCGCGACTGGGACTGATCGCCGCCCGCGCGGCACGGTGCGCGAACCGCGCACCGGCGCGTAGACGGCGTCGGTTTCCGACGCGAGATTCGGCCCGGCGGCCTGCCGGGCCGCCATCGCCGGTTAGACCGGCGAACGTTTTCCGGCTTCACCAGCCGCGGCCGGATGCCCGATCGACGGGCCGGCCAGTTTCCCCTCCTCGCAGCATTTCCCCGTTTTCCGGCTACACCGCCTCTCGCGACGGAATGCGTTCGCGCAGCGTCGACATCCTTGGCGTTCCGTTCGACCCCCGTTCGATCCGCGTTCTGTCCCGTTGCCCCGTTTCGGTCCGACGACGGCTCATGATCGGTGCGGAACGGCTCGCAGCCTTGCACGCTTCGGCGCACGCCGATCTGCGTAACCGGATGTATCGCGACCCGCGTGCGCGACGGGCGTGACCGCAGTGCATACCCGCGCCTCCAGCGCCGCCGGCGTGCGTTTGCACGGCCCGCCCGTCAGGATTTCCCGGATAGTCAGACCGTCGCGCCGCGCTCCGTCACCGCGTATCGCGGGTGCCGGCAGGTAGTGGGAAATCGAATGGAATCCATCGCAACATTTAATTGGTCGATTGCGAACGACTTCGCTATCGTCGGCGATGCTCGCGTACGGCGTCGAACCGTGCCGCCGGCCGCGCGTCGCCGCATGAACGCGAGCGCCACGGCCCGGCCGCCGGCCACAAGCATGGGCCGCTGCGTCCGATGAACCGGACGAACCCGTCGCGAAGCCTGGCCGACCGAACGAAGGCGCGTGCGCTTTCAAGCCACCCCGGCAACGATGTCCCGCCGCCGCATGCGTGCCCCACACGCATGCGTGTCGCCGATGCCGTTGGCGCCCGGGGCCGGACCAACCCATTGCCTGGATGCACTATGTCTAAGACAACGTATTACGCGCCGCACGGCGGCCACCCGCCGCAGACCGATCTGCTGACCGATCGCGCGATGTTCACCGAGGCGTACGCGGTGATCCCGAAGGGTGTGATGCGCGACATCGTCACGAGCTGGCTGCCGTTCTGGACGAACACGCGCCTGTGGGTGATCGCCCGCCCGCTGTCGGGTTTCGCGGAAACCTTCTCGCAGTACATCGTCGAAGTGAACCCGGGCGGCGGCAGCGACAAGCCCGAGCAGGACAAGAACGCCGAAGCCGTGCTGTTCGTCGTCGAAGGCGAAGCGGAGCTGACGCTGCAGGGCACGAAGCACGTGCTGACGCCGGGCGGCTACGCGTTCATTCCGCCGGGCGCCGACTGGACGCTGCACAACGTCAGCGATGCCGCAGTGCGTTTCCACTGGGTGCGCAAGCATTACCAGGCCGTCGACGGCATTCCGCTGCCGGAAGCATTCGTGACCAACGAGCAGGACGTCGAGCCGATCCCGATGCCGGGTACCAACGGCGCATGGGTGACGACGCGCTTCGTCGACATGAGCGACATGCGCCACGACATGCACGTGAACATCGTGACGTTCGAACCGGGCGGCGTGATTCCGTTCGCTGAAACGCACGTGATGGAGCACGGGCTGTACGTGCTCGAAGGCAAGGCCGTCTATCGCCTGAACCAGGACTGGGTCGAGGTCGAAGCGGGCGATTTCATGTGGCTGCGCGCGTTCTGCCCGCAGGCATGCTATTCGGGCGGCCCTGGCCGCTTCCGCTACCTGCTGTACAAAGACGTGAACCGTCACATGAACCTGACGCTGAATCCGGCGCGCTGAAGCGCCGCGCAAGTCGGACACGAAAGGCCGCCGGTGCAAGCCGGCGGTTTTTTTTCGGGCGCTTCGTGGGGCGGAACGTCGGCGAACGGCTGCAATGGATCGGGAACCGGTCGCGACACATCGAGTCCGGCACGAGCGGCACGGTATGCGGATTCGTCGATCCGCCGTAATGGCAGTGTCACAACCGCATACGCTCAATGCGAGGAGGGCGGCACCGCGAAACCGGATACCCATGCCGACCGCGAAGTGGCTCATGAGACCGTGATGGCGAGCTCCTCCGCATACGCATTCAACTGGTCACCTACCCGCACCTTCAGTACATCGATGAACCGTTTGATTTTCGCGTCGACGAACTGACGGGACGAATACATCGCATACACGTTGCGCTGAGCGGTGTGGAATTGAGGCAGGACACGAACGAGCGATCCTTTTCGCAACTCGTCGATTGCCGAGAAGGCGGCGATCAGCCCGATTCCGGCGCCTTCCTGCAACACAGTGGACATGGCATCCATGTCGTTGACACCGAAGTACGATCCCGTCGGACGATACACCGCGTCACCGGCCCTGCCTTGCAGATGCCACTCGTCGGGTGCGTAATCGACCGTGCTGAGGAGCACACACGTGTGATCGGCGAGATCTTCCACACATTCGGGAGCCGGATGCCGTGCCAGATAATCGGGCGATGCCGCCAGAACGCAATGGCTTGCACCGATCTTCTGGCTCACATACGCCGAGTCCGGCAGGGTGCGCGCAATCACGATCGCCACGTCGAGCTGCTCTTCCAGCAGATTCGGCATTCGCTGCGACAGCATGAGATCGACCGATACTTCCGGGTATGCGCTTCGATAGGCCAGCACGGCTTGCGAAACCAGTCGACGGCCCAATCCGGGAACCGCGTGCACGCGTAATACACCGCGCGGCTCCAGGAGCGCATCGCGGGCTTCCGCTTCTGCCCGCTCGATGTCCGACAGGATCGCAACGCTGCGCTCGTAAAAACGTCGCCCCGCATCGGTGACCACGAGCCGTCGCGTCGAGCGCTGCAGCAACCGCGTATTGAGATTGTCCTCGAGTACCGAGACCGCTCGGGAAATGTTGCCGACCGTCGTATCGAGGTGGTTTGCGACAGCCGTGAAACTGCCCATCTCGACCACTTTCGCAAACACCGACATGGTGTGAACCTTGTCCATTACGCACCCTGGTTTTGAATTTTTCGTCGAATCGCTGCGTTTCGGCCCGCGCGAGCCAGTGATCATAGAGCGCGCGCCTGTTCCATGCAGTCAGCGCGCAAGAGCGTGTCGTTTTTGCGCATCCTTTCAATATGCCTTCATGCCGGCAGGGGATTTTCTCTCCCGAGACAAGATTCATTCTTTCCGGCCCCTCTAAGTTGCCGCCGGCTTCACCCCTAGACTGGGTCCCGAAGTCAGGCAGTCAGAACACGGACGTTTGAAACCCGAGCTCGGCCCGACACGGCGTGGCGCGGTTCCCCTATCCGGCTCGCGGCGAACACATATTGAATCGTATTCCTAACCATAGAAGGCAATACCATGGACATCAGTTACGACGCACTTCACCTTTTCATCAACGGCGAATGGATCGGCGCGAGCGAACGCGAAACGGCGCCGGTGATCAATCCCGCCACGCAAATCGAGATCGGGCGCGTGCCGCTGGCGACGGCAGCCGACCTGGATCGCGCCCTGCAGGTCGCCGCGCAGGCGTTCGACGTCTGGCGCAACACCGTGCCGGCCGAACGCGCGCGCGTTCTCAAGCGCGGGGCGGAGCTGATGCGCGAGCGCGCCGAGCACATCGCGACCGTCATGACGCTCGAGGAAGGCAAACCGCTGGCGGAAAGCCGCGACGAAGTCCTGCGGGCCGCCGACTATTTCGAATGGTTCGCCGAAGAGGCGCGTCGTATCGACGGCCGCGTGGTGCCGTCCAACCGCCCGGGTGTGCAGCAGCTCGTGAAGAAACAGGCGATCGGGCCTGTCGCCGCCTTCACGCCGTGGAATTTTCCGGCGATTACCCCGGCGCGCAAGCTGTCCGCCGCACTCGCCGCCGGATGCAGCGTCATCATCAAACCCGGCGAGGAAAGCCCCGCAACGGCGCTCGCGCTGGCACGCGCACTGGATGACGCCGGTTTGCCGAAGGGCGTGCTTCAAGTCGTGTTCGGCGTGCCCGACGAGGTGTCGAAGCACCTGATCGCTTCCCCGGTCATCCGGAAGGTGACGTTCACGGGCTCGGTGCCGATCGGCCGTCTGCTGTCGGCGCGCGCAGCCGAAGGCGTCAAACCCATCACGCTGGAGCTGGGCGGCCACGGGCCCGTCCTCGTTTTCAACGATGCGGATGTCGAGAAGGCTGCGGTCGAAGGCGCGGCGAACCGCTTTCGCGGGACGGGCCAGATCTGCATCTCGTCGACGCGCTTCCTGATCCAGCGCGAAGTCTACGACACGTTCGTCGGGCACTTCGTGCGTGCCGCCAACGCGCTCAAGGTCGGGAACGGCATGGATGCGGGCACGCAGGTCGGGCCGCTGGCCAATCCGCGCCAGCTCGCCAAGATGGAGGAACTCATCGCCGATGCGGTGGAGCGTGGCGCAACGGTTCTCGCCGGCGGAAAGCGCATCGACGGTGAAGGGTACTTCTTCGAGCCCACGGTGCTGGCCGACGTCCCGAAGGACGCGCGCGTGATGCACGAAGAGCCGTTCGGCCCGATCGCGGTGCTGATGCGCTTCGATGCGCTCGCCGACGGGCTCGCCGAAGCGAACCGGTTGCCGTACGGGCTCTCCGCCTACGCGTTCACGAGCAGTGCGCGCACGGCCATCGATGTGGCAGACGGTCTCGAAGCCGGCATGATCGGCATCAACCAGTACCGCATCGTCTCGACCGAACTCCCGTTTGGCGGCATGAAGGAAAGCGGCCATGGTTCGGAAGGCGGCGCCGAGGGCATCGAGTATTACCTGACACGCAAATTCATCAGCCAGGTTTAAAAGGAGCACCGACATGTCTCATGCAGATTTCAGCAGCCCGCGGGAAGCCGCACGCGCCTTTACGCCGACGCTCTCGGCATTCGTCGACGACACGCTCTATCCGCGCATCTGGAACGACCCGGCGCTGTCGCCGCGCGACCGCAGCCTCGTGACCGTCGCCGCGCTGATCGCGGGCGGCCATCTCGACGAGTTGCCGGCGCACCTGCGTCGTGCCGTGACGAACGGTGTCACGCGGGAAGAGCTGTCGGCGGCCATCACTCACCTCGCGTTCTATGCGGGGTTTCCCGCGGCGATCTCGGCATCCGCCGCGGCGCAGGCAACGCTTGGCGCGCAACCTCGGTCCGACGATGTCGCCGGCCATTCATCCATGACGCAGGAAGGTGTGAAATGAAAGCCATCACATTCAGCGAATTCGGCGAGGCCGAGGTTCTCCAGCTCGCCGAGGTCCAGGCACCCGAAGTTCGTCCCGACGATCTGCTGGTGCGCGTCCATGCCGCAGGCGTGAATCGCGCGGATCTTACGCATCGGCGAGGAGGATACGGCCGGCCGAACTTCGGCGACTCGACGATCATGGGGCTCGAAATCGCCGGCGAGGTGATCGAGACCGGACCTTCCGTTCAGGGTTACAAGGTCGGCGATCGTGTCATGGGCGTAGTGGGCGGCGGGGCCTATGCAGAACTGGCGCGCATCGACTGGAGAATGGCGATGCCCATTCCCGCAACGATCGACTACGTGCACGCGGCGGCGATACCGGAAGTCTTCGTCACTGCGCACGAAGCGTTGTTGCATCTTGGCCGGTTGCAGCATGGCGATTCGGTGCTGGTTCACGCGGCGGCGGGCGGAGTGGGTTCCGCAGCAGTCCAGCTGGCCTACGCAACCGGCGCGACGATATTCGCGACCGCCGAAGCTTCGAAGCTGGAACGGATCGTTCAACTGGGTGTGGACCATGCGATCGACTACAAGACGCAGGACTTCGCGGAAGTCATCGCCGACAAGACAGACAAGCGCGGTGTCGACGTGGTTATCGACTTCGTCGGTGCACCGTATTTCGCGCGGAACATCGCATCGCTCGCAAACGGAGGGCGGCTGGTGCAGGTCGGCATTCTGGGTGGGGGCGGTGACGTGAGCGTGAGCCTCGAACAGATCCTGTACCGTCATCTGCAAATCATCGGCACGGTGATGAAGTCGCGCGACCAGCGCGAGAAACACGCGATGGTCCGACGGTTTCGTGAACATTGGCTGGACCGCTTTGCGGGAGGGGCAGGCCTGGAACCGGTCGTCGACAGCGTGTTTCCTCTCGCCGATGCCGCGGCTGCCCATCGACGGATGGAGTCGGCCGTGAACGTCGGAAAGATCATCCTGACGATGGGCGAAAACGCCTGAGGTGGCGTTTGCTCATGTCGGATGCCTGTGCATGAAGCTGTTGGGGCAGGTGAACGGAGCGAAGCGATCACCCGGCCGGATTGCGTGATCGACATTCGTCGCAACTCTTGCAACGGCCCTTCGTCGCCGCCAAGCGGTCGTTCGCAGGACGTGCGATGAAGTGGAAAGCCGCGGGCTAGTCGCGGCACATGCAAAGCTCGAACTCGTGTCCGTCGGGGCTGCTCAATACAATGCTTTTCATGGACTCGATCTTCAATCCGTCCATCACGATGGAGGCTCCGTTTTCTGTTGCCCGCTTCACGAATTCGTGAAGCGCCTTTTCTTCGAACTCGAAGACAGGGACGGAGCCGCTACCTTTTATCTCGTCTCCGAAATCGTTTAACAAAAGGCCCAGTCTGTTTGTGCCGATCATGAATTCGGTCCACTTGCCGGACCGCTTGAGCGGTGCGTATCCAAGTAGCCGCTCCCAGAAAGAAGCGGACGTCTCCATATCACTCACCTTCAAATACACGGTTCGAAGTTTCATGACGTGTCCCGGAAACGGATGCGAATCGAATGTATCAGACGCCAAAATAATTGGTTCACGGCAGCGTCGGCCTGGCTCATGCAGTGATTGACGCTCGAGCATGATGCGCCGGGCATGACCGTCCATCAGCGGGCGTGCGTTACCGGCCCCGTTTTCATGGCCGGTGCGTATCGCTACAGATCGAGCGAGATTGCCGCGAGTCGCGCAACCTGCAACCGCGTGTCGGGCAGCAAGTCATCCTCCATCAGCCACACGGCCGACAGGCCCGCCCACGCGAGAATCCACTGCAGCAGCCGACGGCGATCGAGTCGCGCGGCATCGGACACGCACACGACGCGTTGCGTGAAGCGCGCCGGATCGGCCGCGATCTCGTGCGCGGGATTGCAGAACAGGTTCGCGTAGTCGAACGCACGATCGCCGCGCAACCCTTTCGGGTCGATCGCGAGCCAGCCGCGATCGCCGAAATGAAGAATGTTGTCGTGATGGATGTCGCCGTGCAGGACGACTTCGTCGACGGGCGGCCCGGCCAGCAGCTCGCGCGCGATCGTTGCCGAGCGATGCAGCACGTCGTTGCCGACGTCATCCGACAGCAGCGAACGGAACCAGTCGCGCAACGGCACGACCGAAACCGGCTCCGGCGCGCGATGCGCGTGCAGCCGGGCGACGACGCCGCATGCGATGCGCATCGTGTCGTCGTCGTGACCCGATGCGGACAAATGGGCCAGCGACGGCGCGGGCTGCGCGCGCTCGAGCAGGATCGCGTCGCTGTCGTGCTGCCACACCTGCGCCGCGCCGTGCCCGTTCCACCACGTCATCAGCGCGTTGCCGCGCCGCTCTTCGTCGCAGGTGGCGACCTTCAGCATCGCAGGCTGCGCCTGCCAGAGAACGGGCAACAGGCCGCCGCTCGCGGTCAGGATCGGGCCGCCGTCGGGTACGAGGCCCCACAGGGCGAGGTATCGATCGAACATCCCACGATGCTACAGGCGAAACGGATCGCGCGCAGCGCGGTTCTCCCGGCCGTGTTTGACGTGCCCGCATGTTCGACGTGAGCGGCCCGACGCACTTTCCTAAATAAAATTTAGCCTGCCAAACTTTGGCTAAAGAATGTTCCGGTTTCGCGCGATCCCTTCGACAATGCGCGCCTTTCGTGACGGTCGGTGCATATCGCGCGCCGGCCGTCGCAGCATCGAAGAAGGAGCCCGACATGACCGACCACACCGCATCCCCTCCGCCGCCGCCCGTGCCGCCGCCGCGCCGCCGTCGCGCATGGCGCACGCTCGCGGGCGCGCTGCTCGGCCTGACGCTCGCGTGCGCGGGCATCGGCGCATGGACGATCCATCGCATCTGGACGCAGCTGCCGTCCGTCGAGCACCTCGCCGTCTATCGTCCCGCGCTGCCGCTGCGGATCTTCTCGCGCGACGGCGACCTGCTCGCCGAATACGGCGTCGAGCGGCGCGAGTTCGTGCCGCTCGAACGCATCCCGCCGCTGATGCGGCACGCGCTGCTCGCGGCCGAGGACGCGAAGTTCTATCAGCACGGCGCGGTGGATGTCGGCGGCCTCGCGCGCGCGACGTTCGCGAACGTCGTGACGGGGCAGCCGGGGCAGGGCGGCAGCACGATCACGATGCAGGTCGCGCGCAACTTCTACCTGACGCGCGACAAGGTGCTGAGCCGCAAGCTCGCCGAGATCCTGATGGCGGCCAAGCTCGAACGTGAATACAGCAAGGACAAGCTGCTCGAGCTGTACATGAACGAGATCTACCTGGGTGAGCGCGCATACGGTTTCGCGGCGGCGGCGAACGTGTATTTCGGCAAGCCGCTCGACGCGCTGAACGCGGGCGAGGCGGCCGTGCTCGCGGGGCTGCCGAAGGCGCCGTCCGCGTTCAACCCGGTCGTCAATCCGGCGCGCGCGACCGCGCGGCGCAACTACGTGCTCGGGCGGATGCATGCACTCGGCCAGCTCGACGATGCGACTTATCGCGCGGCCGTCGACGCGCCGATCGCGCTGGCGACCACGCCGCCGCCCGGGATCGTCGCCGCGCCGTACGTCGCCGAACGCGCGCGCCGGATGATGGTCGAGCGCTTTCACGACGACGCCTATACGCTCGGCCTCGATGTGACGACGACGATCTCGATGCGCGACCAGCGCGCGGCCGAAGCCGCGCTGCAGCGTCAGCTGAGCCGGCAGCCGGGCGCGAAGCGCGATGCGCGCAACGGGCTCGAAGGCGCGCTCGTGTCGCTCGATGCGGCCACCGGCGACATGCTCGCGCTCGTCGGCGGCGTGGATTTCAATCGCAACGTGTTCGACCATGCGCTGCAGGCGTATCGCCAGCCGGGTTCGAGCTTCAAGCCGTTCGTCTATTCGGCCGCGCTGGAGAAGGGCTACTTCCCGGGTGTACTCGTCGACGATACGCAGCGCACGCTCACCCATGAGGAAACCGGCGCGCGGCCGTGGCGTCCGCGCAATTTCGGCAACCGCTACGAGGGTTTCATCCCGGTGCGGCGCGGGCTCGTGCGCTCGAAGAACCTGGTCGCGGTCAGCCTGATGCAGGCCACCGACGCGCGCTACGTGCAGCAGCACGCGGTGCATTTCGGTTTCGACGCGCAGCGCAATCCGGCGTCGCTGCCGCTCGCGCTCGGCGCGGGCGCGGTGACGCCGCTCGAACTCGCGAGCGCGTACAGCGTGTTCGCGAACGGCGGGACGCGAATGGAGCCGCGCCTGATCCTGTCGGTGAAGCAGCGCCACGGCGGCGCGATGTACGAGGCCACGACGCCGGAAGGTGCGCGCGTCGTGTCGGCGCGTAACGCGTTCTTGATGGACAGCATGCTGCGCGACGTCGTGAAGGCCGGCACCGCGCGCGGCGCGCTCGCGCTGCGCCGCGACGACGCGGCCGGCAAGACGGGCACGTCGAACGGGTCGAAGGATGTGTGGTTCGCCGGCTACTCGTCGGGCATCGTCGCGGTCGCGTGGCTCGGCTACGACACGCCGCGCCCGATGGGGCGCGCGACCGGCGCGACGCTGGCGCTGCCGGTCTGGCTCGACTACATGAAGACGGCCGTCGACGGACGCACGCCGGTCGATGCGACGCCGCCGCAGGACGTCGCGCTCGTCGACGGCGATTTCGTCTACGCCGAATACGCGCGCGGCACGTGCACGGCCGACGTGCCGCCGTACATCCGCAGCCGCTTCGCGTGCGGCGGCGCGGCAGCACAGGACGCCTCCGATGCGCCGGCCGGCAGCGGCAAACCCGACGCGCCGCTGCCCGCGGCCGTCGACGCGGCCGAGCGCGAACGCGTGCTCGACCTGTTCCGTACCGACGACTGACGCGCACCATGCATACGCTTTATCTGATTGCGATCGTCGCGGAAGCGATGTCGGGTGCGCTGATGGGCATGCGGCGCGGGATGGACCGCTTCGGGCTCGCGCTCGTCGGTGCGGTGACGGCGCTCGGCGGCGGCACCGTGCGCGACGTGTTGCTCGGCCACTATCCGCTCGGCTGGATCGCGCATCCCGAATACCTGGTGATCACGCTCGCCGCGGCAACCGTCGCATCGTGGGCCGCCCGGCATGTCGCGCGAATGAAGACGCTGTTCGTCACCGTCGACGCGATCGGCCTCGCCGCGTTCACGATCATCGGCTGCGACATCGGCGCGTCGACCGGCGCCGCGCCGATCATCGTCGTGCTGGCCGGCGCGATCACCGGCGTGTGCGGCGGGATGCTGCGTGACCTGCTGTGCAACGAGATGCCGCTGATCCTGCGCGAGGAACTGTACGCGAGCGTCGCGTTCGTGACGGGCGCTTTGTACGTCGGGATGCAGCATCTCGCGGTCGATGCGGGCGCGGCGACCGTGGTCGCGCTGGCGGCCGGTTTTTCGATGCGGATGCTGGCCGTGCGGCTCGGATGGAAGATGCGGACCTTCGGCGCGGCCGACGTCGGGCATTGACGCGCGGCGGCGAGGCGGCGCGGCGGCGTTCAGTCCGGCTGCATCACCTGGAAGACATTGCCTTCCGGATCGATGCCGTCGAGCAGCCGGTACGGGAATCCGTCGAAGCGCTTGACGTCGCGCACGGTGACGCCGTCGCGCGCGAGACGGCCGCGATGCGCTTCGATGTCGGCGTCGATCCGGAAGACGAGCTTCACGTTGTTCGTCGCGGGGGGCGCATTCGACGGCGCGGCCGCGTGGCGGAACGCCAGGCCCGCCAGATGCAGGGCGAGTTCGATCGCACCCGCGTCGAGCACCGCCCATTGACCGTCGATTTCCTCGATGACGGGCAGATCGAAATGGCGTTGATAGAACGCCTTCAGCAGCGTGACGTCCTGGACGTACAGGATGATGCGGGTCATCGGAAGCGGCATGGGGTTTCCTCGAAGGGGAAGCGCGAAGCGCGAATGAGGTCGCTTGAAAGTCGAACGTGCTGATCAACGGGCAGGAAGCGGCCGCCCGGCACGCGTCCTCGGCGTCACGCCGGGACCATGACCGGCGGCGCACCGTCGCCGGTTTCCACCATCTTCACGGAAAACCCGTAGCACTGCGCGATATGCGCGGGCGTCATCACGTCGCGCGGCGTGCCGTGCGCGACGATCGTGCCGTCGGCGAGCATCGCGATCGTATCCGCGTGCCGCGCGGCGAGGTTCGGATCGTGGACGATCGCGAGCACGCCGAGCCGCCATTCGCGCGCGACCGAGCGCACGGTGTCGAGCAGCCGGTGCTGGTGCGCGAGGTCGAGCGCGGCGGTCGGTTCGTCGAGCAGCAGGTAGCGCGGGCCGCTTTCCGTCGCCTCGTCGTCCGGCCACAGCTGCGCGAGCACGCGCGCGAACTGCACGCGTGCGAGTTCGCCGCCCGACAGCGTGGTGACGTCGCGGCCGACGAGCGCGTCGGCGCCCGCGCGTTCGAGCGCGCGCCACGCGATGTCGCGATCGTGATGCGGCGTCGCGCCGCTGCGCCGCGCATGCGGATAGCGGCCGAGCAGCACGATTTCGTCGACGCTGAACGGGAAGGCCGGTTGCGCGGCCTGCGGCAGCACCGCGCGCAGGCACGCGAGGCGCGGCGCGTCGATGCGCGCGAGCGGTTCGCCGTTCAGCGTGATGTCGCCGGTCACGCGCACGCCGTTCGGCGCGACGCTGCCGGTCAGCTCGCCGGCGAAGGTCTTCAGCAGCGTGCTCTTGCCCGCGCCGTTGCGGCCGAGCAGCGCGGTCACGCGGCCCGGTTCGATCGACAGCGACAGGTCGCGGAGGATCGCGTTGTGGCGGCGCGCGACGTCGAGATGGTGAGCGGTCAGCATGGTCGTCGTGAAGAAAGGGTTACCCGCCGAGCGCGCCGCGGCTTTTCCACAGCAGCGCGAGAAAGAACGGTGCGCCGAGCAGCGCGGTCAGCACGCCGAGCGGAATGTCGGCCGGCGCCGCGACCGTGCGCGCGGCGAGATCGGCGGCGAGCGTCAGCAACGCGCCGAGCAGCGCGGCGCCGGGCAGCACGACGCGCTGGTCGGGGCCGCACGCGAGGCGCACGCAATGCGGCGCGACGAGCCCGATGAAGCCGATGATGCCGGCGCACGAGACCAACGCGCCGACCGCGAGCGCGACCGCAACGAGCACGCGCCGCTTCAGGCGCTGCACGGGCACGCCGAGGTGCAGCGCCTCGGTTTCGCCGAGCTGCAACGCGTTCAGCGCGTCGCGTTCGCGTGCGAGCAGCACGCAGCCGAGCGCGACGCACGGCGCGACGGCCGCGAGCGCGGACCATTGCGCGCCGCCGAGGCTGCCGAGGCTCCAGAAGGTCAGCGAGCGCAACTGCGCATCGTCGGCGACGAACGTGAGCAGCCCGATCGCCGCGCCGGCCAGCGCATTGATCGCAATGCCGGCGAGCAGCAGCAGCGGCAACGCGAGCCGGCCGCGCGCCGCGGCGAGCCGGTAGACGAGCGCGGCGACCGCGAGCGCGCCCGCGAACGCGGCGACGGGCAACGCGGCGGCACTTGCGTGTGCGGCGAACAGCACGGGGCCGAGCACGATCATCGTGGTCGCGCCGAGTGCCGCGCCGCTCGACACGCCGACGAGCCCCGGATCGGCGAGCGGGTTGCGGAACAGTGCCTGCATCGCGGCGCCGGCCGCGCCGAAGCCGCCGCCGACCAGCAGTGCGAGCGCGACGCGCGGCGCGCGGATGTCGAGCAGCACCGCGCGCGCCTGCTGCGCGGCGGCATCGCCGGTCAGCGCGGCCCAGGCTTCCGTGAGCGGAATGCGGTACGCGCCGACGCACAGCGCGACGACGGACATCGCGCACACGAGAACGGCGAGCGTGGCCAGCGCGAACGGCGCGAAGCGGCGCGACGTGCCCATGCGCGCGGCGCCGGAGCGCGACGCGGGCGACGGGGCGGGGAAGGGCGAAGCATGAGCGGGCATCGGGGCGATCCGGGATCAGGCGAGCGCATCCGACAGCCGTCGGTGCAGGGTCGTGACGGCGAGCGGCAGGCGTGGGCCGAAGCCGAGCAGGAACAGGGCATCCAGCGACACGACGCGTTGCGCGCGGCCGGCCGGCGTCGCGCCGAAGCCGGGCGTGGCGAGCAGCGCCGCGCGCCCGCCGACGGCCGCGAGCCCTTCGTCGGAAATCAGCACGACGTCGGGCGCGGCGGCGGCGAGCGCCTCGGTCGTCAGCGGCTTGTAGTGATCGAAACCCTGCATCGCGTTGCGTGCGCCCGCGTAGCGGATCATCGCGTCGGCGGCCGTGCGCTGGCCGGCGACGAGCGCCTGGTTGCCGGTATGGTTCAGCACGAACAGCACGCGCGGCGGCTGCGCGCCGCCGGGCGCGGGGGCAGCGACCGCGTCACGCGCGGCCTGCCAGTCGCGATCGAAACGTTGCAGCAGCGCGGTGCCCGCGTCGCGCACGTCGAGCGCCTGCGCGACGCCCGTGATCTTCGCGCGGGCCGATTCGACGTCGTGCCGTTCGTCGAACGTCGTCACCGCGACGCCGGCGCCTTTCACCTGCGCGATCGCGGTGGGCGGGCCGGCTTCCGCCGACGCGAGCACGAGATCGGGCCGCAGCGACAGCAGCCCCTCGGCCGACAGCGCGCGCTGGTAGCCGACTTTCGGCAAACGCTTCGCGGCATCGGGATACGTGCAGGTCGTGTCGGCGCCGACGAGCCGGTAGCGCGGCGTCTCGGCGCCGCCGAGCGCGAACGCGGTTTCCGCGAGTGCGCCGCCGATCACGACCACGCGCTTCGGCGCAGCCGGTGCAGCCTGGGCGAGCACGCTGCCGGGCAGCGCGCCGGCGAGCGCGCCGGCCGCCGCGCCCGCCAGCATCGCGCGGCGGCGCGGATCGAACGGTCGCGCGCTCACCGCGCGCCTCCGCGAGCCGAAGCCGGCAGCGTCGCGACGAGCGCGCGCCAGTCGTCGCGTTCGACCTTGCCGGGCTTGCGTTCGCCGAACAGCAGCGCGACGTGGTCGCCCTGCCGGTCGAACAGCTCGAGCGACGTGACGATGCCGTCGCTCGTCGGCTTCTTCACGACCCACGCGGCGGCGATCAGGTCCTCGCGCACGTGCAGGTTGAAGCCCGGATCGAGCACGTTGATCCACGCGCCGACCTCGCGCACGTTCGCGACCGGGCCCGTATGAATCTGGATCATCCCCGCGTTGCCGACGAACACCATGATCGGCTGCCCGCTCCGGGCGGCCTGTTCGAGCACGTGGCGCAGCGCATGCGCGGTTTCGACCGGATACGCGTATTGCGGATCGGCGAGGCGCAGCGCCTGCATGCGGCTCACGCCGAAGCGCTGCGTGATGCCGAAGAACTGGTGCGTGTCGGTCATCGCGTCCCACGCGGCGCGAAAACCCGCGACGTCGATCTCGGTGTCGGCGCGCTCGGGCGTTTTCGGCGCGGCGGCCGCGACCTCGAGTCCCGGCTCCTGCGACGGCGCGCGCCAGCGCTCGACGAACGCGTCGTACGCGGCGTGGTCGCTGTGCGCGCGCAGGTAGACCTTGTGAATCGCATGTCCCTGCGCGTCGAAGAACTGCAGGCTCTTCAGCGGGCCGTGCGCGGTCTCGTCGCGCACCGCGAACGCCGACACCCAGTGACGATAGAAGATGCGCAGGTCGATATCGCCGAGCGCGAGGCCGACGGGCCCGTCATGGCTCATCTGCGCATATTCGCCGTCCTTCTCGTGGACGGCCGTGTCGTTGCGCGTGAGCGCCATCACGCGGCCGAGGCGCGGCATTTCCTCGAACATCGCCGGAAAGCGCGCGTCGAGCCGCACGACGTGCTCGCCGACGAACGCGGCGAGCGCCTCGCCTTCGCTGACGCCGAGCGCCTGCGCGACGTCGCGGTTGCGCAGCTGGCGCTCGGTCTTGAGCTTGACGAACGCGTCGCGCAGCGCGGCGGCCGCGCGGGCCGGCGTGGCCGGTTGACCGGGAAGGGCGGATTGCATCATGTCGGACTCCTTCGAGTAACGGTTGAGGTGGTTGCGCGGGCGGCGCGCATCAGAAATCCACTTTCATGCTGACGGCGACCGTGCGGCCGGACGACGTATATGCATCGAGCACCTGCGAATCGGCTGCGATGCCGCGCACGTCCGACCAGTTCCAGTATTTGCGGTCGAACAGGTTGCGGATGCCGATCGTCGCGCTCACGTGCTTGTTGAAGCGGTAGCCGCCGCGCAGGTCGACGACAAACGACGACGGCGGCGAGAAGCACGTCTTGTTCGAACAGTCGGACTTGTCGATGTCCTTGTCGCGTTTCGCGGCCTGGAACAGCAGGTCGGTCTGCACGAACCAGCGTTCGGTCGGTTCGTAGCGCACGCCGAACACGGCGGAGAACGGGTTGACGGTGTTGAGCGGCTGGCTTGCCGCGCCGTCGTTCTGCGTCGAGCCCTTCGTGAACGC
Organism: Burkholderia sp. COPS; assembly: GCF_019425585.1. Taxonomy (NCBI): domain Bacteria; kingdom Pseudomonadati; phylum Pseudomonadota; class Betaproteobacteria; order Burkholderiales; family Burkholderiaceae; genus Burkholderia; species Burkholderia sp. COPS. Next base: position 40,578 of record NZ_WIXR01000032.1, on the reverse strand, counting down.
CATCGCCGTCTTCAGCGTGATGCCGTTCGGCATCACCCATTCGGCACGGCCTTCGAGGCCGTGGATGCGCGCGTCGGCGAAGTTCACGTACTGGAACACGGACGGGTCGGCCGGCCGGCCGCTGCCGGCGATCGTTGTGCGCGAGATGAAGTTGCGGTAGCGGCCCGTGAACGCGGCCGCGCTGTAGCGCACGACGCCGTAGCCGGTGCCGGCCTTGCCGCGCAGCCCGGCTTCGAAGGTATCGCTCGTCTCGGGCTTCAGGTTCGGATTGCCGATCGACGTGTAGCCGTACACCGGGTTCGAGAAACTGCTGTTCACCTGGTCGGGTGTCGGTGCGCGGAAGCCGTGCGCGTACTGCACGTACGGAATGACCGCCGGTGTGATCTCGTAGAGCACGGCGACGCGCGGCGACAGTTCGTTCGCGCTGGTCGACACGGCCTTGCCGGTGAACAGCGGATCGTTTGCGGTCGGGCTCAGCCGGTACGTGTCGAAGCGCAGGCCCGGCGTGACGAGCAGGCGGCCGTAGCCGATCTGGTCCTGCAGGAACGCACCGAACAGCGTGTAGTCGGTGTCGGGAAACGCCTTGTTCGGGAACGCTTCGCCGACGCCCGGCACCGTGCCGTCGCGCAGGTTCGTCACGCGCGACACGCTGCCGTCGACGCCATACAGCAGCTTGTGCGCGAACGGCCCGGTCGCGAAGCCGCTTTCGGCGAACGCCGAGCCGCCGAACGTGCGTTCCTTGTACTGGTTGTCGCGCGAGCGCGATTTCAGCGGCGCGCCGCGCGTCTCGAACGCGTACTGGTCCTGCTTTGCGTCCTGGTAGTAGAACTGCACGTGCGCGGTCTGGAACCAGCGAAACGCATCGTCGCGGAAATCGTAGCCGACGCTGAAGCGGTTGCGTTCGAGCCGGTCGTTCGTCGTGAGGCCGAGCGTGGTCGGCGGATTGATCGCGGACAGCACGTCGGTGCTCACGCGCCGCTGCACCGTTTCGGCGGTGAGCTTGAACGTGTCGCGCGCGGTGGGCGTCAGCACGAGCTTGCCGAGCAGCGATTCCGAATAGACGTCCTGCGGATTCGACGTGGTGCGCAGCGTGCTCGCCGAGTTGTTGCTGCCGCGCGTGTCGACCTCGTGGCCGCGCCGCCCGTCGGCGATGATCATTCCCTGGACGCGATCGTTGCCGCCCGCGGCCGATACGGTCGCGCCGATGCTGCGGTCGGCCGAGTCGTAGCTCGGCCGGAACGAGAAGTAGGTGGGCTTGTTGTAGATCGACAGCAGGTCGCGCGGATCCTTCGTGATGAAGTTCACCGCGCCGGTCAGGCCGTCGCTGCCGTAGAGCGCCGACGCCGGCCCGCGCAGGATCTCGATGCGCTTGAGCGTGTCGAGATCGGCGTAGTCGCCGCGGCCCGCTTCGAGCGGGCCGAATGAAAACGCGTTCGGCAGGCGGATGCCGTCTTCCATCAGCAGCACGCGATTGCCTTCGAGGCCGCGGATGTTGATGCTCGAATCGCCGTCGCGGCCGCCGCCGAGCGCGGCGGTGCCGGGCCGGTACGCGGTCCGGCGCACCGTGATGCCCGGCTCGTAGCGCAGTGCATCCTTGATGTTGGTGGCCTGCTGTTCCTCCAGATCCTCGTCGGTGATCACCGAGACGGACGCAGCCGTGCGGCTCGTGGCCGTTGCGGTGCGGTTGGCCGTGACGGTGACGGGATCGAGCAGCGCCGCATCGCCGCGCGTGGACGCGGCAACGAGCAGGGTGGAAGGCGGGGTGGCGCCTTGCGGCGACGAATCGGCGTGAGCCGGGGCGGCGGACAGGCCGAACGCGCCGAACAGCGCGGCACAGATCGGCCGCCGCGCCAGCGTATAGCAATGCACAGGTGGTCTCCCATTGATGAAAACAAGCCCGAAGGCTGGCTGGGTGACGCGTTCACCTGGCTGGCCCGCCCGCGCACGGAATGCGGCGGGCGGCGAATTGAAAGGCAACTGATAATTTTGCCAGTGTAAATGAGAATTATTATCAATACAAGAACGAAAGGCGGCACGCGTGGGTGAGCGCTCACCTGCGCGGCTCGGGCCTGCCGTGGCGGGAAATACGGGAGAAGCGCGGGCCCCGGCGCAAGCCCGTCACGAGCGTGAACAGGCCTATGCGAGTGCTTCGATGCGGATCAGCAGGTTGCGTGCATGCGTGATGAACGCATCGTGCGTCGCGCGATCGCCGTGGCCTTCGAGGCCGGCCTGTTCGGCGAACGCGATCTGTTCGGTGTAGAGGTCGACGAGCGCACGGCGTGCGTCAGGGGGAAGCGCGCGGATCATCGACACGATCAGCAGTTCCTGCGCGCGAAGCGTGCCGGACAGCGTCTGGACGTTCATGCTGGCCTCCTCGGACGATGCGGCGACGAGCCGCTCTTTCCATACTAGGCGGTCGGCGTACGCAGCGCAGGCGAGGCGGTGGTGGAATGCGATTCGACGGGGGCAATCGAGGGCGCCGTTGCGCGACGCGAAACGCGCCGCGCGCGGCCGGGCACCACGGATCGAAGCGTGCAGGGATGCGAACGGAATCAGCCGGCCGTCGTTGCGGCCTGCGCATCGCGCACGACCTGCGCAACGCGTTCGACGAACTCGACGTCGACGCTCGACAGTGCTTCGCGCTTGCCGTCGGGCATCTCGACCATCAGGCGATACGTGACGTCCTGCGTGGTCCACGCGAGATAACCGACGACGGCGAGCATCACGCCGACGACGAGCGCGGCGCTCGATCCGGCGATGCCGCCCGCCACGGCGGCGGCCGCGCCGATCAGCGAGATCAGCGACGGCACGAGGCGGTTTTTCGGAATCTTGACGACATCGACGTAGCGGATGTCACGCAGCGCGAATACCTGCCCCGCGGCCGACAGGCCGTTGCGCGTGATCATCACGCCGCGTTCGTTGAATGCGTTTTCCATCATGTGTTGCGTGGACGAAAACGCGCAGCGTAGCAGGTTTCATTGCCGCATCAAACGAGACCGACTGCCGCACGATGCGTGCGGCAAGGCCGAAAGACAGGCAGCGGGTGGAACGGGACGGCGTTCAGAACTGCAGCCGGCCGTCGCCGTAAAGCCGGCCCGGCACGTGCGACGCGACGACCTCGGCGATCTCTTCGTCGGTCGATTCGGCCGGCACGATCTGGCGCCGCGCGGGTGCGTCGAGATGCATCGTCCATTCGACGAGACGATACGGCCGCCCCCACGGGCGCTGCATTTCGACCGATACGCGGCAGCTCTGGACCGGCATCGAGTGTTGGCACGTCAGAATCGCGTGCAGATGGCTGAAAACGGTATCTTCGATCATCATGGCCTCCGATCCTGTCTTGTGGGCAATCGATGGCGGCGCCGTCGGCGGTTCAAAAAAAAAGCCGCCGATGTTCAGGCGGCCAACAGGGGGGGTGAGAGCATCCTCTCAGCCCAGAATTAAGCGAAACTTAAAAGCCCATAAAAAAGCGCCCCGCGTGGAGCGGGGCGCTTCTTGCCGTCGTGATCCGCGAGTTAAGCGGATGCTTTAGAACTTGTGACGGATACCGATACGTGCGGCGATCTGGTTCTTCGAACCCGTGCCCGACGTGTTGAAGTAGCTCGTGCTCGAGCCGATCTGCGCTTGCACGCCCTTGCCCGATGCCTGCTGGTACACGACCAGGCCGTACACGTCGGTACGCTTGCTGAGTGCGTAGTCGGCGATACCGTTGACCTGGTTCCAGTGCCACGAGTTGCCGTTCTGCGTCGCGTTCGTGTACGTGTAGCCGAGGCCGCCCGACAGAGCCGGCGTGAACGCGTACTTCGCACCTGCTTCATACGCGTTGTAGAACGTGCCGCCTGCGCCCGAGACGGTCGAGAACTGCGTACGCGTCCACAGCAGCCATGCCGTTGCCGGGCCCCAGACGTAGCGGCCGCCCACACCGTAGGTGCGCAGGTCGCGGACGTTGCCCGTGCTCAGGTTCGCGATCGTCGTCGAGAATGCCGGCGTCGACTGGCTCGGGAAGCGGATGTCCGTGTACGCGGCGCCGAGCGAGAACGGGCCGTTCGCGTAGTTCAGGCCGAAGCTGTATGCGCGCGACGAGCCTGCCGTCGTCGTCGTGCCCGACGTCGTTGCCGGTGCGCCGGCGAAGTCCGTCGAGTTGGAGAAGCCGTACAACGCGCCGAACGTGAAGCCCGAGTAGTTCGCGCTCTGGAACTTCACGGCGTTGTTGATGCGGCTCGACGTGAGCTGGTCGATGTCGTTCACGTGGTACGCGTAGTTACCCGCGACCGTGTTGCCGCCCGTCGAGTAGTTCGAGCCGAGGATGTCGGTCGAGAACGAGTACTGGCGGCCGAACGTGACCGTGCCGTATTGCGACTGGCTCAGGCCGACGTAAGCCTGGCGGCCGAAGATCGCGCCGCCCTGGCCGATCGTGCCGTTACCGCTGTTGAAGCCGTTTTCGAGCACGAAGATCGCCTTCAGGCCGCCGCCGAGGTCTTCGGTGCCGCGCAGGCCCCAACGGCTGCCCTGGGCAACGCCGTCGTCATACTTGAACAGCTTGCCCGAGCCGCCGTTGGCGGTCTTGCTGTGGTTCACGTAGCTGATACCGGCATCGATGACGCCGTACAGCGTCACGCTGCTTTGTGCGTGCGCCGTGCCGGCCGTTGCTGCCAGGACGGCGATGGTCAACAGTTTCTTGTTCAAAGGATTCTCCGAGCGAATAAATGGCGTGTCCAGTTGCGGTTCCGGCGCTCTCTATGGGCGCTTTCACGGACCGGCGGCAACTTTATCGAGGGGCCACGTAATGAATATGACAGCGACTGTCATATGAAGAATGTGTGGCGCCGATGCGACACTGAATTCTGCCCGGTTGTACCGTCGCGGGTTATACCGAATTCGGCTGAGAATCGATCCGGCCCCGGAATATGCACATGAAATAAGCTTGGTTGGTGGCGTTCCGGCCCCGTGCCACGATCCGTCTTCCAACAAACGACACGGGACAAGAGGACACCATGCGACGTTCATTCCTGACCGGCCTCGGCGCGCTCGCAGCCGCACTGGCATTCGCGGCGCCCGGCGCGCACGCCGACTCGCAAACGCTGAAGATCGGCACGATGAGCGGCCCCGACGCGCAGATCTGGACCGAGGTGACGAAGGTCGCCGCACGCGAAGGCCTTGCGATCAAGGTCATCGAATTCAACGACTACGTGCAGCCGAACGCGGCGCTCGATGCCGGCGACCTGGACGCGAACGGCTTCCAGCACCAGCCGTTCCTCGACAGCCAGATCAAGCAGCGCGGCTACAAGATCGTCAACGTCGGGCTCACCTACACGGCGCCGATGGGTTTCTATTCGAAGAAGATCAAGTCGCTGAAGGACTTGCCGGTGGGCGCGAAGGTCGGGATCCAGAACGATCCGTCGAACGGCAACCGCGCGCTGCTGCTGCTGCAGAAATACGGCGTGATCAAGCTGAAGCCGGGCGTCGGCGCCAACGGCGTGAACGCGACGCCGCTCGACGTCGCCGAGAACCCGAAGAAGATCAAGATCGTCGAACTCGACTCCGCGCAGCTGCCGCGCGCGCTGCCCGACGTCGATGCCGCGTCGATCAACACCGACTACGCGGTGAAGGCCGGGCTCACGCCGGTGAAGGATGCGATCGCGATCGAGGACCTGCGCGGGCCGTACGCGAACCTGATCGCCGTGCGCGCGCAGGACAAGGACAAGCCGTGGGTGAAGAAACTCGTCGCGGCCTATGAATCGGACGACGTGCGCAAGTTCATCGACCAGAAGTTCGGCGGCGCGATCGTGCCGGCGTTCTGAACGCCCACGCGTGCCATCGCCCGGCCGGATGGAGCGCCGGGTATTCCGAAAAGCAGATCGCCCGCGCAAGCGGGCGATTTCGTTGGTGCGCGCGGGTGAGCGCCGGGGGATGCCCGATACGCGCCGTGACCCGGCGCGCGGGCCGGCCGCTCAGGCCGACAGCAGCGAACCCGTGCGGATCGCGGTCGCGCCCGCGATGCGCGCGACTTCCATGCCGGCCGTCGCGAAGCGCACGACCTGGCGCGCGTACAGCACGCCCGACACGCTGCTCTTCAGCGTGACGACACGATCGGTCAGCGGATCGACGATGTCGGCCACGGCCTGGCCGGCCTCGATCATCGCGCCGACCGGCGTGCGGAACACGATCACGCCCGACACGGGCGCGACGAGCGGATCGGTGCCCGCGAGCGGCGTGGCCGGATGCGCGAGCGGCGGCAGCGGCGCCGGCGTGCCTTCGACGACACCGCGCTCGGTCAGGTATTCGACGATCGCCTGTGCGTCCTTTTCGGCGAATTCGTACGACACGTCGCGTTCGCTGCGCAGTTCGACCGTGACGGAAATCGCGCCGTTCGGGATCGGGAAGCGGTCGCCGAAGCGGTTGCGCAGGTCCGACCAGCAGAAGCTGTGGATTTCGTCGAACGGGTTGCCGACCGAATTCAGCGCGAGCAGCGACGCCTGTGCATCGAGATAGCGCGCCAGCGGCTCGACGTCCGCCCACAGATCGGGGTTCGTGTACAGGTGCATCACCGCATCGTTGTCGCAGTGCAGGTCGAGCACGATATCGGCGTCGAACGACAGCTTCTGCAGCGCGAGGCGCTGCGAGTCGAGTTCGGTGCGCGGCTTCTGTTCGTCGAGCGCTTCGCGCATCGCGGTGCGCACGGCGACGAGATTGCGCTGCGCGTCGTTCGTGAGGCGGCTTTCGACGTGCGGCAGCACGAGCGCCGCGAGATCGTGGAAATTGCGGTTGAAGTTCTGCATCGAGCCGAGCTCGAAGCGGCCGAGGTGATCGCCGAACACGTGCTGCGACAGGCCGATCGGGTTCGGCACGGGCACGATGACGACTTCGCCGCGCAGCTTGCCGGCCGTTTCGAGCGCGGCGATCTTGCGGCGCAGCAGCGTGGCGACCAGCATGCCGGGCAGTTCGTCCGCGTGCAGCGACGACTGGATGTAGACCTTCTTGCCGCCGCGCGGGCCGTAGTGAAAGCTCGTGATCTGGCGTTCGGTACCGACGGCGGGGGAAATCAGCGGATGGGTCTGCGTTTGCATGATGGGGGAGTGCGGCGCAGCCGCGAATGATCCGGTGTGCGTGGAAGATCGATTGTACGTTGCCTTCCTCGCCCCCATCAAACCGGCGCCAGAACGCGCCGATTTTCGTTGTGAATCATCAGGTTGGTGCGGAAAAAATAACGCTGCCGGCACCGCGTGCGCAAAAAAACGGGCTCCTTGCGGAGCCCGTTCGTGCCGAAGCGAAGCGTGCGCTTGCGTGGCGGATTACTTGCCGTAGACGTCGAAATCGAAGTACTTCTTCGCGATCTTGTCGTACGTGCCGTCCTTGCGCATGCCGGCGATCGCGCCGTCGATCTTCGTCTTCAGGTCGGTGTCTTCCTTGCGCAGGCCGATACCGGCGCCGTTGCCGAGCGTCTTCGGATCGTCGAGATCCTTGCCGGCGAAGTCGAAGTTCGCGCCGCGCGGCGTCTTCAGGAAGCCGATCTCAGCCTGCACCGCGTCCTGCAGCGCGCCGTCCAGACGGCCCGAGATCAGGTCGGCGTAGACCTGGTCCTGGTTCTGGTAGGGCACGACGTTCACGCCCTTCGCTGCCCAGTACGTCTTCGCGTAGGTTTCCTGGATCGTGCCCTGCTCGACGCCGACCGACTTGCCCTTCAGCGATTCGGCCGTCGGCATCAGGCCGGCACCCTTCTTCGTGACGAGGCGGGTCGGCGTGTTGAACAGCTTCGCCGAGAAGGCGATCTGTTCCTGACGCGCCGGCGTCATCGACATCGACGACAGCACGCCGTCGAACTTGCGGGCCTTCAGTGCCGGAATCATCCCGTCGAAGTCGTTTTCGATCCACACGCACTTCGCGTTCATGCGGCGGCAGATTTCGTTGCCGAGGTCGACGTCGAAACCCACAACCTTGCCGTCAGCGCCTTTCGATTCGAAAGGCGGGTAGCTTGCGTCGACGCCGAACCGCACGGTCGACCAGTCCTTCGCATACGCGCTGCCGGCCGATACGGCGAGCAGGGCAACGGTCACAGCCGCAAGAATCTTTTTCACCAGGTGACTCCTCGTTTTGTTCGATGGGTGCGCGGTTGTGCCGCGCCGTAAGCCTTCGGCCGGCCGCGGCTTCGCGGCAGGCTGTCCGTTTCGCCCACCCGATGCGGGCGCGCGACGTGCGCAAGATTATCAAGACAAAATACCGGCAGGGCGCCTAGGACAAGCCCCGATACCGGGCCCGGCGGCGGCGCGTTGCGTGCGCCGCCGTTTCAGACACAGGAACGATTCAGCCGAGCGTTTCGTTGACCGCACGCTGCAGGCACGTGACGAATTGCGTGACGGCGGGCGTGGGCAGCAGGTCGCGCCGCGCGATGATCGACAGGTCGAAGCGCGGCATGCGCTCGTCGAGTTCGGCCGTGCGGATGCCGAGCGGCGCGACCGTCGCGGCGAGCGGGCGCGTGAAGCAGCCGATCACGTCCGAGCGCGCGACGAGCCCGAGCGTCACCGCGAACGACATCGGCGAGCGCAAGAGCCGCTTCGGCAGCGGCAGCCCGTGCGCCTGGAACATCCCGACCATCACGCTGTGCGGAAACTGCTCGGCGCCGACGGTGACGATCCACTCGGCATCGAGCAATTCCTCTAACCGGCGCGCGTGCGCGAGCGGGTGGCCTTCGCGCATCACGACGGTGAATTCGGTCGACAGCAGCGGCAACTGCGTGAAATCGCGATCGAGCGCGGGCACATGGTGCATCGCAGCGATGTCGAGCGTGCCGTTGCGCAACTGCGCGAGCGCGTCGGGCACCGTCACTTCCTCGAGATGCAGGCTCACGTCCGGCATCGACCGGCGGAACGCCGTCACCGCGCGCGGCAGCGCGGTCAGCGCGATCGACGGCATCGTGCCGACCGCGACCCGGCCGGACATCTCGCCCTTCACCTGTTCGACGGCCTCGACCGTGCGGCGGATATCGCCGAGCAGTTGCTCGGCGCGCGGTAGCAGCGCATGGCCGCACGCGGTCAGCTCGACGCCGCGGACGCTGCGCGCGAGCAGCTCCGCGTTGAGCGCCGTTTCGAGCTCGCGGATCGTATGCGTGATCGCGGGCTGCGTGACGCCGAGTTCGCGCGCCGCGGCGCGCAGGCTCTTGTGATGTGCGGCGGAGACGAACGCCTGGAGCTGCGCGATGTTCAGGGGATTGCGGATGCGGGTCATCGATCGGGTCCGGTTGGCGCGACAGTGTGGCGAACGAGGCGGGGCGGCGGCGGTTGTCGGTCGCGATCCCGAGGGTTGCATGCACGCGGTGCCGCGCCGGCCCGACACATCGCGTGCCGTTGCGCAGGCGGCGGTGACGTTGCGAACGTCACGCGCCGGCGCGCGCGCGGAACGCGCGACGATACCGCTGCGGCGACGTGCCGACGATGCGCGCGAACCGCTCGCGAAACGCGGTGACCGAACTGAACCCGGCCTCCGTCGCGACATGCTCGACCGACAGTTCCGTGACCTCCAGCAACTGCTGCGCATGCCGGACGCGCGCGGTCTGCAGCCATTGCCGCGGCGACGTGCCGGTCTGTTCCTGGAAGCGCCGCGTCAGCGTGCGCACGCTCGTCGAAGCCTTGCGGGCCATCTCGTCGAGCGTGAGCGGCTTGCGCAGGTTTGCCTGGAGCCAGTCCATCAGGTCGTGCAGCCCGTCGGTGGCGGCCGGCCATTCCGGCGCGATGAACTGCGCCTGCCCGCCTTCGCGCACGCGCGGCGCCACCGCGCTGCGTGCGGCGTCGACGGCAACCGCCGCGCCATAGTCGGCCTGGATCATGTGCAGGCACAGGTCGAGGCCGGCCGCCGCGCCGGCCGACGTCAGGATGCGCCCGTTGTCGACGAACAGCACGTTCGGATCGACGTCGACGTCCGGATAGCGGCGTGCGAGTTCGGCGGCCGCGAGCCAGTGCGTCGTCGCGCGCAGGCCGTCGAGCAACCCGGCTTCCGCGAGCACGAACGCGCCGCTGCAGATCGACGCGATCCGGCACCCGCGCGCGGCCGCTTCGCGCAGGGCGGCAATCGCACGGCGTGACGTGGGTGCGAGCGGCACCGACGTGCCGGGGACGACGATCGTATCGGCGTCGGCGAGCGCATCGAGGCGAAACGGGGGCCGCAGCTCGAACAGGTCGCCGGCGACGCGCGGATGCTCGCTGCACACGCATACGCGGTAGGCCTGTTCGACACCGGGCGCACGCACGCGTGCGAACGTGTCGCATGCAACGCCCAGATCGAACGGGACGACATCGGGCAAGGCGAGCACGGCGACCGTATGCATGGCGTTCGAGGGTTTGGCCAGAATCCGTTGAAAGATGTCATTCTAGCCAATGGCTCGAACCCGCACCACACGCGACAATCGCGGCGGATCAACCTGGAGCCCCGCCGATGAAACAAGACGATCGCGACGCGTTGCGAAACCTGCAGTACCTGTCGTTGCTGGAGGCGACCACACTCGTCGTGCTGGTGTGCGTCGCCGTGCCGCTCAAGCATCTGGCCGGTTATCCGGTCGCGGTTTCGATCATGGGGCCGGTCCACGGCATCGCGTTCGCGATGTACGTGTGGGCGGTCGTCGGCACCGCATCGAGCGGGCTGTGGAGCAGGGGCGACGTCGCGCGGCTCCTGCTGTCGGCCGTCGTGCCGTTCGCGGGGCTGGCGAGTGCGGGATGGATCGCGCGCCGGAGGCACGCGCGATGATCTACCTGATGATGAAGACCGTGCACGTGGCGGCCGTCGTCACGTTCGTCGGCGGGCTGCTGATGCTGTCCGTCGGTGTCCGGATCGCGAACCTCGCCGTGCATCGCGCGGTGCGGCGCTGGGATCGCATGGCGACGGCGCCTGCACTCGCGATCGTCTGGATCACGGGTGTCGCGATCGCGCTCAACGGGCACTGGTTCGGCGCGGCGTGGCTGTCGGTGAAGCTTGCGGTCGTCGTCGCGCTGTCGGCGCTGCATGGCATGCTGGCCGGCACGCTGCGGCGCATGGAGCGCGACGATCTCGTCGTCGTGCCGACACCGTGGCTCGGGCAGGTGGCGGGCGCGGTCGTGGCCGCGACGGCGATCGTCGTCGGGCTGGTCGTGATCAAGCCGTTCTGACGAGTGCCGTTTCGACGGCCGCCAGCGTACGACGCCGGATCCAGCCGCTTCCCAGCCGGATCGCGAGCCAGTACGGCGTGAGCAGCCAGCGCGTGCGCTCGCTCGGGCAGTGGATGAACGTTTCCGTGCGCAGCATGTGCGCGCCCGATGCGAGCCCGACGACCTCGAAGCGGAGCACCAGCTTCGCATCGCGCGGGTCGTCGTGCCGCACGAAGGCCGTTGCGTCGGCGATCGTTCGAACGTCGGGCGTGGGACGCCAGAAGCGGCCGACGAGGCCGAGCGACAGCGATGTGTCGTCGCGGTGGAGCAGCGTGAACGAGTCGAAGCCGAAGCGCGCGTGTGCGGGGCGGGCCGGCCCGTTGCGGAGCGCGCCGGCGACGGCGGCCGGGAATTCGCGCACCATGAGCAGCGCGTCGATGACGGGGTCGGCACGCATGTCGAGCGACGCGACGGCGTCGATGATGCGCGCGGGCGGCGCGTCGATCGGCTGCGATTCATGCACTTCGTGAAACCCGAACGACGGGATGAACGGCGGCTTGCGCGCCGAGGTCCGGGTGCTCGATTCGGAGACGATGCCGAGCGCGTTCATCGCGGCTCCTGAAGGGGGCAAAGCGCGATCGTAGCACCGGGCGCGGATTTGCGTCGCGCCGTTGCGGCGACGCGCATCGTGCTGCACTGCACGCACAAAAAAAGCCTGGAAACGTGCGTTCCCAGGCCTGGAGACCATCAACGACGATGGTGGAGGAGACGATGTCGTCCCGATGCGCGCCGCCCTTCTGCAGGCAACGTCGCGCATGTCTCGCGGTCAGATCGCCCAGCCGCCGAGATAGAACGTGACGAGCACGGCCGCGATCAGCACGGTGCCGACGTTCAGCTTGCGGAATTCACCGCTGGCGATGCGGCCGATCACGAGCGTCGAGAAGCCGAGCATGATGCCCGTCACGATGTTCGCGGTCAGCACGATGAACACCGCGCACACGAGGCCCGACATCGCGTCGACCATGTCGTCCATGTGCAGCTTGCTCACGCTGCCGAGCATCAGCAGGCCGACGTACATCAGCGCGGGTGCGGTGGCGTACGACGGCACGAGGCCCGCGAGCGGCGAGAAGAACATCACGACGAGGAACAGCAGGCCGACCACGGCGGCCGCGAGGCCCGTCTTCGCACCGGCGGCCACGCCGACGCTCGACTCGATGTAGGCCGCCGCCGGCGCGCCGCCGAGGAAACCGGAGAAGATCGAGCTGATCGAATCGGCGGTCAGCGCGCGGCCGCCGTTGATGATGCGGCCGTTCTCGTCGAGCTGGCCGGCCTGGCCCGCGACCGCGCGGATCGTGCCGGTCGCGTCGAACACGGCGGTCATCACCAGCGCCAGCACGCTCGGCAGCACGGCCATCGACAGCGCGCCCTTGATGTCCATCGCGCCGATCAGCGATGCATGGCCCGGTGCGCTCAGCGACGGCAGCGCGAAGACGCCGTGGTACTTCACGGCGGGATCGAAGATCAGCCCGAAGATCGAGATCGCGATCACGACGAGCAGGATGCCGCCCGGCACGCGACGCTTCTCGAGGCCGAAGATCGCGGCGAGGCCGACGACGGACATGATCACCGGGAGGGCGGTGATCTGGCCGAGCGAGACCGGCAGGCCGGCGCCCGGGTTCTTGATCACGAGGCCGACGTCGTTCGACGCGATCAGCAGCAGGAACAGGCCGATGCCGATCCCGGTGCCGTGCGCGACGCCCGCGGGCAGGTTGCGCAGGATCCACGAGCGCACGCCGGTGACCGAGATGCCGGTGAACACGAGGCCCATCAGGAACACGGCGCCGAGCGCGACCGTCGGATGCAGCCCCTTGCCGAGCACGAGGCCGAACGCGGTGAACGCGGTCAGCGAGATCGCGCAGCCGATCGCGATCGGCAGCTTCGCCCACAGGCCCATCAGCAGCGAGCCGAACGCGGTCGTGAGGCAGACCGCGACGAACACCGCGCTCGTGTCGAAGCCGGCCTTGCCGAACATGCCGGGCACGACGAACACGGAATAGACCATCGCGAGGAAGGTGGTGACGCCGGCGACGATCTCGGTGCGTTGCGTGCCGCCGCGCGACGAAATGCCGAAGTACCGGTCGATGACTCCCTGGGTGCCAAAGTCAGATTCTGCCGCGCCGACGTCGACCGTCGGCTGCACCGGGGTATCACTCATGAGCTTGCTCCTTTATCAGCATGCTGAAACGGCCCGTAGCGAACCGTCGTCAGGGTGTCTCGTATCTAGTTGGGATTTGTCGGCAACGTCGTGGGGACGAATGACGCGTGATGCGTGTCGTTACGTGCGAATCGAAACGATCGCGAGGGTGTCGCGTCGGACGACGCGTGGTGTGGTCGACCCCGTCACGTGTGCTTTGCCGTAGCGAAGGTTAGGCGAGCGGCCCATCACGTCCCATCGGGGGAAGTGCATGCAGCGCATGTCGCAGCGCTTATATCGGCGTGCAACCGGGCTCCGTCGCGACGACACGCGTGTATACGCCTAGTTCGAATCCGTTAAGGCGACTATTTGAATGCAGGGTCGACAGGCAGGGCGGGAGCGGGTGAGGCATTGAATATTACGAATATCTTTCATCGAGGCGGTGCACGCGCATGAAAACGGCGGCGCGCGACGCGATGCGGTGCGCGGCCGTGTACAAGCGGCACCCGGATGATACCGGTGCCGCACGCGGCTTGCGCTCGCGCGTTCCGGCCCTCGTCGCGCCGGTCGCGTCAGTCGCTTGGGTCGCGTCAGTCGCGTGCGAGATGCGCGAGGTACGCGCAGAACATGTCGGCCATCGCGGTCGAATAGGCGTCGATTTCCGCCGGCGTGCGCGCGGTTTCGGAGAACGCCTTGCCGCCCGACGTGAGCGTTGTCTTGATCAGCTCGCAGGCGAGCGCATGCGTGGTGTCGGGCACGCCGGGCAACGCTTCGCGCATGAATGCGCTGAAGACCCGGTTGCCTTCGGCTCTCACTTCCTGTGCTTCGGGCGCGTCGCGATAGAGCGGTGCGGCGTCGTCGAGCGCGATGCGCATGCCCGCCTCGTCGCATTCCGACTGGATGAACGCATGGACGGCCGTACGCAGTCGCTCGGGCGGCGTCTTCTGCGTGTCCTGCAGTATTCGGCACAGCATGTCGGACGTCTGCCGCCATTCGTCGTGCTGCAGCCGGAACAGCACCGACGCCTTGTTCGGGAAGTACTGGTACAGCGAGCCGACGCTCACGCCGGCGCGCTCGGCGACGCGCGCCATCGTGAAGCGCTGCGCGCCTTCGGTCGCCAAAACCTGAACAGCAGCCTGGAGGACGTCTTCGACGAGACGGGTCGAGCGCGCCTGCCGAGGCAGCTTGCGCGTGGCAATCGGGGCATTTCGACGGTCGGTCATGGGCGGTTGGCCAATGCGAATAGTAAAACCTGAATAGTTCGTCATATTCTAGTCGGGCGCACTGACGCACTCAACCTGACACTGGAGATCCGCATGACCACCCTGATTCACGACCCGCTGGCGTCGCTGCTCGCGCGCCTGTTCGACGAAGCCGAGGCGTCGTCGCCCGCGACGAGCCCGGCCTTTGCCGACGTGTCGCGCGACGAACAGGCGCGGCTGATGCGCAGCAAGACGGACTACACCGATCTGTATGCGCGCCTGAAGGACTATCCGCTTCCCGTGTCGCGCGAGACGGGCACGCTCCTGTACATGCTCGCGCGCAGCGGCGGCGCGCGGGCGATCGTCGAATTCGGCACGTCGTTCGGCATTTCGACGCTGCATCTCGCGGCCGCGCTGCGTGACAACGGCGGTGGCCGGCTGATCACGAGCGAGTTCGAACCGTCGAAGGTCGCGCGCGCGAGGGCGAACCTGACGGCGGCCGGGCTCGCCGATCTCGTGGAGATTCGCGAAGGCGATGCGCTGCGCACGCTGGCCGCCGATCTTCCGGATTCGGTCGACCTGTTGCTGCTCGACGGCGCGAAAGGGCTGTATCCCGAGATTCTGGCGCTGGTCGAACCTCACCTCGAGGCGGGGGCGTTCGTCGTGGCCGACAACGCGGAATACAGCCCCGACTACCTCGCGTACGTGCGCGCGCCGGAAAACGGCTATCTGTCGGTGCCGTTCGGCGGCGAAGTCGAGTTGTCGATGCGGATACGCTGAACGGGCGTAACGCGGGTGTCGACGCTGTCACGCTTGTGCGCATGAAAGACAGGAAAACTGAATGAATGGTGACGTGGCGGCGTGGCGGCAGGAAGCGGGAAGATGCCCGGTGCCGGCGGCGCCGGGCGTTACCTCACGTCACGTCACCTCACTTCAGGAACACATAACGCGCGAAGTAAGGAAAGCGTCCGACCGCATGCTCGGTCGTGCACGTCGCGGCCGGCGGCGTGCCGCCCGCCGTGTCGAGCCGCTGCACGAAGCGCACGCCGGCAAGCGTGCCGGTTGCGGCCGGCGTGGCCGCGAGCAGCAGTTGAGGAACGCTGCCCGGGTGTGTGCCCGGCGCTTCCGCGAGCTTCTTGCCGGTGACGCGGCTGCCGTCGAGTGCCTCCCACGACGGGCCCGCGCCGTGCCGGACGACGAGCGTGCCGCCGGCATCGAACAGCAGGGCTTCGGGGTACTGGAATGCCCACGCGAGCCGGTGCCCGGCGTCGTATTCGCATGCATAGACCTGCATGCCGCTCGCGGTAGTCGACAGCACCGGCGTGGCCGGCTCGGGCGGCGCGAGGCCGGCGGCCTCGTCGGCATGCGCGGGCGCGGTGAACGCCGCGCAATAGAGACTGGCCGCAAGGGCCAGCAGCATGTCGCGTGTCGGGGAACGGCTGGGCATGGCGGAGCGTCCTCTCAGGTCGGGTGACGGTCGTGTGAAGTCGATCTCGTCAACACTAGACGCCGATGGCGCAGGCTGCAACCCGGAAATGACGATCGCGGCGCTAGCGGCCGCGATGGTCGGGAGGCGGAGGGGCGATCGGCGGATCGCAACCGGGTTGATGTTGACCTGCGTGGAGCCGACGTACAGGGGCTGGCCGAGCACGAACGGGAATTCCCACGCCTTGTCGCGCACCAGCGCCCGGCTGTCGATCAGCTCCAGGTTGCAGATGCCGCGCTTCGCGCGCACGTACTGGTCGATCGGGAATTCATCCTGCGTGTGCGGATTCGGATAGACCTCCGACGCCCACTCACATGTCGCCGCCGAACGCGTCGTTCGCGCCCTGGACGGACGGATACCGGTCGGCCGCGGGTGCGGCCGGCGCGGCGTGCGCCGCCCGGGCCGCCGCGAACGGCAGGATCGCGCCGAACGCGAGCCGGGCGAGCGTTGCTTTCATGCCGGACTGCGGTGAATCGTTACGCAGCGGCTTGCGCGAGCGTCGGGTAGTCGGTCAGGCCCTGGGCGCCGCCGCCGAACAGCGTGTTGCGGTCGTGCGGCGCGAGCGCGGCGCCGGTGCGCAGGCGTTCGGGCAGGTCGGGGTTCGCGACGAACGGGCGGCCGAACGCGACGAGGTCGGCCCAGCCGGCGGCGATCGCTTCGCGTGCGCGCTCGGCGGTGTACGCGCCGGCGTAGATCAGCACGCCCGGGTACGCGGCGCGCAGCTGCTGCTTGAATGCGACCGGCATCAGCGGCGCGTCGTCCCAGTCGGCTTCCGCGATGTGCAGGTAGCCGACGCCGAGCTCGCCGAGCAGCTTCGCGGCGGCGAGGTAGGTCGTTTCCGGATCGTCGTCGACGCAGCCGTTCAACGTGGTCAGCGGCGCGAGGCGGATGCCGACGCGCGACGCGTCGCCGGTGCCTTCGATCAGCGCCTGCGTGACTTCACGCAGGAAGCGCAGCCGGTTCTCCAGCGAGCCGCCGTATTGGTCGGTACGCGTGTTCGCATTCGAATCGATGAACTGGTTGACGAGGTAGCCATTCGCGCCGTGCAGCTCGACGCCGTCGAAGCCGGCTTCGATCGCGTGGCGCGCGGCGGTGCGGTACTGGTCGACGATCTCGCGGATTTCGTCGACGGACAGCGCGCGCGGCTCGGATGCCTGCACGAAGCCCGGCGTGCTGCCGTCCTCACCGGCGATGAACACGTTCACGCCCTTCGCCTGGAGCGGCGACGACGATACGGGTTGCGCGCCGCCGAGCAGGCTCGTGTGGCTCAGGCGGCCGACGTGCCACAGCTGCGCGAAGATGCGGCCGTGCGCGGCATGCACGGCCTCCGTCACCTTGCGCCAGCCGGCGACCTGCGACGGCGTGTGAATGCCGGGCGTCCATGCGTAGCCCTTGCCGAGCGGCGCGATGTAGGTGCCTTCGCTGACGATCAGGCCCGCACTCGCGCGCTGCGCGTAATACGCGGCCATCAGTTCGTTGGCTTCGTCGCCGGGCTGGCTGGCGCGCGAACGCGTCATCGGCGGCATCACGATGCGGTTCGGCAGCGTCAGCGCGCCGAATTGCAGCGGTTGGAAAAGCGGGTCCTGGGTCATGATGGTGTCCTGTCGGGGCCGCGGCCGGCTGGCCGCGGACGATTCGATCGAGAGAGCGGTGCGTTTAGTCCCACTTCGGCGCGAGGCCGGCCGGGTCGACTTCGCGGCCGTTGCGCTCCAGCGCGGCGATCTGCGCCATGTCTTCGTCGGTCAGGCGCAGCGTCTGCGCGAGCAGGTTGCTCGCGAGGTTCTCGCGCTTCGTCGACGACGGAATCACCGAGTAGCCGAGCTGCAGCGCCCACGCGAGTGCGACCTGTGCCGGCGTCGCGTCGTGACGCTGTGCGATCGCGCCGATCACCGGGTCGCCGAGCACCTTGCCGTACGCGAGCGTCATGTACGACGTCACGTGGATGCCTTCGGCGTTCAGGAACTCGACGAGCTTGCGGTTCTGCAGGTACGGGCTCAGTTCGATCTGGTTCGTCGCGATCGCATCCTTGCCAACGGCCGCGATCGCTTCCTTCGTCAGTTCGATGTTGAAATTCGAGATGCCGATCTGGCGCGTGAGGCCCTTCGCCTTCGCGTCGGCCAGCGCGGTCATGAACGCCTGGATCGACACGCCGTTGCCCGGGGCCGGCCAGTGGATCAGCGTCAGGTCGACATAGTCGGTGCGCAGCTTGCGCAGGCTTTCCTCGAGGCTCGCGACGAGCTTTTCCGGTGCGTAGTTGTCGACCCAGATCTTCGTCGTGAGGAACAGGTCTTCGCGGCGCACGCCCGAAGCGGCGATCGCTTCGCCGACTTCGGCTTCGTTGCCGTAGATCTGCGCGGTGTCGATCGCGCGGTAACCCACTTCGAGGCCGTTACGCACCGAGTCGATGACCACCTGGCCTTGCAGGCGGAACGTACCGAGGCCGAATGCGGGAATGTTGCTCATCAAGTGCTCCTGAAAGGGGTGGAACGGTTGCGGTATGGAAGTCATTCTGGCGCTTGATACTGATGAGATAAACGCCTTTAGAGGTCAAAAATATTTGATTTGAATTCAAATATCGGTCGTGCAGCGGGCTCGCTCGAGGCCGTTGCCGGCCTTATGCGGCGCACGTCTGCGCGTTTGCCTTCGTATTCGCGTGGAATATCGGCAGCACGTCCGCCGCGATCTCGGCCATCGTCTCGTCGAGCGGGCGGCAGTTGCGGCGGAAATGCAGGCCGATGTGCCGTACGCCCGCGTCGCGCATCGCCGCGAGCTCTTCCGTCAGCGCGATGCGTCCGGCGCGGGCGCCGAAGCGGTGCCGCTGCAGCGGCTCGTGCGGATCTTCCGCGAGGTCGAGGTGGATGAAGCTCACGTACGGTTTGTCGCCGGCCACCGCGCGCCAGTTCGCGGCGCGCTGCGCATGGTCGGCCGGCGTGCCCGGATACGCGAGGCAGCCGTCCATGTGTTCGCCGATCCACGCGGGCGTTTGCTGTGCGAGACCCGCGACGAGCAGCGGCACCGGCGAGCGCGCGGCCGGCAGCACCTCGAGGCCCGGCGGCAGGTGCCCGCGCGCGCCGTCGCGCAGCAGCGCGACCTGGTCGCGGAAATTCGCGCCGCGCGACGCGAAGTCGCGGCCGAACAGCGGATATTCGACCGGCCGATCGCCGCTCGCGACGCCGAGCATCAGGCGGCCGCCGCTCAGTTCCTGGATCGTCGCGGCCGATTTCAGCGTCAGCAGCGGCTCGCGCAGCGGCAGCACGACGGCCGCCGTGCCGAGCAGGATGTCGTGCGTGATCCCGGCGAGGTAGCCGAGATACGAGAACGTTTCGAACACCTGCGCGGCGTCGCCGAACGACGGGTCGTACACCGGCACGTCGCGCACCCAGAGTGCGCGAAAACCGAGCGTGTCGGCCAGTTGCGCGAGCTCCGCGTGGATGTCGAGGTCGGGCACGCCCGGGTGGCGGCCGTCGTGCCGGCGTTTCGCGTTGCCGGACGGGGTCCAGTCGTTGTCGAGCGGCAGTTCGATGCCGATGCTGAAGCCGCCGTCGGCGAGCCTGTCGAGTGATGTGGGCATGATTGGGGGCTCCGTCCGTTCAGACCGTGCGCAGGCTGCCGTCGAGCCGGTAGAAATCGAGCGACGACGCGGTGAAGAACGAGCGCGACGTGCCGGCGGCGAAATCGTCGATGTGCACGACGGTGGCGCGATCGGCTTCCTGCCACGAGATCGCGTAGGCCTCGCCGGCGATGAGTTGCCACGTGTATTCGACTTCACCCTTCGCGCCCGCGTACGGGCCTTCGGTGATCTCGTAGCGCATGTGGAGGCCGTCCTCGTCGTATGCGTTGAGCGCGGTGAGGCCGTCGTAACGGACTTCGAAAGTCTTGCCGGCGAACGGCGGACGTCGGGTCGATGCGTTCATGCGGGTGGCTCCTGTGAATAGGTGACGTTCAATGGGCGAGTTCGACGGGTTCGGCCGTGCGTTCCGGCAGCCCGTGGCTGCGGTCGAGACGGCCGCTCAATGCGGTGAGCGCGAACGCGCCGAGCGTGACGACGGCGGCGATCCAAGGCGTGTGGCCGAGGCCGACGTTCGCGACGATCAGGCCGCCGAGCGACGAGCCGCCGGCCACGCCGAGGTTGAAGGCGGCGATGTTGAAGCCCGATGCGACGTCGGTGGCGTCCGGCGCGAAGTGGCGCGCCTGCTTGACGACGTACACCTGCAGCCCCGGCACGTTGCCGAACGCGACCGCGCCCCATGCGAGCATCGTCAGCACCGCGAGCCATTTCACGTGGATCGTGAAGGTCAGCGCGAGCAGCACGATCGCGAGCAGCAGGAAGATCCGCTTGAGCGCCTTCACGGGGCCGACGGCATCCGCGAGCTTGCCGCCCCACACGTTGCCGACTGCGACCGACACGCCGTAGCCGACGAGCACGAGGCTGACCTGCGACGGCGTGAAGCCGGCGATCTGTTCGAGCAGCGGCGCCATGTACGTGAACGCGATCAGCGAGCCGCCGTAGCCGACGGCCGTCATCGCATAGACGAGCAGCAGGCGCGGCTGGGCCAGCACGCGCAGCTGGCGGGCGAGCGGCGCCGGCGGCGTCTGCGGCAGCCCGCGCGGCACGAACGCCACCGCGCCGAGGAACGCGACCAGGCCGAACAGCGCGACGATCAGGAACGTCGCGCGCCAGCCGAAGTGCTGGCCGATGAAGGTGCCGAGCGGAATGCCGGCGACGAACGCGACGGTCATGCCGCTGAACATCGTCGCGATCGCGCTGGCGGCCTTCTCCTTCGGCACGAGCGTGGTCGCGATGATCGAGCCGACCGAGAAGAACACGCCGTGCGCGAGGCCGGTGAGGATGCGTGCGACGATCAGCGATTCGTAGCTGGGCGCCTGCCAGGCGACGAGGTTGCCGACGGTGAAGAGCGCCATCAGCCCGGCGAGCAGCGTCTTGCGCGGCACGCGGCCGGTGAGCGCGGTGAGCAGCGGCGCGCCGATGGCGACGCTCAGCGCATAGAGGCTGACGAGCAGGCCGGCGGACGGCAGGCTGACGCCGAGGTCGGCACCGATCGTCGGGATCAGCCCGACGATCACGAATTCGGTGGTGCCGATGGCAAAGGCGCTGATGGTCAGCGCAAGCAACGCGAGTGGCATGACAGGATCCGGGTTTCAGTAGGAATGGATCGCAGTGTGCCGGCTTTACTTTTGCTGAAAAACTCGTCTATAAACCAAATTGTTTTGATTTCAAATCAACAATGAAAATCACTCTCGACGAACTCCAGGCCTTTGCCGCCGTGGTCGACACCGGTTCGATCACCGCCGCCGCCCAGCAGCTCGACCTCACCGTGTCGGCCACGAGCCGCACGCTCGCACGGCTCGAGGAGAAGCTGAAGACCACGCTGCTGCGCCGGACCACGCGCCGGCTCGAACTGACCGAGGAAGGGCGCGCGTTCCTGCAGGACGCACGCGCGATCATCGAATCGGTCGAGACGGCGGAAGAGCAGATGCTCGCGCGACGCGAGATGCCGTCGGGGCGGCTGCGCGTCGACGCCGCGACGCCGTTCATGCTGCACGTGATCGTGCCGCTCGTGCGCGGCTATCGCGAACGCTTCCCGAAAGTCGAGCTGGAACTGAACAGCAACGAGGGCATCATCGACCTGCTGGAGCGGCGCACCGACGTCGCGATCCGGATCGGCCGGCTGAAGGATTCGACGCTGCACAGCAGGCGGATCGGCAACAGCCGGCTGCGCATCTTCGCGAGCCCCGCGTATCTCGAAGCGCACGGCCAGCCTCGCAAGGTCGAGGATCTCGGCAAGCACACGCTGCTCGGCTTCACGCAGCCCGAATCGCTGAACGTGTGGCCGATCCTCGGCGCGGACGGCGAAGCGTGCCGCATCGAGCCGGACATCTGTTCGTCGAGCGGCGAGACGTTGCGGCAGCTCGCGCTGGAGGGCGCGGGTGTCGTCTGCCTGTCGGATTTCATGACCGCGCAGGATCGCGAGGCCGGGCGGCTCGTGCAGGTGCTCGCGCGCCAGACGCTCGAGATCGAACAGCCTATCAACGCGGTGTATTACCGGAATACCGCGATTTCGTCGCGGATCGCGTCGTTCGTCGATTACATGATCGAGGTGCTGGGCGGCGGCAGCGATGCGCCGGCACGGCGCAAGGCGGCGTGGATGGGGACGGTGTAGCCGGGGGCGGCTGTATCGTTGCCGCCGGGCGCCGTTCCCGCGCGGGACAGCTCGGCGGACTTTCTCCGGCCGAAGCGAACGGCGCGAAGGCGGGCGGCGCGCGGCGGGCGCGCCGATGTGATCCGGCATGCCGACGGCGCTTGCGCCCCCGACATGCCGTCGCGTGCTGCGCTTTCTACGCTTCCTCGGCCCACGACATCCCGTCGCGCGCGAGCAGCGCCGACGAAGCCGCGGGCCCGAACGTGCCGGCCGTGTACAGGCGCGGCCGGTCGCCGAGCTGCTTCCAGCCGTCGAGGATCGGCTCGACCCACGACCAGGCGGCTTCGAGTTCGTCGCGGCGCATGAAGTGCGTGAGGCGGCCGCGGATCACGTCGATCAGCAGCCGTTCGTACGCTTCCGCGCGCCGCTCCGGAATCGCCTGCTGCAGGTCGAGGTTCAGGCTCACCGGCACCATGTTCATCCCGCTGCCCGGTTCCTTCGCGAGCATCTGCAGCTGGATCGACTCTTCCGGCTGCAACTGGATCACGAGGCGGTTGCCGTAATTGCGCGGGCCGGTCGGGATGATCGAGAACGGCATGTCCGCGAACTCGATCACGATCTCAGACTGGCGGCGCTGCAGCCGCTTGCCGGTGCGCAGGAAGAACGGCACGTTCGCCCAGCGCCAGTTGTTGATGTGCGCGCGCAGCGCGACGAAGGTTTCCGCGCGGCTGTCCGCCGGCACGTTGTCTTCCTCGAGATAGCCCTTGACCGGCTGGCCGTCGACCGCGCCGGCCGTGTACTGGCCGCGCACCGTGTCGCGCGCGACGTCCGACAGCGACATCGGCCGCAGCGAGCGCAGCACCTTCAGCTTCTCGTCGCGCACCGCGTCCGGGTCGAGCGACACGGGCGGCTCCATCGCGACGATGCACAGCAGTTGCAGCAGGTGGTTCTGCACCATGTCGCGCAGCGCGCCGGTATGGTCGTAGAAACCCGCGCGGCTGCCGACGCCGACCGTTTCCGCGACCGTGATCTGCACGCTGCGGATGTTCGGCGCCTGCCACAGCGGCCCGAAGATCGGGTTGCCGAAGCGCAGCACCATCAGGTTCTGCACGGTTTCCTTGCCGAGATAGTGGTCGATCCGGTAGATCTGCGATTCCTCGAAGTGCTTGCCGACCGCGTTGTTGATCGCCTTCGCGGACGCGAGATCGTGGCCCAGCGGCTTTTCGAGGACGACGCGCGAGTGCCTGTCGACGAGATGCGCGGCCGACAGGTTGTCGCAGATCGTCGTGAACAGCTCCGGCGACGTCGACAGGTAGAACACGCGGATCGCGTCGCCGCGCGCCGCTTCGGCGAGCCGCGCGTAGTCTTCCGGCGCGTTCACGTCGATCAGCACGTACTTGAACAGGTCGAGGAAGCGGCTCCACGCATCGGCGTCGAACGCCTTCTCGTCGATGAACGGGCGCGACTGCTCGTCCATGAACTTGCGATAGCCGTCGATGCCCCAGTCGCGGCGGCCGACCGCGATGATGCGCGTCTCCGGCGGCAGGTTGCAGTGCAGGTGCGCCATGTACAGCGCGGGCAACAGCTTGCGGGCGGCCAGGTCGCCGCCGCCGCCGAAGATGATCATGTCAACGGGCCGGTCGGCCGCGGTCTGGGTAGGCTGATTCGTCATGGGAGGTTCGCGTCTGAAACGGTGAGCGTGGAACGAACGTCGAGGCACAGGGCGCCGATACGTGAACGCACCCGTACGTGAAAACGCTAATAGTGCACGGTTTTGATGGATTGCGTATGGGTTCCCCCGGATGAAACAGGGCTTGCATTCCACATGATCGCCCCATTATGATTGAGCGCTCACTCATTAAAGGAATCGATTGTGGCCCGACCGCGCAGTCCTGACAAGCACGACGCCATCCTCGCCGCGGCCGCGCGCGCGCTCGCCGAGGACGGCGCGAGCGCGACGACCGCGCGCATCGCCAGGCTGGCCGGCGTGGCGGAAGGCACGGTGTTCACCTATTTCGAGACCAAGGATGCGTTGCTGAACGCGCTCTACCTGAACCTGAAGGCCGGCCTGCGCGAGGCGATGATGACCGGGTTTCCGGAACACGCGCCGGCCGAGCAGGCGGTGCGGCATGCGTGGAACGGCTATGTGTCGTGGGGCGTCGCGAATCCGGACGGCCGGCGTGCGCTGCAGCAGTTGGGCGTGAGCGGGCGCATCGACGACGCGCATCGTGCGGCCGGCTCGGAAGGCTTCGGCGGGATCGGTGCGCTGCTGCGCGAGCAGGTCGCCGCGTCGGGCGCGCTGAACCGCGACGAAGCGCATGCGTTCTGTTCGGCGTTGTTCGCGTCGATCGCGGAAACCGCGATGGAATCCATCGCGCGCGATCCGGCGCGGGCCGATGCCTACCGGGAAGCGGGGTTTCGCGCGATGTGGGCCGCGTTGCACACGGTGTGAATCAAGCATGGACGTCGGCGCGGCGCGTGCCGCGACGACGGGCGGGGCGTTTCAGGCAGGGCGATGCAGGTCATCAAGGATCGCTTCATCGTCCATATTAATGAGTGAGTAATCATTCATTTTCATCGTTTCACCACGATCAAGGAGTGGAAAAATGTCGAAAGTCTGGATGGTAACGGGGGCCGCACGCGGCCTCGGGCGAGCGATTTCGGAAGCGGTGCTGGCGGCGGGCGACCGACTGGTGGCCGGCGCACGCGACCCGGCGCGACTGGCCGATCTGGCCGAACGGTATGGCGACCGCTTGCTGCCGGTCGCGCTCGACGTCACCGACGAAGCGGCGGCGGAGCAGGCCGTCGCCGCGGCACGCGCCGCGTTCGGCCGCATCGACGTGCTGGTGAACAACGCGGGCTACGGCCATACGGCGCCGTTCGAGCAGATGGGCGCCGACGCGTTCCGCGATCAGGTCGAAACGAACCTGTTCGGCGTGATCAACCTGACGCGCGCGGTGCTGCCGACGATGCGCGCGCAGCGCGCGGGGCACATCTTCCAGGTGTCGTCGGTCGGCGGGCGGACGTCGACGCCCGGGTTGTCCGCGTATCAGGCCGCGAAGTGGGCGGTCGGCGGATTCAGCGACGTGCTCGCGAAGGAAGTCGCGCCGTTCGGCGTGCGCGTGTGCACGCTCGAACCGGGCGGGATGCGTACCGAATGGGCCGCGCAGGCGAAGCGTGACGTCGACGATCTGCTGCCCGACTATCAGCCGTCGGTCGGCAAGATTCTCGAGCTGCTCGGTGCGTACGGCGGCCACGAGATCGGCGATCCCGCGCGGATCGCGGCGCTGATCGTCGACCTGTCGCGTCGCGACGACGTGCCGCTGCGCCTGCTGCTCGGCGGCGATGCGCTGTTCGTCTGCGAGCAGGCGGAACGACAGCGCGCGGAAGAGGCGGCGCGGTGGCGCGACGCCACGCTGTCCACGCAGTTCCCGGACGCGAAGCTGCCGGACGGGCTGGATGCGCTCAAGGCTATCGAGTAAGGGCGGCCGTCGTCGCGGGCGGCGCGTCGAGCGTGCCGCCCGCGCAAGCCCGGTCGCGGGCCGGCGCGATCGATTTTCTCGGCGGAGCCGACGGGCCGTCGCGTCGGTGCGGCGATGCAGGCGTCATGCCGCAGCGCGCGGGCGTGGCGTGGGCGAACGTTTCCACCGTCAGGCGACGAACGGCTCGTCGGCTTGACTCCGACCTTTGCCGAAACGGCGATCAGGTGCCGTAGACGTGCTCGCAGAGCGCGACGCTCGCCCCCAGCTTCCGGGAGAGATCGGCGGCCGCATCCAGTTGCGGTCGATCGAGCTCGCCCGACTCGTGCGCGACGCTCAGGCGGGATGCCGGACCGGAAAGCGTCAGTGCCGCCATGAACTTGTCGCCGGCGCCGAAGACCGGCACCGCGAACGCCGCCGTGTGCACGTCGCGCGCGCCCGCGGTGAAGAGGGGCAGCGCAGGCGGCTTGTCGTAGATCGGTTCGCCGAGCCCCCAGAAGCGGATCACGTGGCTGATGGCGGTGTCGTCGAGCGGCAGCTTCGTGCCCGCGAGGCGCGTTTCACGTAGACCTTCGGACGGCTCGACGCGAAACAGGCAAAGCCGCTGGCCGTCGTCGTGCACGTAGTACGATGCGCTTTCCTTCGTCAGCGCGGCCAGCGCATGCAGCGCCGGTTCCACCACCGTGGACAGATGGAAGGACTGCTCGTACAGCTTGCCGAGGTACAGCACGCGATGTCCGAGCGAATAGTTGCCGGACTGCGCGCGCACGACGTAGCCCATTCGCTCCAGCGAATTCATCAGCCGATAGACCGTCGTCTTGTGCATGCCGGATGCCTGCGACAGCGTCGCGAGCGACTGCGATTCGGCGCCGGGCTTGAAGCAGTCCAGCAGCGCAAGCGCCTTTTCCACGGCAACGACCCCGTCGTTTCCCATTCCTTCTCTCCCGTCGACATTCACCTGAGATTGTACAGAGTAAAACGCTGGTTTACCACGTAAAAGGGTAAACGCCAGTGCCATGGCGCGCGTCGTCTGGTTATAGTGATTTCACCATGTACACCAGTGTTGTACAGAGTACAACGCGCAACTCGAGGTCGAATCATGAGCAACACATCCGCCAGCACTTCTCCGATCAATCGCGACATCGAACGCGTGTCGCCGGAACTCGTTCAGGCGGCCGCGCGCTACCAGGCCGCGATCCTGGCCGACGTCGCCGGCCGCCGCGGCACGGTGCATGGCCGCGTGCGGCCGTTGTCGCCGAAGATGAAGGTCGCCGGCCCCGCGATCACGGTCGAAGTCCGCCCGGGCGACAACCTGGCGATCCATGCGGCGCTCGCCGTCGCGCAGCCGGGCGACGTCGTCGTGGTCGACGGCAAGGGCGACATCTCGTGCGCGCTGCTCGGCGAAATCATGGCGGCGCAGGCGAAGGCGAGCGGCATCGCCGGCATCGTCATCGACGGCGCGGTGCGCGACGCGCATGAACTGGCCAACGGCGACTATCCGGTCTTCGCGGCCGGCCTCAATCCGTGCGGCCCGACCAAGAGCATCGCGGGGCGCGTGAATGCGCCGATCTCGCTCGGCGGCACGGCGGTCAATCCGGGCGACCTGGTGGTCGGCGACGCCGACGGCGTCGTCGTCATTGCGCGCGCCGACGTCGCGCGCATCGTCGATCTCGCGCAGAAAAAGCTCGACTTCGAGACCGCGCGTATCGCGGCGATCCACAAGGGCGACCTTCGTCCAGGCTGGATCGAGAAGGAACTGCGCGCGGCCGGCATGCTGGCCGAAGGCGAGGCGCTGTGATGCACGCCGCTTCGCCTAAACCCGTGGTCCTCGTGACCGCCGCCGACCTTGCGCCGCAAGCGCTCGACATGCTCGCGCAGTTCGACGTCGTGTTCGCCGGCAAGCAACCGACCGAGGACGACATCGTGGCGCTGTGCATCGAGCACAAGCCGGTCGCGATCATCGTCCGGTACGGCAAGATCAACGCCCGCATCATGGACGCCGCCGAAAACCTGCAGGTGATTTCGAAGCACGGCAGCGGCATCGACGTGATCGATCAGGACGCGGCTGCCGCACGCGGCATCGCGGTGCGCGCGGCGGTCGGCGCGAATGCGGCCGCCGTCGCCGAGCACGCATGGGCGCTGTTGCTCGCATGTGCGAAGTCGGTTACGCAGCTCGATATGCGCATGCGCGAAGGTCATTGGGACAAGTCGACGCACAAGTCCGTCGAACTCGACGGGCGCACGCTCGGCCTCGTCGGTCTCGGCGCGATCGGCCGGCGCGTGGCCGCGATCGGCGCGGCGTTCGGGATGAAGGTGCTCGCGTTCGATCCGTTCGCCAAGGAAGCGCCTGTCGGTGTGAAGCTCGTGCCGCTCGACACGCTGTACGCGGAGTCGGACGTCGTGTCGCTGCATTGTCCGTTGACGGCCGACAACCGCCGGATGCTCAACCGCGACACGCTCGCGCGTTTCAAGCGCGGGGCGATCGTCGTCAATACCGCACGCGGTGGCTTGATCGACGAACCCGCGCTTGCCGACGCGCTGGCGAGCGGCCAGGTGCGCGCGGCCGGGCTCGACAGCTTCGACGTCGAGCCGATGACGACGCCGCACCCGTTCCAGCAGATCCCCAACGTGATTCTGTCTCCGCATATCGGCGGCGTCAGCGATGCCGCGTACGTGAACATGGGCAAGGGCGCGGCCGCCAACGTCCTCGCGGTGCTCGACGAACGCGCGCACAGCGCGGCTTGAACCCTGAACATCGAGGAACGCATGTTTTATCTGACGAACCCCGACGTGCGCGAAGCCGACGTGTTCACGCGCATGCCGGACAAGTTTCGCAAGCCGGACGTCCGCACGGAATGGGCGCGCGCGAATCGCGGCGGCATGGTCACGGATTCCTTTCTCGAAGGGCCGGTCTGGGATCCGGACGGCTATCTGTTCGTGACCGACATTCCGCACGGGCGCGTCTTCCGCATTTCGCCGTCGGGCGACTGGGAGCTCGTCGTCGAATACGACGGCGAGCCCAACGGGATGAAGCGCTTCGACGCATCGCACCTGATCATCACCGACTACCGGAACGGCCTGATGCTGCTCGATATCGAGCGCGGTGAAATTCGCCCGTATCTCGAGCGCCGCAACACCGAGCGCTTCAAGGGCGTGAACGACCTGACGTTCGACTCGGCCGGCAATATCTATTTCACCGACCAGGGGCAGACCGGGCTGCACGATCCGACGGGCCGCGTGTATCGGCTGTCGCCCGACGGCAAGCTCGACATGCTGCTCGGCACCTGCCCGAGCCCGAACGGGCTCGTGCTGTCGCGCGACGAGAAAGTGCTGTTCGTCGCGATGACGCGCGGCAATGCCGTGTGGCGCATGCCGCTGCAGGCCGACGGGTCGGTCACCAAGGTCAGCCAGTTCTTTACCTCCTACGGACCGAGCGGCCCCGACGGCCTCACGGTCGATCTCGAAGGCCGCCTGTTCGTCGCGAATCCGGGGCTCGGGCGCGTGTGGGTGCTCAACCACTGCGCGGAGCCCGTCGAGATCCTGACCGGGCCGAAAGGGGCGTCGCTCACGAGCGTGTGCTTCGGCGGCCCGGACATGAAGACGCTCTTCATCACCGAATCGACGTCCGGTTCCGTGCTGAAAGCGGACATGAGCATCGCCGGCCCGCTGCCGAAACAGGCGGCGAAACAGGCAGTGAAGCAGGACTGAGACCCACGAGCCGGGAAGCCGCGCGTCGGCTTCCCGCCCGCATGCCGAAAGATCGTGCCGCCAGCCGCGCGACGAAGGAGACAAGCATGACCATTTCGCACGCGCTGCGTGCCGGCGATGACGCACCGCGCGCCGACGCACCATCGTCGGCGCAGCTTGCCGGCGACGATTACGCGGCCAGCGAGCGCACGCTCGCGAAGGCGTTCCGGCGCATTCTGCCGTTCATCTTCGTCTGCTACGTGATCAGCTATCTCGACAGGACCAACGTCGGTTTTGCCGCGCTGACGATGAACAAGGATCTCGGTCTGACGGCCGAGCAGTTCGGTGTCGGCGCCGGCCTGTTCTTCATCGGCTATTTCCTGTTCGAGATTCCGAGCAACCTGATCATGCAGAAGGTCGGGGCGCGCGTATGGATCGCGAGAATCATGATCACGTGGGGCCTGTTCTCGATGGCGACGGCGTTCGTCGTCGGACCGAAAAGCTTTGCGGCCGCGCGCTTCCTGCTCGGGCTCGCCGAGGCCGGGTTCACGCCCGGCATCTACCTGTATTTCACGCACTGGTTTCCCGGCAAGTGGCGCGCGAAGGTGACGGCCGCCTTCCTCGTCGGCATTCCCGTCGCGAACATGATCGGCTCGCCGGTTTCCGGTGCGCTGCTCGAACTCGGCGGCCTGCACGGGCTGCGCAGCTGGCAGTGGCTGCTGCTGATCGAAGGCGTACCGGCCGTGATGCTCGGCGTCGCGTGCCTGTTCGTGCTGGCCGACCGCCCCGAGAAAGCCGCGTGGCTCAATGACGAAGAGAAGGCGTCGCTCGCGAAGCGCCTCGCGTTCGAGCAGCGCGACATCGGCGCGAAGCACGGCAGCAAGCTGCGCGACGCGATGACGAACTGGCGTGTGTTCGTGCTCGCGTTCGTCAACTTCTGCGGGATCGTCGGCTCGCTCGGCGTCGGCTTGTGGATGCCGCAGATCATCAAGCAGTTCGGCGTCGAACACGCGGTGGTCGGCTGGCTGACGGCGATTCCGTATGCGATCGGCGCCGGCGTGATGCTCGGGTGGGCGCGTCTCGCCAATCGGGCGGCCAACCGTATTCCGTATATCGCCGGTGCGCTGGCTGTCGCCGCCGCGGCGTTGTGCGCGAGCGCCTTCATTCATGCGCCGGTTTTCAAGCTGATCGCGCTGTGCGTCACGGTGAGCGGGATCCTCGCGTTCCAGGCGACTTACTGGGCCATCCCGTCCGGATTCCTCACCGGACGGGCTGCCGCGGGCGGACTCGCGCTGATCGTGTCGGTCGGCAATCTCGGCGGTTTCGTCGGGCCGTCGATGATCGGCGCGCTCAAGCAATTCTCGGGCGGCTTCACCGCGCCGCTCATCGCCGTGTCAGGTGTGCTGCTGCTCGGCGCGCTGACCATCGCGTGGCTCGGCGATCCGGGCGCGGGCGCTGGCGAAGCGCCTGCCGTCCGCGAGCCGTGAATGTTCTTTCGCCGGAAGACCCACCCACAAAAAACAGTTTGGAGACTTCATGTCGTCGAATCAGGCCAGCCAGAATTCCCGCCCGAAACCCCGCCTCATGCTCGGCGCCCTCACCGTCGCGAGCGCGACCGCGTGGTGCGGGACCGCCCATGCAGAAAGCAGCATCACGCTGTACGGCATTGCCGACGTCGGCATCGAGCACATCAACAATACGAGTACCGGCGGCGCGCAGACGCGCGAAGCGTCGGGCAATCTGTCCGGTTCGCGCTGGGGACTGAAGGGCGTCGAGGATCTCGGCGGCGGCATGAAAGCCCTGTTCCAGCTGGAAAACGGCTTCAACCTCAATGACGGCACGACCGCGCAGTCGACGAAAGGCCTCGGTGCGAAT
This sequence comes from Burkholderia sp. COPS, assembly GCF_019425585.1. NCBI lineage: Bacteria > Pseudomonadati > Pseudomonadota > Betaproteobacteria > Burkholderiales > Burkholderiaceae > Burkholderia > Burkholderia sp. COPS. Next base: position 9,383 of record NZ_WIXR01000032.1, on the reverse strand, counting down.
GCCGCCACGACGTCGCGGATTTTCGGCCGGCAGGCGTGGGTCGGGCTGGCGTACCGGGGTCAGCAGCTGACGTTCGGCCGCCAGAACGCGCTCTTCTATGAACAGGCCGTGGCCTTCGACCCGATGGGCGCGTCGTCGCGATACTCGGTGCTGTCGCTTGACTACGCGGCGGCCGCGCGTATCGACAATTCGGTGAAGTACACCGGCGTGTTCGGTCCGCTGACGGCGCAAGCCATGTACAGCACCCGCTACGACACCGGGTACGGCGCCGAGGTGCCGGGCGCGCAACTCACCGGCCGCTTCTACAGCGGGGCGCTGACTTTCTCGCAAGGGCCGCTCGCCGCGAGCGTGTCGTACGAGCAGCGCAACAGCAACACCGTCGCGACGAACACGGGCACCGAGCGTCGTGCGACGGCCGCCGCGTCGTTTACGCTCGGACCGGTGAAGGGATTCGCCGGCTATCGCTATCTTCGGGCGTCGAACGCGTTCCTGCCGGCGAACCCGATCCGGGTCGCGAACGGCTCCGAAGCCAGCGCGGCGAACCTGTACTGGGCCGGCGCGCAATATGCGGTGTCGCCCGCGTTCGTGGTCACGGCAACCGCCTATTACCAGGACGTGCATTCGACCAGTGCCGATCCGTGGCTCGCCGTGCTCTGCGCGGACTATCTGCTGTCGAAGCGCACGGATATCTATGCGACGGCGGGTTTCGCGCGTAACAAGGGCGGCTCCGCGCTCGGCGTGAACGGTTATGGCACGGTCGCACCCGATCACAACCAGACGGGCGTGGTGATCGGCATGCGCCAGAAGTTCTGACGGCGACCGCGATGCAGATCGTTCACGCGCCCCATCTGCCCGTCCGGCCCGAGTGGCTCGCGTTGCGCGACGAGCCGGTGCTCGAACCCGAGCTTGCGATCGTCGACGCCCATCATCACCTGTGGGACCGGCAGACCGGGCGCTATCTCGCGGACGAGTTCGGCGCGGACGTGCGCAGCGGGCATCGCGTCGTGTCGACGGTCTACGTGCAGTGCCGATCGATGTTGCGTGCAAGCGGCCCGGATGCGTTCAAGCCGGTCGGCGAAGTGGAGTTCGCGAGCGGCGTCGCCGCGATGTTCGACAGCGGCGCATACGGTCCCGCGCGATGCTGCGAGGCCATCGTCGGCGGCGCCGATCTGTCGCTCGGTGCGGAACTCGAGGCGGTGCTCGACACGATGCTGCAGGTATCCGGCGGGCGACTGCGCGGGATCCGCAACCCGCTCGCGTGGCATGCGAGCCCCGACGTGCGATCGAGCCCGGTGACGCCGCCGCGCGACCGGATGTCGGACCCGGCATTCCGGCAGGGCGTGACGACGCTCGGCCGCTACGGGCTGTCGCTGGACGCGTGGGTCTATCACACGCAGCTCGACGACCTGTACGAACTCGCGCGCGCGTGCGATGGCGTCACCATCGTCATCGACCATTTCGGCGGCCCGCTCGGCGTGGGCCCGCATGCCGGCCGGCGCACGGAAGTGCATGCGCAATGGAAACGGCAACTCGCGCGTCTTGCGGCGCTGCCGAACACGCGCATGAAGCTCGGCGGCGCGGGCATGACCGTGTTCGGTTTCGACTTCGCCGCGCGCGACCTGCCGCCGTCGTCGCCCGAACTGGCGGCGGCGTGGCAGCCGTATTTCGACACCTGCGTCGAATGCTTCGGCGTCGAGCGCTGCATGTTCGAAAGCAACTTCCCCGTCGACAAGGGGATGTTCGGCTATCGCGTGCTGTGGAACGCCTTCAAACGACTCGCGTCCGCGATGTCGGCCGATGAACGGGCCGCGCTGTTCAGCCGGACGGCCGCATCGACGTATCGCATCGCGCTTCCCGGAGACAACCCATGAAGACGACTGCAACCGCGGCGACGCAGGACATGGAGTCCGCCGCCGCGGAAAAAGGATTGACGCGCGTGACCGGCACCGAATGGCGTTCGCTGTCGCTCGCGGGGCTCGGCTGGACGTTCGAGAGCTACGACTCGTTCCTGCTGTCGCTGCTGCTGCCGACGCTCGCGCTGCAGTTCGGGCTGAGCAAGGCGCAGCTCGGCATGTTCACGAGCGTCACGGCGGCCGGACAGATCGTCGGCGGCATTCTGTTCGGCTTCGTGTCGGACCGGATCGGGCGCGTGCGCACCGCGCTGCTCTGCGTCGGCATCTACTCGCTGTTCTCCGGCCTGATTGCATTCGCGCCCGACGCGCACGGGTTTGCCGCGCTGCGCTTTGTCGGCGCGCTCGGCATGGGCGGAACCTGGACCGCCGGCGCGGCGCTGATCGCGGAGACCTGGCACCCGAGCCGGCGCGGCAAGGGCGGCGCGCTGATGCAGATGGGCTTGCCGATCGGCGCGATTCTCGCGATCGCGATTTCGGGCATCGTCGGCGCCGCGCATGGCGGGTTGGGCGGCGACGGCTGGCGTCTGCTGTTCCTGATCGGTGCGTCGCCGTTCTTCATCCTGTTCTGGGTCGCGCGCAAGACGCCGGAATCACCGATCTGGCTCGAACGCCGGCACGCGAAGTCTCGGGCCCGCAAGACCGACACGGCCAATCACGAGAAACTGAACGTGCGCGGCCTGCTCACCGCCTTCTGCTTCATCTTCTTTCTGCAGTACCTGTACTGGGGCGTATTCACGTGGACGCCGACGTTCCTCATCACGGTGAAGCACCTCGACTTCGTGCACAGCCTGAAGTTCGTGCTGGCGCTGCAGTTCGGCGCGATCGCCGGGTTTCTGCTGTTCTCGGCATGGGTCGACCGCATCGGCCGGCGGCCGATGTTCCTGGCGTACCTGCTGGTCGGCGCGCTGGCCGTCGGCGTGTACATCGTGTCGGCGAATCCGTTGCTGCTGATGAGCGCGATCTTCCTGACCGGCTTCAGCGTGAACGGCATCTTCGCGGGTGCCGGCCCGTTCCTCGCGGAGATCATCGGCAACACGGCATCGCGCGGGTTCTTCATGGGCCTCGCGTACAACGGCGGCCGGCTCGGCGGCTTCATCGCGCCGCTGATCATCGGCGCGCTCGCGTCGACGTCGGGCGGCTTCGTGCTCGGACTCGCGACGACGATCGTCGCGTTCATCGCCGCGGCCGTGGTCGTGCTGGTCGCGCCCGAAACGCGCGGGAAGGCGTTGTCATGAACGTGGCGACGCAAGCGGGTAGGGTGAGCCGGCTGTTTCCCGCGCTGTCGGAGGCATCGCTGCGGCGCTATCTGAGCGGGCAGGTCGCGTCGGTGCTCGGCAGCTGGACGCAGAACGTCACGCTGAACCTGCTGATCTATCACCTGTCCGGCTCCGCGGCGATCCTCGCGCTGCTCAACTTCCTGCTGTACGGGCCGCAACTGATCGTCGCGCCGGTGGCGGGCTCCCGCATCGGCTCGGCCAACGCGCGCCGCGTGACGCTCTGCGTGCTGACGGCATCGCTGCTGCTGACGGGCAGCCTCTTCACGTTGTCGCTGCTCGGCCTGCTCGGCGTGAAGCTGATCCTCGCGCATGCACTGGCGATCGGCGTGTCGAGCGCGGTGGAAACGCCGGCACGGCAGGTGCTGCTGCTGACGAGCCTGCAGGATGCAACGCACACGTCCAACGCGGTCGCGATGAACACGATGGTCTACAACGTCGGGCGCATGGTCGGCCCGACCATCGCCGGATTCGTCTATCCGACGCTCGGGCCCAGGACGTCGTTTGCGATCTATGCACTCGCGCTGTGCTTCATGGCGGCGTGCGTGCGCTCGATCCGGGCGGCGTCGGTGGACCGCCCGTCACGCGCGGAGAGCGGCTTGCGCGACGCGGTCGGCTACGTGCTGTCCGATGCGTTCTCGGCTCGCTATCTGCCGATTCTCGCGTGCATCGGCCTGTTCGCCGGCAGCTACCAGACGCTCGTGCCGCTGCTCGCGGACCAGGGCTTTCACGACGCCGCGCGCTTTACCGGCGTGTTCTTCGCGTGCGCCGGGGCCGGCTCGTTGAGCGCGGCGGTGCTGCTGTCGTCGGCGCTCGGCCCGCGCGCGTCGCGCCGGTTCATCGCGTATGCGCCGTGGACGGCCGTCGGCGCGCTGGCCGTGCTGGCCGCGACCACCGATGCGGCGGGATCGGTTCCCGCGTTCTATGCCCTCGGCTTCAGCCTCACGTTCGCGGCCACGTCGACCAACGCGACCATTCAGCGCCAGTGTCCGGAGCACGTGCGCGGCGGGCTCGTCGGGATGTACGGCATGGCCTACAACGGCACGATGCCGTTCGGTTACCTGCTCGTCGGCAGCGCGTCCGAGGCGCTCGGCGTGCGACACACCTTCGCCGCCATGGCGGCCGTGCTCGCGTGCGGGGTCATCGCGGTCATCGCGTGGCAACGGTTCACAGGAACGCGCTCAGGCGCACAATAAACGGAGACAACATGCAAACCGGTTTCATGGAAGCGTCCGCGATCGAGCGCCGGACCTTACGCAAGGTCGTCTGGCGACTCATTCCCTTCTTGATGATCTGCTACCTGCTTGCCTTCATCGACCGGGGCAACGTCGGGATGGCATCGCTGCAGATGAACCATGACCTGGAAATGTCGGCACAGGTCTTCGGCTTCGGCAGCAGCCTGTTCTTCATTTCATACTTCTTTTTCGAAGTGCCGAGCAATCTCGCGCTGCAGAAATACGGCGCGCGGATCTGGATCGCACGGATCATGATCACGTGGGGTATCGTGTCGGCGGCGACCGCGCTCGTGCACAACGCGACGACGTTCTACGTGCTGCGTTTCCTGCTGGGCGCCGCCGAGGCCGGCTTCTTCCCGGGCGTGCTGCTTTATCTGTCGTACTGGATTCCCGCGCAGTACCGTGCGCGGATCGTCGCGACGTTCATGGTCGCGATTCCGGCCGCGAGCTTCATCGGCTCGCCGATCTCCGCGCTGCTGTTGCAGATGGACGGCGTGTGGGGCCTGCGCGGCTGGCACTGGCTGTTCATCCTCGAAGGCATTCCGACCGTGCTGCTCGGCATCGCGTGCCTGTTCATGCTGACGAACAAGCCGGACGACGCGAAGTGGCTCGACGACGACGAGCGCGCATGGCTCACGACCGCGCTGGCCGCGGGCCACAAGACGCGCAAGAAAGTGCCGTCTCTGCCGCTCACGCAACTGTTCCGCAACCGCTACGTGCTGTGCCTCGCGCTCGTCGACACCTGTGCTTCCGCGGCAGGCAGCACGCTGTCCGTATGGCAGCCGCAGCTGCTGAAGTCGTTCGGCCTGACCGTCATGGAGACCGGGCTGCTGAATTCGGTGCCGTATGCGGTGGCCTCGGTCCTGATGGTCTACTGGGGCCGGCGCTCGGACCGCGTCGGCGAACGGCGCTGGCACACGGTCGTGCCGATGCTGCTGATCGGCGTGGGCCTGTTCGCGACGTCGCTGAGCGGATCGCTGCTGCCGACGGTCTGCATGCTCTGTGCGGTGCTGGTCGGCGCGTATTCGTTCAAGGGCCCGTTCTGGGCGCTCGCGACCGACATGCTGTCCAACAGCACCGTGGCGGCCGGGCTCGCGACGGTCAATGCGATCGCGAACCTGCTCGGCGGCGGGCTGATGGTGAACGTGTACGGGTGGGTGAAGGCGGCGACGGGCAGCTACGCGCTCGCATTGATGCCGCTCGCGATCCTCACGCTCGTGAGCGTCGCGACGCTGCTGCTGCTCACGCGCGATCATGCGTCCGGCAAGCTGGTCGGCAAGACGGGGACGATCTGATCATGGCGCGCATCGCGAGACGCGAATTCCTCAGGATCGCCGGCGCGACGCTGGCTTCGGCCGCATTGCCGACGCTGGCCGCTGCCGACGAAACGTGGTCGAGCGGCAACGAGCGGCCGGCGTTCCAACTGCCCGAAGGGGCGATCGACTGTCACATGCACATCTACGACGACCGGTTCCCGGTCGCGCCGGGCACGACGCTGCGGCCGCCGAATGCGACCGTCGCGCAATACCGGCGCGTGCAGACGCGTATCGGCGTGACGCGCAACGTGGTCGTGACGCCGTCGACGTACGGGACGGACAACCGCTGCACGCTGGCGGCGCTCGCGCAGTTCGGCGACGACGCGCGCGGGGTGGCCGTCGTCGACGGCACCGTGAGCGACGACGAACTTCGGGCGCTCGATCGCGGCGGCATCCGGGCGATCCGGTTCAACCTGAGCTATCCGGGCGCGACGACGCTCGACATGCTGGCGCCGCTCGCCGCGCGTATCGCGAACCTCGGGTGGCATATCGAACTGGTGGTGCAGGGCGCGCGGCTGCCGGAGCTGGAGCCACATCTCGCGGCGCTGCCGTGCCCGCTCGTCATCGACCATATCGCGCATGTGCCGCAGCCCGGCGGGCTGTCGTCGGCCGCGTTTCGGACTGCGAAACGCCTCGTCGAAAAGGGCCATACGTGGATCACGTTGTCGGGGCCGTACGTCGACAGCAAGTCGGGGGCGCCGGCCTACGACGACGTCGCGCCGGTCGCGAAGGCGCTGATCGACATGGCGCCGGAGCGCATGCTGTGGGGCACCGACTGGCCGCACCCGACGCAGAAGACGGACAAGCCGGACGACGCGAGCATGCTGGACGTGATCGCCGGCTGGATCGGGCGGGCGGACCGGCAGCAATTGATATTCGTCACGAACCCGGCGAAGCTGTACGGATTTGCGTAGCGCAAGGAGGATGTCGCGAGACTCCTGCGCGAATAGGGGATCATCTGTCACGGGCCGATCGTGTTGCTGTCCACGCTGCGCGACCCGAATGCCTTCGTTGCATCGATGGTCGCCAACGACGGCAACGCGAATTCCCTCGCGGCCGGCTGGCCGTATGCCGGTTACCGGATGACTGTCTTCTCGACGGGCGAGGAGCAGCAGCTCGAAGGCCCGAACGGGCTCGGCGGCAACGTGCAGTTCTATCCGGTGAACGCGCTGGCCGAAGCCGGCGCTCACGTCGACACGGTGGCGAACTGGCACAGCAACGTGGTCGTCGATCGCGAGCTGATCACGGGGCAGCAGCCGATGTCGGCGCCGGAATTCGGCGACGTCCTCGTGGCGAAACTGAACGCCCGGACGAACTGAATTCGTCTGCGATGGCAACGGCCGGGCGTGTCGCGCCCGGCCGCTCCGACTTGGTTGCCGATTGCCGGAAAGCCGTGACGTTCGCGCCGAAAGCGATGAGCCGACTACGCATTAACCCTGATTAAAAATACTTATCACGGTGAAAAATTCCGCATCTTATTGAACCGATATCGGCTGGCTATAGTGGCTCGCTTTCCCGCACGCGCCACCGGCGTGCGCAGACAAACGCAGGAGCCCCTTGATGACCACCGATACCCGCTTCACCGAAGTCGAGGATCTGATGCCCGCCGCCGGCGGGCTGCGCGAGATCCGTCACCACATCCATCACCACCCCGAACTCGCGTACGAAGAGCACGACACGGCCGCGCTCGTCGCGGACAAGCTCGAGCAATGGGGCTGGCAGGTGACGCGAGGGGTCGGCAAGACGGGCGTGGTCGGCACGCTGCGGGTGGGCGACGGCGCGCGCAGCATCGGCATTCGCGCGGACATGGACGCGCTGCCGATCGTCGAGGCGACCGGCCTGCCGTATGCGAGCGGCACGCACGGCAAGATGCACGCCTGCGGCCACGACGGCCACACGACGATGCTGCTCGGCGCCGCGCAGCATCTCGCGAAGACACGCAACTTCTCCGGCACCGTACACCTGTACTTCCAGCCGGCGGAAGAGCACGGCGTCGACAGCGGCGCGAAGAAGATGATCGACGATGGCCTGTTCGAGCGCTTCCCATGCGATGCGGTGTTCGGCATGCACAACCATCCGGGCGCGGCGCCCGGCGTCTTCCTCACGCGGCGCGGCCCGTTCATGTCGGCCGGCGACAAGGCGATCATCACGATCGAAGGCGTCGGCGGCCACGCGGCACGGCCGCACCTGACGGTCGACCCGGTCGTCGTCGCGGCAAGCATCGTGATGGCGCTGCAGACGATCGTCGCGCGCAACGTCGACCCCGCGCAGCCGGCGGTCGTCACGGTCGGCTCGATGCACGCGGGCACCGCGAACAACGTGATCCCGAACGGCGCGCGCCTCGAACTCAGCGTGCGCTCGTTCAGCCCCGAGGTTCGCGCGCTGCTCAAGCGCCGCATCACCGAGCTGGCCGAAACGCAGGCCGCGAGCTACGGCGCGAGCGCGAACGTCGAGTACATCGAGGGCTATCCGGTCGTCGTCAATACGGATGCCGAAACGGATTTCGCCGCGCAGGTCGCTCGCGAACTCGTCGGCGATGCGCACGTGGTCGAGCAGACCGACCTGCTGATGGGCAGCGAGGATTTCGCATTCATGCTGCAGCAGCGGCCGGGCTCGTTCGTGCGGCTCGGCAACGGCGAAGGCGAGGACGGCTGCATGGTGCACAACCCGAAATACGACTTCAACGATCGCAACCTGCCGATCGGCGCGGCGTTCTGGACGCGTCTCGTGGAGCGTTACCTCGGGCGGTGATTCCAGCGGCGGGGGGCGCAGCCGCCGCTTCCGGCCGCATTGACAGGAGAGGATAGCGATGCAGAAAGACCATCTCGCGCTGCACCCCGCGTCGACGGGCGTGGCCGAAGCCGGCGCGCCGGGCGCGCCTGCCGTCACGCGGCGCGGCGCGATCGCGGCGGCCGTGATCGGCAACTGGCTGGAATTCTTCGACTTCACGGTGTACGGCTTCTTCGCGGTGCTGATCGGCAAGCTGTTCTTCCCGTCGAGCGACCCGACCACGTCGCTGCTGCTGTCGGTCGCGACGTTCGCCGCCGGCTTCTTCACGCGGCCGCTCGGCAGCGTCGTGCTCGGCGTCTACGCGGACCGCAAGGGGCGCAAGGCCGCGCTGAACCTGACGATCATGCTGATGGCGCTCGGCACCGGCCTGATCGCGATTGCCCCCACGTATGCGCAGGTCGGCGTGGCCGCACCGCTGCTCGTCGTGTTCGCGCGGCTGATGCAGGGCTTCTCGCAGGGCGGCGAATTCGGCGCGGCGACGACGACGCTGCTCGAACAGGGCGGCACGTCGCGCCGCGCGTTCCGCGCGAGCTGGCAACTCGCGACGCAGGGCGGCGCCGCGCTGATGGGCTCGGGTTTCGCGGCGCTGCTGTCGAACACGATGACGAAGGACGCGCTCGAAAGCTGGGGCTGGCGGCTGCCGTTCCTCGTCGGCGTGCTGATCGCGCCGGTCGGCATGTACCTGCGCCGCCGGCTCGCGGACGATGCGCCCGGCGACCGCCATCACGGGATCGAACGCGGCGTGCTGCACGAGCTGTTCTCGAAGCACACGCGCACGGTGCTGCTGCTGATGCTCACGGTGATGGGCGGGACGGTGTCGACCTACATCCTGACGTTCTACATGCCGACCTATGC
>NZ_WIXR01000031.1:0-49370 GCF_019425585.1 Burkholderia sp. COPS | reverse complement strand
TCACCCGCCTTACCCGCCACCGCCCGGCCGCCTTCACCCTGCCCGCCCGACTGGGAGCCGCAAATCTGCGAGCTCAAGGCGGCGGTGGAAGTGCTGAAGCGGCAGCACCTGACCGACGTCGACATCGGCGCGCTGCTCGACGCCACGACCCACGCGGGAATCAGGACGCTGCCGTACGCGCGGTTCTTCGATGCGAAGGAGGAGCAGGAGCGAAGCGAAGACGAACGGCGCGCGCGCGACGGCACGCCCGGCATCGGCATCGTCTTCGAGACGCGGCCCGACGGGCTGCACATCGTCGACGTGATTCCCGACGCGCCCGCGGAACAGGCCGGCGTGCGCCCCGACGATCTCGTCGTCGCGATGAACGATACGAGCGTCGTCGGCATCGACGCCGCCGACCTGACCAAGCTCGCCAAGGGCGACGCGGGTGTGCCGCTGAAGCTCACGGTACAGCGCGGCCCGTCGCACTCGATGCTGAGCTTCGCGCCCGTGCGGACGATCCTCAAGCCGCACCCTGCGACCGCGAAACGGCTCGCCGGCGACGTCCTGTACACGCGGCTGTCGAGCTTTCCGGAGCCCGCGGTCGGCGCCTACATCGACGCGGTGCAGGCCGCACGCCGCGCGGGGCCGCCCGTGAAAGGCGTGATTCTCGACCTGCGCATCAACGGCGGCGGCGCGCTCAACGCGGCGATCGGCATCACCGCGCTGTACGCGGGCCGCGATCGCACCGCGATGGTGACGGTCGAGCGCGGCGACGCCAACCGTCGCCGCTACACGACCAACTGGCCCGACTACGCGTTGCCGGTCATGCACGGACAGGATCCGCTCGCGCCGTTGCAGGCCGACGACTGGTGGCGCACCGTGCCGCTCGTCGTGCTCGTCGACGGACAGAGCGCGTCGGCCGCCGAAGCGACCGCGGCGGCGCTGAAGGATCTCGGCCGCGCGAAGCTGCTCGGCATGCCGACCTACGGAAAGGGGCTCGCTCAAACGGGCGTCGACCTGATCGACGGTACGCGCCTGAATTTCACGTTTGCGCGCAACCTGCGGCCGAACGGCTGCCCGATGGACGGCTACGGCGTGGTGCCCGACTGGCTGGTGCCGCCGCGCCGCGACTCGGACGTCGACGGCGTGCTGCTGTGGTACCGCGAAGCCGATCTCCCGCGCGCGCCGTATGCGGACCGGCTGGCGCCCGACCCGTTCGCGAAGGTGCGCAAGGAACGGCAGAAGCTGCGCGAGCAGCGTGCGCTTGCAAAGATCGACTCGGCGAAGAGCGCGGCGCTGCCGCAGCGCGAGTTCGGCACGGCGTCCGACTGGCAGCTCGGGCAAGCCCTTGCCGCGCTCGCGGGGCGCCCCGTGCGAACGGTCGACGCCAGGCCGCAACTGATGCCCGCGCAACCCGTGTGCGAGCGCGCCGGCAACTGACGCGCGCCGCCTGCCCCTGTTACCGGAAGCCGAACCGCCGGCGCAACACGACCAGCGCCGCGAGGCTCAGCACGGCCGCGAACATCAGGTAGAAGCTCGGCGCCGTCTTCATCCCGGTCGCCTTGATCAGCCATGCGATGATGAACGGCCCGAAGCCGCCGAAGATCGTCACCGCGACGTTATAGGCGAGCGACATCCCGGTCGTGCGCGTCTGCACCGGGAACACTTCGGACAACAAACCCGGCAGCGCCGCGAAGTAACCCGTCATCAGGAATGCGAGCAGCACCTGCAGCGCGATCAGCGTGCCGAAGCCCGGATGGGCGACCAGGTACGCGAATGCCGGATAGATCAGCACGAGGATGCCGACCGCCGGCGCGATCATCACGCGCACGCGGCCGTAAGTATCCGACCAGTGGCCGACGAGCGGTGCGAACACCATCTGGATCACGCCGACGACGAGGATCGCCGCGAACGCGGCCGACGGCGCGAGGCCGAGCTGCTTCACGCCGTAGGTCGGCATGAACAGCACGAGATAGGTCGCGACGGTGCCGAGCACGACGACGCCCATCGCGGCGACGAGACGCGCCTTGTGCGACGCGAACGTGTCGCGCAGCGGGTTCGCGGTGCCTTCCGCCGCGAGGAATTCGGGCGTCTCGTCGACCTTCGTGCGGATGTAGTAAGCGACCGGCCCGAGCAGCAGGCCGAAGAAGAACGGCACGCGCCAGCCCCACGACGCCATCTGCGCGGCCGAGAGCTGCGCGTTCAGCACGGTGCCGAAGCCGGCGGCGAGCAGCGTCGTGAGCCCCTGGCTCGCGACCTGCCAGCTCGCGAAGAAGCCGCGCCGGCCCGGCACGTGTTCGGCGAGGAACGCGGTCGCGCTGCCGAATTCGCCGCCGGCCGAGAAGCCCTGCATCAGCCGCGCGGCGACGAGGATCACCGGCGCCGCGACGCCGATCGCCCCGTAGGTCGGCAGCACCGCGATGATCAGCGTGCCGGCCATCATCAGCAGGATCGACAGTGTGAGCGCGGCCTTGCGGCCCGCGCGGTCGGCGTACGCGCCGAGCACGATCGCGCCGAGCGGGCGCATGAAGAACGACACGCCGAACGTGCCGAGCGTGAGCAGCAGCGACACGGTGTCGTTGCCGGCCGGGAAGAACAGCTTCGAGATCGTCACCGCGAAAAAACCGTAGACGACGAGATCGAACCACTCGAGCGCATTGCCGATCGACGCGGCGACCACCGCGCGCCACACGCGCGGCGACGAGGCAATGGGACGGGACTGCGTGACGGCATGCATCGGCGATCTCCTTGTCGTTGTACGTTCTGTTCGAGGCGGCCGCGGCCACGCGCGCGCCGTCGGCGCCGCCCGGGCGCCGCAAGCGGCGCTCGGGCGATTATAGGCGCGCAAAAAAAACCGCCGCGCCCGTGGAACGGGAACGCGGCGGTTGGCGCGCACCGGGCCGGCGCGGCGGCCGGCCCGGCTGGCGGGGTTACTGCTGCTTGACGGCTTCGGCCGTGATCAGCAGCTTCGTCTTCATCTTGAAGCCGTACTGCTTGCCGTAGTCGAGGCCGAAATCGTCGCGGCTGAATTCGCCGACCGCGTCGACGCCGCACACTTCACGCTTGAGCATCGGATGCGGCATGCACTTGAACGAGTCGATCTTCAGCGTCACCGGCTTCGTGACGCCATGCAGCGTCAGGTTGCCGACCACCGACACCGGCTTGTCGCCGTCGAACTTGATCGTGCCCTTGTAGTTCGCCTGCGGGAACTTCGCGACGTCGAAGAATTCGTTCGTCTGCAGATGCTCGTCGAGCTTCGCGCTGCCGGTGTGGATCGACGCGATGTCGGTCGTCACGTCGACCGTACCCGTCTTCGCCGCGCGATCGAGCGTCACGGTGCCGCTCGACTTGTCGAACTTGCCGCGCCAGACCGACAGGCCGCCGAAGTGGTCGGCCTCGAAGCTCGGGTACGTGTGGGACGGATCGAACTGGTAGGTTGCGCTGTCGGCGAATGCCGAGAACGACAGCGTGGCAGCCAGTGCGCCCGCGGCGATCATCAGATGCTTTTTCAACTCTTTCTCCTTGGAACGGCGCCGCGCCCTCGCGCGGCATTCGGGTGATGCGATGGTTCGCCGCTTACTTCGTGGCGACGAGATGGAACTTGATCTGCACTTCGTCCGCGACGACCGACGTGTCCTTCCATTCGCCGGTGCCGACGTTGAAGGCCGAACGCTTGATCGGCAGCACGCCGTCGAACGTCTGCGTCGCGCCGTTCTGCGTGACCGTGACGGGCACCGTGACGGTTTCGGCCTTGCCCTTGATCGTCAGCTTGCCGGTCACGTTGTACTTGTTGCCGCCGGCCGGTGCGATCGCCGACGACACGAACGTCGCCTGCGGGAAAGCCTTCGCGTCGAACCAGTCCTTGCCGGCGACCTGGTCGTTGTACATCTTGTCGCCGAGGTCATAACTCGCGACGTCGATCGTCATCTGGGCGCTGCCCTGCGCGGCCTTCGCCGGATCGAACTTCACCTGCGCGGAAAACTTCTTGAACGCGCCTTCGGTCGGCACGTTCATCTGCTTCGACACGGCGGACACCTTGCTCTTCGCGAGATCGACATCGGCGTGCGCCGCGCCCGACGCGACAAGTGACACCGCGGCGAACGCGGTCAGCATGGAGCGGGAGAAAGACACTTTCATGGGATCCTTCATTTGGCGGAGGGAAGCATCCGCGACAGCAGGCCGTCGCGGTCCAACAACTGGTGCTTGAGCGCCGCGAGCACGTGCATCGCGACGAGCGCAAGCAGAATGTAATTCAACGACACGTGGAGCGTCTTGAAGGTTTCCTTCAGCACCGGATCGGGGTCGATCAGGCGCGGCAGCGGCACGATGCCGAGGTAGACGACCGGGATGTTCGAGGCCGAGCTGTACAGGTAGCCCGTCACGGGGATCACGATCATCAGCACGTACAGCAGCATGTGCACGCCGTGCGATACCGCGCGCTGCCACGCCGGCGTGTCGGCCGGCAGCGGCGGCGGCACGTGCGTCGCCCGCCACAGCACGCGGATGACCGCCAGCGCGAACACCGTCACGCCGATCCACTTGTGCCACGAGAAGTACTTCAGCTTGGTCGGCGTGAAGCCGGGGATGTCGGTCATCACCCAGCCGAGCGCGAAGCCGCAGATGATCAGCAGCGCGATCAGCCAGTGCAGCGCGATCGCGGTATGCGCATAACGTGCCGGCACGGCCGGCGGCGATTTCGATACCATCCTGGATTCCTCAGTTCAGCGAACAGCCGCGCCGGCCATTCGTCCGACGCTTGTCAAGGGCGCCATGCTACCGCAACCTTTTGACGCGCGCGGACTCTGAGGACAGGCATGTCAGCCGGCCGACAGCTTCCCGTCATGTTACCGGCCGGTCACAAACCGCACGATCCTTGACACGCCGAAAAGGCCCTTTTGGTAAGATTGGCGCGGGTTCCGGCCCCGTCGACGCGTGTCCCCGGCCGTCGCACAACTGCCTTTTCCATGCAACGATACGATCTGATTGCCTGTCACGAGTGCGACGCACTGTTGCACAAACCGCGCCTGAGCGGCCGCGAAATCGCGCGTTGCCCGCGCTGCGACGCGCTGCTTTATCGCAACAGCGCGGCGCAGATCGAGCGGATCTGCGCCCTCGCGCTCGCGGCACTGATCACGTTCACGATTGCCCAGGCGTTCCCGATCCTCGAAATGGACGTGAACGGCAACCGCGTGCAGACCACGCTGATCGGCGCGATCGACTCGCTGTGGCGCCAGGACATGGCGATCGTCGGTGTGATGGTGTTCTGCTCGACCGTGCTGTTCCCGCTCGTCGAGATGTCCGCGCTGCTGTACCTGCTGCTGCCGATCCGCCGCGGCGTCGTGCCGCCCGGTTTCAACCTCGTGCTGCGCGCGATCGAGCTGGTGCGGCCGTGGGGGATGATCGAGGTGTTCATGCTCGGGATCCTCGTCACGATCGTCAAGATGGTGAGCCTCGCGCGCGTCGTGCCCGACGCCGCGCTGTTCGCGTTCGCCGCGCTCACGCTGATGATCGCCGTGGTGCTGATGTTCGATCCGCGCACGCTGTGGGACATCGCCGACGACCTGCGCGCCGGGCGCTCGCCCGGGCAGCCCGACGCCGCCCCGCTGCCGGAAGCCGCCCGCCGATGACGATCCCGACCGCCGCCCGCGAGGGCTACGTCAGCTGCCACACGTGCGGGCTCGTGCAGACGCTCGACCATCCGCACGCGCATTGCGCGCGCTGCGGCAGCGCGCTCCATTTCCGCACGCCGAACAGCCTGATGCGCACGTGGGCGCTGCTGCTCGCGGCCGCGATCCTGTACATTCCGGCGAACCTGCTGCCGATCATGCGCACCGCGTCGATCGTCGGCTCGCAGGAAGACACGATCATGAGCGGCGTCATCTATTTCTGGGTGTCGGGCGACTGGCCGCTCGCCGTCGTCGTGTTCGTCGCGAGCATCCTCGTGCCGATGCTCAAGCTCGGCGTGCTGCTGATCCTCGTGATCAGCGCGCAGCGCCGCACCGCGTGGCGGCCGCAGCAGCGCACGCGGCTGTTCCGGATCGTCGAGCGCATCGGCCGCTGGTCGATGCTCGACATCTTCGTCGTGACGCTGACCGTCGCGCTCGTCCATTTCCGTTCGCTCGCCGTCATCACGGCCGGCCCCGGCGCGCTCGCGTTCGGTTCGGTCGTGATCTTGACGATGCTCGCGTCGATGCAGTTCGATCCCCGCCTGATCTGGGATCCAGTCGAAACCTCAGGGAATCACCATGAATAGTCCACAAGGCCCGCAGCACGACGCGCCCCGGCCGCCCGATCCGACGATCTCGACGAAAAGCGGCTGGCTGCCGTCGCTCGTCTGGCTCGTGCCGCTGATCGCCGCGCTGATCGGCATCGGCCTCGTGATCAAGTCCGTGCGCGAACGCGGCCCGGAAATCACGATCAGCTTCCACAGCGCCGAAGGGCTCGAGCCCGGCAAGACCCAGGTCAAGTACAAGGACGTCGAGATCGGCATGGTCAAGACGATCAAGCTGTCGAAAGACCTGTCGCGCGTGCTCGTCCAGGTGCAGCTCAAGAAGGAAGCCGAGGACTTCGCGGTCAAGGGCTCGCGCTTCTGGATCGTGCGGCCGCGCGTCGGCGCGACCGGCGTGTCGGGGCTCGGCACGCTGCTGTCGGGCGCGTACATCGGCGTCGACGCCGGCCGCGGCCAGGACACGCTGACCGATTTCACGGGCCTCGAGACGCCGCCGGCCGTCACGGGCGACCAGAAAGGCACGCAGTACGTGCTGCGCGGCGATTCGCTCGGCTCGGTCGACATCGGCTCGCCGGTCTACTACCGCCGCGTGCAGGTCGGCCAGGTGGTCGGCTTCTCGCTCGACAAGGACGGCACGGGCGTCACGTTCAACGTGTTCGTCAACGCGCCGTACGACCAGTACGTCGGCATCAACTCGCGCTGGTGGCAGGCGAGCGGCGTCGACCTGCGGCTCGATTCGAGCGGCCTGAAGCTGAACACGCAGTCGCTCGCGACGGTGATCCTCGGCGGCATCGCGTTCCAGACGCCGCCGAACCAGGGCTCCGGCACGACCGCGCCGAACAACACGACGTTCCGCCTCGCGTCCGACGAGGGCGACGCGATGCGCGACCCGGACGGCCAGCCGCTGCAGGTCGTGATGAACTTCAACCAGTCGCTGCGCGGGCTCGCCGTCGGCGCGACGGTCGACTTCCGCGGCATCGTGCTCGGCGAAGTGACGAACATCGGCATCGACTTCGATCCGAAGACGAAGAACTTCCTGATGCCGGTGACGATGAACATCTATCCGGAACGCCTCGGCCGGCGCTTCCGCGAAACGATCGAGAGCAAGGGCGAACCGGCCCGCCGCGAGATCGTCGAGCGGCTCGTCCAGCACGGGCTGCGCGGCCAGTTGCGCACCGGCAACCTGCTGACGAGCCAGCTGTACGTCGCGCTCGACTTCTTCCCGAAGGCACCGGCCGTGAAGATCGACACGGCACGCCAGCCGCTCGAGCTGCCGACCGTGCCGAACACGCTCGACGAGCTGCAGCTGCAGGTCGCCGACATCGCGAAGAAGCTCGACAAGGTGCCGTTCGACCAGATCGGCGCGAACCTGAACAGCGCGCTCGCGAACGCCGACAAGCTGTTCAAGCAGCTCGACACGCAGGTCGCGCCGGAAGCGCGCGACACGCTGTCGGCGGCGAAGCAGACCTTCTCGACCGCCGAAGCGACGCTGCAGCAGGATTCGCCGCTGCAGTCCGACGTACGCGGCGCGCTGAAGGAACTCACGCGCACGCTGCAATCGCTGAACGCGCTCGCCGACTATCTGGAGCGCCACCCCGAATCGCTGCTCAAGGGCAAGCCAGGAGATCAACCATGACGACACGCGTGAACGGTTTCGCGAGCGGTGCTGCGGCGGTTGCCGCCGCCCTCGCGCTCGCCGCGTGCAGCTCGCCGCCCGCGCGGTTCTACACGCTCAGCCCGGCCGATGCCGCTGCGCCCGTGCGCACCGCGCCGGCCAACCCGGCGTTCCTGATCGAGGTGCCGTCCGTCGGCGTGCCCGAGCAGGTCGCGAAAAACCAGCTGGTCGTGCAGAAGAACGCCGCGCAGGTCGACGTGCTCGAGCAGGAACGCTGGGCATCGCCGCCCGCCGACGAGATCCGCCGCGCGCTGTCGGACGATCTCGCCGCGCAGCTCGGCACGATCGACGTCGCGAATTCCGCGACGCCGCCCGGCGTGCCCGTGTATCGCATCAGCGTGAACGTGCAGCGCTTCGAGTCGTGGCCGGGCAAACGCGCGGCGGTCGATGCCGTGTGGAGCGTGCGCTCGCTCGCCACGCAGGCCGTGATGACCTGCCGCACGAGCGTCGCCGAACCGGTCGCCGACGGCTACGACGCACTCGTCGCCGGCCACCGGCGCGCGCTCGACGTGATCGCCACGCAAGCCGCGGCCGGCGTGCGTGCCATGGCCGCGCGCCGTGGCGCTTCGGCTGCCACGGCACCCGCGGCCGGCGGCAAGACGGCCGCCGCGCCGGTCGTGCCGTGCCCGGCCAATCCGGCGCCGGGCGGCGACGCCGGTGCGACGGGCAAGTCCGGCGCATAAGCGGGCGGCGCGCGGGCGAACGCTCGACGGCGTACACACCTGCGCGGCTTCGTCCAGCGCGGCGCGTCCGATAGCGACCGCCGGCCGCCACCGGCGATGCGCTGCCGCGGCCGGCCCCGGCCCCGCATCGCGCTCCCCGGCCGGACGGCCATGACATTGTTTGTCAAAGTCGGCCGGAACCGGCTTCGTGTAACGCGGTCGGCTTGCGTTTTCCGGCCCGATTGACGATCCTACGCACTTTCAGGCCCGCGCCGCTCGTCGTGCGCGCCAGCCAGCGGCGCCGGGCCGCGTTCGGCCCGACCGCCGTGCCGCCCGGCGCCCGCACCGTGCACCGAGCAGGGCAGCCGCATCGCGGGTCGCCTCGCATCGTCCGGCAACCTGCCCCGTCTCACCCGTTCTCCCCGGCGCCGCGCCGTTTCCCGGCCGGCATCCCGAACCCGCCCGCCGAGGGCTTTCGTTATTCCGTTTATGTTTCGTTCCCTGACGACCCTGATCAAGAAGTGGCGCGCGTCGCGCAATGCCGGTCACCAGCTCGATGCGCTGCTCGCGCACGCCGACGCCGACGCGTCGTACGCCGAGCGCAGCGAATGGCTGATCGAGCTCGCGCACTGGCTGCGCCGCACCGGCACGATGCAGGACGCGCCGGCCGATCGCGACGCCGATGCGCGTGCGTATCCGGCCCATGCGCGGTTGCGCTACCTGTTCCACGTGCTCGATCGCAACCCCGCATGGAAGGCACACGCCGCGCGCATCCTGCGCGGCATCCTGCGCGAGTGCGACGGCATCTCGCTCCTGTGCGACGCCGGCATGCCCGTGCACTCGGGCTTCTTCGGCGCGCTGTTCGAGCGGATCGACTCGTCGCTGATCCCGCCGGCGCCGAACCGCCGCGAGCTGTCGGCGCTCTTCACGCTGATGTTCCCGACGCCGGAAGACGCGCAATGGATCGACGCGCTGCCCGACGATCTCCTCACGCGCCTCGCCGACCTGTTCTCGTTCGACGTCACCGACGAAGAGCGCCACGAGCCGGGCTCGTTCTCGCGCGACCTGCTGGCCGCGCTGCACAACCTGACCTGCCAGATCAGCTCGACCGGCCTGTCGCAGACGGTGCGCAGCCGGCTCTCCGACGACGACGCGCGCAAGCCGCTCGAAACGCAGCCGTTCTACCGCCTCACGCGCGCGATGCTCGCGGTCGAGACCGCGCACGCGGCCGTCGAGGACGGCGGCGACCCGAGCAAGCTGCTGCACGAGGTCAACTACCTGCGCGTGCTGCTCGACGAATGCCGGATCGCCGTCGACGAGGTGTTCTCGCACCTGTACCGCAACGGCGTGTCGGTCGACATCGTGTTCCAGGTCGAGCGGATGCGCATGCGCATCCTGCGCGCCGAGATGCTGCTCAACGCGTGGATGGCGCGCGACGACCTGCACGGGATGGCGCACCTGACGGCCGAGCTCGTCGACGCGAACCACAACAGCCAGAGCGTGTCGCACCTCGTGCGCAGCAACTTCTCGCTGTTCGCGCGCAAGCTCGTCGAAACCAACGCGGACACCGGCGAGCACTACATCTCGCGCGGCCGCGCCGAGTACCTGAAGATGCTGCGGATGGCCGCGGGCGGCGGCCTCGTCACCGTCGTGACGGTATGCGTGAAGTTCGCGATCACGGGCGCGCACCTGCAGTCGATGCTCGAAGGGCTGCTCGCGGGCATCAACTACGCGGCCAGCTTCATGCTGATGCACTTCCTGCACTTCACGCTCGCAACCAAGCAGCCTGCGATGACCGCGCCGACGCTCGCGCGCGAGCTGGACGACACGGGCCACGACGAAGGCGTGAAGGCGTTCGTGGCATCGGTGATCGCGCTGATCCGCACGCAGGCCGCCGCGATTTCGGGCAACGTGCTCGTCGTGCTGCCCGTGTGCCTGCTGGTGCAGCTGTTCGCCGGCAACCTGCTGCATGCGAACCTGATCTCGCCGGAGAAGGCGCACGCGACGCTGCACTCGTTCTCGCTGCTCGGCCCGACGCCGCTCTACGCGGCGCTGACCGGCGTGCTGCTGTGGGCGTCGAGCCTGCTTGCGGGCTGGGCCGACAACTGGTTCGTGCTGCACCGGGTCGGCGACGCGCTCACGTACAACCGCCGGCTGCGCCTCACGCTCGGCGCGGCCGGCGCCGCGAAGCTCGCGCATTTCTGCCGGTCGAACGTGGCCGGCGTGGTCGCGAACGTGGGCCTCGGCCTGATGCTCGGCCTCATCCCGGCGATCGTCACCGTGTTCATGTTCCCGTTCGAGGTGCGGCACGTGACGCTGTCGGCCGGCTCGATCGGGATCGCGCTCGGCGTGCTGGGCAAGGACGCGCTGGGCACCCCCGAGCTGTGGTGGGCCGGCGCCGGCGTGCTCAGCATGGCGATCCTCAACGTGCTCGTGAGCTTCGCGCTCGCGTTCACGATGGCCGTGCGCTCGCGCAGCCTGCGCCCGACCAAGGTGCGCGCGCTCGTCGCCGCGATCGTCCGCACGGTGCTGTCGAATCCGCTCGCGCTGTTTTGGCCGGGCAGCAGCCCGGCCGCCCGCGCCGGCCAGCCGGGCTCGCACTGAGCCCGCGGGCCTGGCGGTGCCCGCCCGGGCGCCGCCAGGCCGCCCCCGGCATGCATGCGCGGCGCCCGGGCCCGCGCCGCGGCACCGAAACGCGACGCAACGCCGGCCCCGGCCGCCCGCGCCGCGTACAATAGTGGACTTTTGCACGTCCTCACCCGCCTTATGTCCTCGCCCACCCTGTACGAATTCTTCGCCCCCTGCCCGCGCGGCCTCGAAGCGGCGCTTGCCGCCGAGCTGGCCGAAATCGCCGGCCGCCACCTGAACGGCGCGCCGTTCACCGCGGGCGCGCAGGTGCCGGGCGGCGTCCACTTCAGCGGCGGCTGGGCCGCCGGCATGGCCGCGAACCTCCATTCGCGGATCGCGAGCCGGGTCCTGCTGAAGATCGCGCACCGCGCCTACCGCAACGAGCAGGACGTCTACGCGCTCGCGCTCGAGCAGCCGTGGGAGCGCTGGTTCGCGGCGACGCAGACGCTGCGCGTCGACATCACCGCGATCAAGTCGCCGCTGAAGAGCCTCGAATTCGCGACGTTGCGCGTGAAGGACGCGATCTGCGACCGGATGCGCGAGAAGACCGGCGCGCGCCCGAGCATCGACACCGGTGCGCCCGACGTGCGCGTGTTCGCGTTCCTGACGGCCAACGAGTGCACGCTTTACCTCGACACGTCGGGCGAGCCGCTGTTCAAGCGCGGCTGGCGTCTCGACAAGGGCGCGGCGCCGCTGCGCGAGAACCTCGCGGCCGGCATCCTGCGCCTGACGGGCTGGACGCCCGGCACGGCGCTGTACGACCCGATGTGCGGCAGCGGCACGTTCCTCGCGGAAGCCGCGCAGATCGCGCTTGGCGTCGCACCCGGCGTCGAGCGCCGGTTCGGCTTCGAGAAACTCAAGCAATACGACATCACCGCATGGCAGGGGCTGAAGGTCCCGGCGCTGGACGCGAAGCGCGCGGCGCGCGGCAAACGCGGCGAAGCGCTCGGCGTGTACGGCAGCGACATCTCCGGCGACATGCTCGAGAAGGCACGCGCGAACCTCGAGCGCGCGGGCGTGCCGTCGGTGTGGCTCAAGCAGGTCGACGCGCGCGGGATGACGCCGCCGTGCGACGGCCCGGGCATCATCCTCGCGAACCCGCCGTATGGCGAGCGGATCGAGGTGCGCGGCCGCAGCGCGCGCGGCGAGGTGCGCGAGACGGGCCGCAACCGCGGCAACGACGACGCGTTCCGCCGCACCCACACCGACGCGCCGGACAGCGAGTTCTTCAACGCGCTCGGCGATGCGCTGAAGCAGCGCTTCACCGGCTGGCAGGCGTTCCTGCTGACGTCCGACCGTTCGCTGCCCGGCCAGTTGCGGTTGCGCGAATCGGCCAAGACGCCGCTGTTCAACGGCGCGCTCGAATGCCGGCTGTTCCGCTTCGACCTGATCGCCGGCAGCGTGAAGGCGCGCCCGGCCACGCCGGAAGGCGACGCGTAATCCGCATCATGGTCGCGACGGGGCCGCCGATACGGCCCCTGCGCGGCAACCGGAACGCCGCCGTTACCGCATCCGCGGCAACGGCGGCGTTTCGTTTCAATGCTTCGACTTCTCCCGGCGCCCCGTCGTGAACGGCAGCGCCTGCCCCATCTTGAGCAGCGTCTTGCCGCTCGACAGCACGAGCGGCCACCCGCCGCGAATCCCGCGATCCATCTCCGAGCCCGGCACCAGCCCGTCGTGCGTGACGGCCGGCTTCACGACGCCCTCGTGCGGCTCGACGACGCTGGTCACGCGCGCTTCCCCACTCTCCCTCGACGGCGTGCGCCACGTGACGATCAGGCGGCGCTGGCGGATCGTTCCCGACCTCTACTGACAATACGGTGTCAGCAGGCTGCGATCACACTGCAATCCCGGCGCAATGCAACGCTGGTTTCCGCACCGAACCCGAACAACAACGCAACAAGGAGCGCGTCATGACGTCCGCAACTGCCACCGCCACTGCCACCCCCGAGCGCGCGATCGCGTGGTTCGACATTCCGTCCCTCGATTTCGACCGGGCGATCCGCTTCTACGAAACCGTGCTGCAAACGACGCTGCAGCGCGAAGTCATCGGCGGCGTGCCGATGGCCACGTTCGACCGCGACGCATCGAGCACGGGCGGCAGCATCGTGTTCGATCCGCAGCAGATCAAGCCGAGCGCGAACGGCGTGCTCGTCTACCTGAACGCCGGCGAATCGGTCGTCGCGGCGCTCGAACGCGCGAAGCGCGCGGGCGGCGTCGTGCAGGGCTCCGTCGTCGAGCTGCCGAACAACTACGGCTACGTCGGCTACCTGATCGACACCGAAGGCAACCGCGTCGGCCTGCACGCGCCGAAATGCCACTGAGCGCAGCGGCCATCGGGCGCGCGCGGCGCTATCATCGCGAAGTCCCCATTGCCGTTGGAGCCGAGGTGCCGTCATGACGCGCCGTGCCGACCGCCTGTTCCAGATCGCCGAGCTGCTGCGCGGGCGTCGTCTCACGACCGCGCAGCAGCTGGCCGACTGGCTGTCGGTGTCGCCGCGCACGGTCTATCGCGACGTGCGCGACCTGCAACTGTCAGGGGTACCGATCGAAGGTGAAGCCGGCATCGGCTACCGGCTGAACCGCAACGCGAGCCTGCCGCCGCTCACGTTCACGGCCGAGGAGCTCGCGGCGCTCGCCACCGGCGCACGCATGCTCGAAACCTGGGGCGGTGCGCGCTTCGCGAGCGGCGCACGCTCGGCGCTCGCGAAGATCGCGTCGGCGATGCCGGCCGACAAGCGCACGGCGCTCGACCGCCTGCCCGTGTTCGCGCCGTCGTTCCATATCGACGAGACGTTTTGCGCGAAGGTCGATGCGATCCACCAGGCCATCGATACGCGCCACGTCGTCAGCTTCGACTACCGCGACCGGCTCGGCGCGCATTCGCAACGCCGCGTGTGGCCGCTCGGGCTCGTCTACTGGGGCGGGCGCTGGACGATCGGCGCGTGGTGCGAGCTGCGCGGCGATTTCCGCACCTTCGACATCGCGCGGATGGGCGACATCGTCGTGCACGAGCAGTTTCCGGACATGGAAGGACGGCGGATCGCCGATTACATGCGGATCGCGGAAGCGCCGATGCGCTGACGCGCCGATACGGCACGGCGGCGGGCGCACCGCCGCCGTTCACGTTCCGGGCCGCCGTGCCGGCGCCCGGCCCGCCTTTCCCTACGCGCCGAACACCACCGTGCGCTTCGGCCGCTCGTCGACGTGCAGCGAGAACACATCGGGCCGCGCGTAATGCCCGACCACGTCGAAGTCGTAACGCGCCCGCACGAGTTCGTCGGTATCGATACGCGCGGTCACGAGCCCGGCCGTGCCGATCAGCGGCTCCGTCAGCAGGTCGCCGAGCGGCCCGACGATCACGCTGCCGCCGCGGATCAGCGGCCGCTCCGGATCCCAGCCCGGCACGTCGATCCCGAGCGCGCGCGGCGACGGCTGCACCTGGCACGCGCTGACGACGAAGCAGCGCCCCTCGTGCGCGATATGCCGCATCGAGCTCTGCCACACGTCGCGCTCGTCGACGGTCGGCGCGCACCAGATCTGCACGCCTTTCGCGTACATCGCGCAGCGCAGCAGCGGCATGTGGTTCTCCCAGCAGACCGCGGCGCCCGCGCGGCCCGCGGCCGTGTCGACGACGGGCAGCGTCGAGCCGTCGCCCTGCCCCCAGATCAGCCGCTCGGTGCCGGTCGGCATCAGCTTGCGGTGCTTCGCGACGAGCCCGTCGCGCGGATCGAAGAACAGCGCCGTGCAGTACAGCGTGCTGCCGCCGCGCTCGATCACGCCGACCACGAGGCTCGCGCCCGTGCGCTGCGACAGCGCGGCCAGCTCGTCGGTTTCCGGCCCCGGCACGTCGATCGCCTGCGCGGCGTAGCGCGCATACGCGTCGCGGCCCTCGGGCAGCCGGTAGCCGAGCCGCGTGCCGAAGATCTCGCCTTTCGGATAGCCGCCGAGCACGGCCTCGGGCAGCACGACGAGCGACGCGCCGCTGTCGCGGATCGCGGTTTCGTAGCCGAGGATCGTGTCGAGCGTGGCGCGCGTGCCGGCGGGCGATGCGCCGATCTGCAGCGCGGCGATGACTGACGTGGACATGAAGGCGTCTCCGGTGAATGGGGTAACGCCATCTTTATCGATATGATGTCATCGATCAAATCGATAGAACGATAAGTGACATGAATGTGGATGATATCGCCAGCCTCGACCTGAACCTGCTGAAAGTGTTCGAGGCGCTGTACGAGGAAGGCGGCGCGAGCCGGGCGGCGCTGCGGCTCGGCCTCACGCAGTCGGCGGTGAGCGCGGCGCTCGCGCGGCTGCGCGTGATCTATGCCGATCCGCTGTTCGTGCGCACCGGCCGCGGGCTCGCGCCGACACCGCGCGCGGACGAACTGAAACCGATCCTGTCCGACGCGCTCGACCGTTGCCGCGAAAGCCTCGCGATCGCGGCCGACGGCGGCGACCGCATCGGCCGCACGATCTCGATCGGGCTGTCGGACGACTTCGAGATCGCGCTCGGCCGCGCGCTGATCGACGCCGTTGCACGGGAAGCCGCCGGCATCCGGCTGATCTTCCGGCAGACGCACAGCGGCATCGCCGGCGACGCGCTGCTGCGCCACGGCGTCGACCTCGCGATCGCATCGGGCGGCTTCTCGGCGAACGGGCTCAGCCGGCGCGCGGTCGCGACGGGCGGCTACGCGTGCCTGATCGACCCGGCCGCCCGCCCCCGGCCGCCGCGCACGCTCACGCTCGCCGATTTCCTGCAGCGCGACCACCTGCTCGTGTCGTCGGGCGGCGTGATCGGGATCGTCGACGAGGCGCTGGCGACGCTCGGCCACAAGCGGCGCGTCGCGGCGTCGACCACGCATTTCGCCGCGTTGCCGTACCTGCTCGCCGGCTCCGACGCGGTGGCGACGATTCCCTCGCACGCGGCGCGCGCGATCGCGCGATCCACGCCGCTGCGCGCGCTCGCCTGCCCGGTCGACTTGCCGCACTACCCGGTCGAAATCGGCTGGCGCACGAGCACGCAGCGCGACCCGGCGATCGTGCGCGTACGCGACACGATCGCCGCGTGCATCGCGAACCTCGTCGCACCATGAAGCGGCCCGGCCGGCTTGCGCCGGTCGGGCCGGTCCCTTGAGGCTGCCCGTGCATCGAGGCAGGCAGCCTGCGTTGCCGGCGCATGCGTCAGTCGACCGCCTTCACCATGTCCTCGACGACCTTCTTCGCATCGCCGAACACCATCATCGTCTTGTCCATGTAGCTTTGCGCACGATCGCGCGGGATCGACGCGTGAGCCTGGCCGGCGCGGCCGCGCCTCGGCACGACGGACGATTACGAGGGTCGGATTCGTCTGACCGAACGCCGGGCAGCGTTCGGGCGCAACCGGTAAAATGCCGAACCATGAAACCCGAAATCTGGACCCCGCATGTGACGGTCGCGGCGCTCGTCGAGCATGCCGGCCGCTTTCTCGTGATCGAGGAAGAAACCTCGTCGGGCCTGCGCATCAACCAGCCGGCAGGCCATCTCGAAGCCGGCGAAACGCTGGCCGACGCCGTGATCCGAGAGACGCTCGAGGAAACCGCGCACCCGTTCACGCCCGACGCGCTCGTCGGCGTCTATCTGGCGCACTACGACCGGCCCGGCACCGCCGGCGCGACCTACCTGCGCTTCACGTTCTGCGGCACGGCCGGCGAGCCGGTCGCGGGCCACGCGCTCGACGACGGCATCGTCCGCACGCTGTGGATGACCGCCGACGAACTGCGCGCGTGCAGCGAGCGCCATCGCTCGCCCGCGGTGATGCGCTGCGTTGACGATTACCTCGCCGGGCGGCGCATTCCGCTCGATTTCGTGCATACGCATTCGGTCGCGCCGCGCCCCGAAGCATTCGAACGTCAGGCGGTCAACAAATGAGCAAGCGCCGTGTAGTGGTGGGCATGTCGGGCGGCGTCGATTCGTCGGTGACCGCGTGGCTGCTGAAGGAACAGGGTTACGACGTGGTCGGCCTGTTCATGAAGAACTGGGAAGACGACGACGACGGCGAATACTGCTCGACGCGCCAGGACTGGATCGACGTCGTGTCGGTGGCCGACCTGATCGGCATCGACGTGGAAGCCGTCAACTTCGCGGCGGAATACAAGGATCGCGTGTTCGCCGAGTTCCTGCGCGAATACTCGGCCGGCCGCACGCCGAACCCCGACGTGCTGTGCAACGCCGAAATCAAGTTCAAGGCGTTCCTCGATCACGCGATGTCGCTCGACGCGGAAATGATCGCGACGGGCCACTATGCGCGCGTGCGCGAGCGCGATGGGCGTTTCGAGCTGCTGAAGGCCTTCGACCATACGAAAGACCAGTCGTACTTCCTGCACCGGCTGAACCAGGCGCAACTGTCGAAGACGATGTTCCCGCTCGGCGAGATCCCGAAGACGAAGGTGCGCGAGATCGCCGCGCAGATCGGGCTGCCGAACGCGAAGAAGAAGGATTCGACCGGCATCTGCTTCATCGGCGAACGGCCGTTCCGCGATTTCCTGAACCGCTATCTGCCGACCAAACCCGGCCCGATGAAGACGCCGGACGGCAAGGTCGTCGGCGAGCACATCGGCCTCGCGTTCTACACGTTCGGCCAGCGCAAGGGCATCGGCCTGGGCGGCAGCAAGAGCGGCAGCGGCGAACCGTGGTTCGTCGCCGCGAAGGACATCGCGTCGAACACGCTGTACGTCGTGCAGGGCCACGATCATCCGTGGCTGCTGTCGCGCGAGCTCGTCGCCGGCAACGTGAGCTGGGTCGCCGGCGAGCCGCCGGCCGAGGGCTTCGCGTGCGGCGCGAAGACGCGCTACCGGCAGGCCGACGCGGCATGCGCCTTCGGCGCCGCCGTGCCCGGCCCGGCAGGCGAAGCACGCTTCTCGCTCGCGTTCGACGATGCGCAGTGGGCCGTCACGCCCGGCCAGTCGGCCGTGCTGTACGACGGCGAGATCTGTCTCGGCGGCGGCATCATCGAAAGCGCGGCAACCAGCGACCGGCAGGCGCTCGACGCGCCGGCGCTCGCGGCCGCGCGCTGACGCGCCGCCGGCGCCGCGCGGGCGGTGCCGGCCGAAAGCGGTCGCGCCCGCGGCCGCCCGCCTGTTCAACGCATGTGCCGCACGGCCGCGTCGTAGCGCTCGCGCGCCGCGTCGAGCACCGGGAAATGGCGCTCGGCCCAGCGATCGAGCGCCACGAGCGTGTCCACCAGCGATTCCGCCACCGGCGTCAGCCGGTATTCGACATGCGATCGCCGCGCGGCGATCGCGACCCGTTCGATCAGCCCGTTGCGCTCCAGCTCGCGCAGCGTCTGCGTGAGCACCTTCTGCGAGATGCCGCCGATGCGCCGCAGCAGCTCGCCGTTGCGCAGCGGCCGCTCGGCCAGCGCCGGCAGGATCAGCAGCGTCCATTTGCCGGCGATCAGCGCGAGCGCATCGCGCGCCGAACAGTCCGCCGCATAGACGTCGCCGGGAAATGCCATGGTTACCTCCGGGTGCGTGATTGCGCGGCCCCGCTGCCGCCGGCCATCATCGTCGCACACTCACGGAGCCCGCCATGCATGCGCTGATCGTCGTCGCCCATCCCGAACCGCAGTCGTTCAACGCGGCCCTCTCCCATGCGGCGGCCGATGCGTGGCGCGCCGCCGGCCATACCGCGACCGTCGCGGACCTGTACGCCGGCGGGTTCGACCCGTGCGAGGCGCCGCGCCATTACGCCGATCGGCTCGACACGGCACGCTTCGACGCACAACGCGAGCAGCGCCACCACTGGGAGCGCGGCACGCTCGCGCCGGAGGTCGGGCATCACGTCGGGCTGCTGCAACAGGCCGACGCGCTGATCCTGCAGTTCCCGCTGTGGTGGTTCGGCGCACCGGCGATCCTGAAGGGCTGGATGGATCGCGTGTTCGTCTACGGCGGCCTCTACAGCAGCAGCCGGCGTCATGACAGCGGCGTGTTGCACGGGCGCCGCGCGCTGCTGAGCGTGACGACCGGATCGTCGGCCGCCGCCTGCGCGCCCGACGGCCGCGAGGGCGACACGCGCCTGCTGCTGTGGCCGCTCATGCATGCGCTGCGCTACGTCGGCTTCGACGTGCTCGAACCGCACCTGATCCACGCGGTTCGCAGCGATCCGGCCGGCGACAACGCGCGGCTCGACGACGCGCGCCTCGCGCAAGCGCTCGCGGACTACCGCGCGCGACTGCGCGCCTGGCACACGTGGCCGCGAGTGCCGTTCAACCGCGACACGGACTTCGAAGCCGGCGTCACGCTGAAGCCCGACGCGCCCGCATACGGCCCGTTCATCCGTCACGCGGGCCCCTGACGCGGCGGGCCGGCTCGGCAACGCGAGCTTCACGGGACCCGTAGTAGACTCTCGACCATCGTGGGCGCCGGCGGCGGCCAGGCACGGCTCGGGCACCCTGCCCGCCGGCCCGGCGCGACGCCGAGGGCGCCGACCTGCCGGCCGCCGCGCGACCGCTCGCGAGCGATGGCCATCCAGATAATTACGACGGAGTCCCCATGTTTTCCCGACGCTATCTCGCGATGTGGTGCGCGGTCCTGCTGTTCGTGGCCGTCGCGGCACTCGCCGCGCGGCACGCGATCGCGTGGCTGTGGATCCTGATTCCCGCCGCCCTCGTCGCGCTCGGCCTGTACGACCTGAAGCAGGACCGCCACGCGATCCTGCGCAACTACCCGCTCTGGGGCCACTTCCGCTTCCTGTTCGAATTCATCCGACCTGAAATCCGCCAGTATTTCGTCGAGGACGACACCGACGAGAAACCGTTCTCGCGCGCGCAGCGCAGCCTCGTCTACCAGCGCGCGAAGAACGTCGCCGACAACCGGCCGTACGGCACCGAGCTGAACGTGAAGGCCGTCGCGCACGAATGGATCAGCCACTCGCTCGCGCCGACGAAGCTGCCGAACCATGATTTCCGCGTCCGCGTCGGCGCGAATCGCGCGCAACCGTACGACATTTCGATCTTCAACATCTCGGCGATGAGCTTCGGCTCGCTGTCCGCGAACGCGATCCGCTCGCTGAACCTCGGCGCGAAGAAAGGCGGTTTCGCGCACGACACGGGCGAAGGCTCGCTGTCGAAGTACCACCGCGAGAACGGCGGCGACATCATCTGGGAAATCGCGTCCGGCTACTTCGGCTGCCGCAACGACGACGGCACGTTCAACCCCGACAAGTTCGCGAAGCAGGCTGCCGATCCGCAGGTCAGGATGATCGAGGTCAAGCTGTCGCAGGGTGCGAAGCCGGGCCACGGCGGCGTGCTGCCGGCCGCGAAGATCACGCCGGAGATCGCCGAGACGCGCGGCGTGCCGATGGGCAAGGACTGCATCTCGCCCGCGACGCACTCGGAATTCTCGACCCCGCGCGGGCTGCTCGAATTCGTCGAACGGCTGCGCACGCTGTCGGGCGGCAAGCCGACCGGCTTCAAGCTGTGCGTCGGCCATCCGTGGGAATTCTTCGGGATCGCGAAGGCGATGCTCGAGACCGGCATCGTGCCGGACTTCATCGTCGTCGACGGCGCGGAAGGCGGCACGGGCGCGGCGCCGCTCGAATTCACCGACCACGTCGGCGTGCCGCTGCAGGAAGGGCTGCTGCTCGTGCACAACACGCTCGTCGGGATCGGCGTGCGCGACCGCGTGAAGATCGGCGCGAGCGGCAAGATCATCACCGCGTTCGACGTCGCCCGCACGCTCGCGATCGGCGCGGACTGGGTGAACTCGGCGCGCGGCTTCATGTTCGCGGTCGGCTGCATCCAGGCGCAGACCTGCCACACGGGCCGCTGCCCGACCGGCGTCGCGACGCAGGACCCGGTGCGCCAGCGCGCGCTCGTCGTGCCCGACAAGGCCGACCGCGTGTACAACTTCCACCGCAACACGCTGCACGCGCTGCAGGAGCTCGTGCAGGCGGCCGGCCTCGCGCATCCGTCGGAGCTGCGCGCGCATCACATCGTGCAGCGCATCGCGCCGCACGAGGTCCGGCTGATGTCGCAGCTGCTGAAGTACCTGAAGCCCGGCGCGCTGCTCGACGGCAACACCTGCGGCTTTACGCTGTACGACAAGTGGTGGCCGATTTCGCGCAGCGATTCGTTCACGCTCGGCGAGGCCGTCTACGCGTCGATCGAATGACGCAGGCGAGCGCCTCCGCCGCGGGGGCGGCCCGGCAAAAAGAAAAGCGCCCCGCGGGGCGCTTTTCTTTCGTCTGCCGAATGGGTGAATGCGCGAAGCGTGTACGCGTCGCGCGCGGCTCAGTTCTGCGGCAGCGTATCGGCGAACGACTGGCGCTGCAGCAGCTTCACGAAGTGCTTGTCGAGGTTCGGGTGGCGGTCGCGCCAGTTGAGCTCGGGCATCCGGAAGTCGAGATAGCCGAGCGCGCAGCCGAGTGCGATGTCGGCGAGCGTGTAATGATTACCGACGCACCACGTCTTGCCGCCGAGCCCTTGCGACATCGCGACGAGCGCGTCGTCGATCTTGCGCTGCTGGCGCGCGATCCAGCTCGCGCTGCGCTGCGCTTCGTCCCGCAGCGTGTATTCGAGACGAATCGCCACGGCCGCGTCGAGCACGCCGTCGCCCAGCGCTTCCCAGCAACGCACTTCGACGCGCTCGCGCCCCGACGGCGGAATCAGCTTGCCGACCGGCGACAGCGTGTCGACGTATTCGCAGATCACGCGGGAATCGAACACCGCGGCACCATCCTCCATCACGAGGCACGGGACCTTGCCGAGCGGATTCGAAGCATGAATATCCGTCTCCGGCGCCCACACGTTCTCGAGCTCCAGCTTGTAGTCGATCTTCTTTTCAGCCAGCACGATCCGCGCCTTGCGGACGTACGGGCTGCTGAGCGAACCGATTAATTTCATCATCTGCCTTTTTAAGGGAACCGCCGAGAGTATACGTTGTCGCCGATCATAACCGGCCGGCGTCGCGCGACAGAAAATCGCCCGACCGGCCTGTGGATGGTTTGCAACAACCGTCACGCGGGCCGCCCGGCGCGGCTTCCCGCCCCCTCTCTCACGCGCGGCGTCACGCGGCGCTACAATCGCACGAATGAACGCGCCCCTCGATACCGCCATCGCCGTCGACGTCTACCGCCAGCGCCGTGAACGCGTGCTTGCCGCACTGCGTGCCGCCGGCGGCGGCGTCGCCATCGTCCCCACCGCGCCGGAACTGCTGCGCAACCGCGATACGGCCTACCCGTACCGGTACGACAGCTACTTCCATTACCTGACGGGCTTCACCGAGCCGGATGCCGTGCTCGTGCTGAACGCGGCCGCGCCGCACGGCGCGCCGGAGTCGATCCTGTTCTGCCGCGGCAAGAATGCCGACCGCGAGATCTGGGAAGGCTTCCATTACGGGCCCGAAGCCGCGCGCGATGCGTTCGGCTTCGACGCGGCGTTCGCGATCGACGTGATCGATACGGAGATGCCGCGCCTGCTCGCCGACTCCGGCACCGTGCACTACCGGTTCGGCGCATCGGCCGACTTCGACCGCCGGCTCGCGGGCTGGATCGACGCGGTACGCGCGCTGGCGCGCACGGGCGTCGCCGCACCGGACGCGATGCTCGACCTCACGCCACTCCTCGACGACATGCGGCTCGTGAAGGACGAGCACGAACTCGCGATCATGATGCGCGCCGCACATATCTCCGCGCTCGCGCACCGCCGCGCGATGCAGGCATGCCGCCCCGGCATCCGCGAATACGAACTCGAAGCGGAGCTGCTGTATGTGTTCCGCAAGCACGGCGCGCAGTCGCCCGCGTACGGCTCGATCGTCGCGGCCGGCGCGAACGCGTGCGTGCTGCACTACCCGGCCGGCAACGCAACCGCGAAGGACGGCGACCTGATCCTGATCGACGCCGCGTGCGAACTCGACGGCTACGCGTCGGACATCACGCGCACGTTCCCGGCCAACGGGCGCTTCTCGCCCGCGCAACGCACGCTGTACGACATCGTGCTCGCCGCCCAGCAGGCCGCGATCGACGCGACGCGCGCCGGCGTGCCGTTCGAAGCACCGCACGACGCCGCCGTGCGCGTGCTCGCGCAGGGGCTGCTCGACACCGGCATCATCCCGAAAACGCGCTTCTCGAACGTCGACGACGTGATCGCCGAGCGTGCGTACACGCGCTTCTACATGCACCGCACCGGCCACTGGATCGGCATGGACGTGCACGATTGCGGCGACTACCGCGAGCGGCTCGCCGAGCGCGACGGCAACGGCGCGCTGCCATGGCGCACGCTGAAGGCCGGCATGACGCTGACGGTCGAACCCGGCCTGTATGTGCGCGCCGCCGACGACGTGCCGCCCGAGTACTGGAACATCGGCATCCGCATCGAGGACGACGCGATCGTGCGCGAGCAGGGCTGCGAGCTGATCACGCGCGGCGTGCCCGTCGCGGCGGACGAGATCGAAGCGCTGATGCGCGCACTCGCATGACCGGCTGCCGCCGACCGTTACCTCCGTTTCACGAATCAAGATGACGACCGCCTCCTCCCCGGCCACGCCGGACTACGACCTCGCCATCGTCGGCGCGGGCCCTGTCGGGCTCGCGCTCGCCGGCTGGCTCGCGCGCCGCAGCGCCACGCAGCACGCATCGATCGCGCTGATCGATGCGCGTGAACCGGCCGCGAGCGCAAACGATCCGCGCGCGATCGCCGTGTCGCACGGCAGCCGCGTGCTGCTCGACACGCTCGCGTGGCCCGCCGACGCGACGCCGATCGAACACATCCACGTATCGCAGCGCGGCCATTTCGGCCGCACGCTGATCGACCGCGACGAACACGACGTCGCCGCGCTCGGTTATGTCGTGCGCTTCGGCTCGCTCGTGCAGGCGCTCGCGGGCGCCGTGCGCGGCACCCGCGTCGACTGGCTCACGTCGACCACCGCGCGCGCGCCGCAGCAGGATGCCGACGGCGTCACGCTGACGCTCGATGGCCCGCAAGGCGAGCGCACGCTGCGTGCACGCATCGTCATCAACGCCGAAGGCGGGCTGTTCCACGAACAGCGGGCCGATACCGGCAAGCACCGCCGCGACTACGGCCAGACCGCGATCGTCGGCACGGTCACGGTATCGGCGCCGCGCCCGAACGTCGCATGGGAACGCTTCACGCACGAAGGCCCGCTCGCGCTGCTGCCGCTCGGCGGCCCGCGCCAGGCCGAATATTCGCTCGTGTGGTGCTGCACGCCCGACGAAGCGGCGCGCCGTGCCGCGCTGCCCGACGACGCATTCCTGCGCGAGCTCGGCAGCGCGTTCGGCGCGCGCATGGGCGACTTCGTCGCGATCGCGGGCCGCGCGTCTTTCCCGCTCGGCCTGAACGCCGCGCAGACGCTCGTCAACGGCCGCGTCGCGATCGTCGGCAATGCCGCGCAAACCCTGCACCCCGTCGCGGGCCAGGGGCTCAACCTCGGGCTGCGCGATGCGCATACGCTCGTCGACACGCTGTCCACGCAA
Source organism: Burkholderia sp. COPS (assembly GCF_019425585.1). NCBI lineage: Bacteria > Pseudomonadati > Pseudomonadota > Betaproteobacteria > Burkholderiales > Burkholderiaceae > Burkholderia > Burkholderia sp. COPS. Next base: position 24,730 of record NZ_WIXR01000031.1, on the reverse strand, counting down.
GGCTTCGAATCGACCGCACTCGCCACCTTCAACGCGCGCCGCGCACTCGACCGGCGTTTCACGATCGGCGCGACCGACACGCTGGCACGCCTGTTCACGATCGACTCGGGCCCGCTCCCGCTGCTGCGCGGTGCCGCGCTGACCGCGCTCGAGTTCGTGCCGCCGCTCAAGAAGGTGATCGCGCGCCAGATGATGTTCGGCCAGCGCAACTGACACCCGGCGCGCACAGTCGCGCCACTCAAACCGGGTCAAATCGGCGGGGCATGGGAATACGGTAAAATGCGCGTTTCCGTCTGCCCTTTTCATGCCCGCGCCCGCCGCGGGCGGTGCCATTGCGATGCCCGTTATCGGCTCTCACGTATTGCGTAACAACCTGTTCGTCGCCCCGATGGCCGGCGTGACGGATCGTCCGTTCCGCCAGCTCTGCAAGCGGATGGGGGCCGGTTACGCCGTGTCCGAGATGGTCGCGTCCAACGCGCAGCTGTGGAAAAGCGCGAAGACGATGCGGCGCGCGAACCACGAAGGCGAGGTGGAGCCGATCGCGGTCCAGATCGCGGGCGCCGATCCGGCGATGATGGCCGAAGCGGCCCGCTACAACGTCGACAACGGCGCGCAGATCATCGACATCAACATGGGCTGCCCGGCGAAAAAGGTCTGCAACGTCGCGGCCGGCTCCGCGCTGCTGCAGAACGAGCCGCTCGTGCAGCGCATCGTCGAGGCGGTCGTCGCGGCGGTCGGCACGGGGCCCGATGCGGTGCCCGTCACGCTGAAGATCCGCACCGGCTGGGATCGCGAGCACAAGAACGCGATCACCGTCGCGCGCCTGGCCGAAGCCGCCGGCATTTCGATGCTCACCGTGCACGGCCGCACGCGCGCCGACCTGTACCGCGGCGACGCCGAATACGACACCATCGCGGCCGTGAAGGCGGCGGTGCGGATTCCGGTGGTCGCGAACGGCGACATCACGTCGCCCGCGAAGGCGAAGGCCGTGCTCGACGCGACCGGCGCCGATGCCCTGATGATCGGTCGCGCCGCGCAAGGTCGGCCATGGTTGTTCCGCGAAATCGATCATTTCCTGCAAACCGGCGAGCTGCTGCCCCCGCCGCGGATCGACGAGATCCAGCACGTGATGAACGAACACCTGGAAGACCACTACGCGTTCTATGGTGAATTCACGGGAGTCCGTACTGCGCGCAAGCACATCGGCTGGTACACTCGCGGCCTTTCCGGTGCCAACGGGTTCCGGCACAGGATGAACACGCTCGATTCCACCCGCGAGCAGCTCGCCGCCGTCAATGCATTCTTCGAGGCGCAAAAGGCGCTGTCGGACCACCTCGTCTACGTCGACGACGAAGAGGAAAACGGCCAGGGCGAGTCGGACGACCATAACCAGTTAGCAGCATGAGCAAGCACAACATCGAACAATGTGTCCGCGAGAGCCTGGACGTGTATTTCCGGGATCTAGACGGCTCCAATCCGCACGACGTCTATGAAATGGTGATGTCCTGCGTCGAAAAGCCGATGCTCGAGGTCGTGCTCGTACAGGCAGGCGGCAACCAGTCGCTCGCCGCGGAGTACCTCGGCATCAATCGCAATACGCTGCGCAAGAAGCTGCAGCAGCACGGCCTGCTGTAGGCGGCCGTCCCGTCCCCGTTTCCCTGGCTATTGGTGGTTCCATCATGATCAAGCAAGCGCTCATTTCCGTTTCCGACAAGACCGGCATTGTCGACTTCGCGAAGTCGCTGTCCGACCTCGGCGTCAAGCTGCTGTCGACGGGCGGCACCGCGAAACTCCTCGCCGACGCCGGCCTGCCCGTGACCGAAGTGGCTGATTACACGGGCTTCCCGGAGATGCTCGATGGGCGCGTGAAGACGCTCCACCCGAAGGTGCACGGCGGCATCCTGGCCCGCCGCGACCTGCCCGAGCACATGCAGGCGCTGGAACAGCACGGCATCCCGACGATCGACCTGCTCGTCGTGAACCTGTATCCGTTCGTCGCGACGATCGCGAAGGACGACTGCACGCTCGCCGACGCGATCGAGAACATCGACATCGGCGGCCCGACGATGCTGCGCTCGGCCGCGAAGAACCACCGCGACGTGACGGTCGTCGTCGATCCGGCCGACTACGCGGTCGTGCTCGATGAAATGAAGGCGAACGGCAACGCGGTGGGCTACGCGACCAACTTCCGCCTCGCGACGAAGGTGTTCGCGCACACCGCGCAATACGACGGCGCGATCACGAACTACCTGACGAGCCTGACCGACGAGCTGAAGCACGCGTCGCGCAGCACGTACCCGGCCACGCTGAACCTGGCGTTCGACAAGGTGCAGGACCTGCGCTACGGCGAGAACCCGCACCAGAGCGCGGCGTTCTACCGCGACCTCGCGACGCCGGCCGGCGCGCTGGCGAACTACCGCCAGCTGCAAGGCAAGGAACTGTCGTACAACAACATCGCGGATTCGGACGCGGCTTGGGAATGCGTGAAGACGTTCGACGCACCGGCCTGCGTGATCATCAAGCACGCGAACCCGTGCGGCGTGGCAGTGGGCAACGATTCGGCCGACGCGTACGCGAAGGCGTTCCAGACGGATCCGACTTCCGCATTCGGCGGCATCATCGCGTTCAACCGCGAAGTCGACGAAGCGGCCGCCCAGGCCGTCGCGAAGCAGTTCGTCGAAGTGCTGATCGCCCCGTCGTTCTCCGACGCCGCGAAGCAGGTGTTCGCCGCGAAGCAGAACGTGCGCCTGCTCGAGATCGCGCTGGGCGACGGCCACAACGCATTCGACCTGAAGCGCGTGGGCGGCGGCCTGCTCGTGCAGTCGCTCGATTCGAAGAACGTGCAGCCGAGCGAGTTGCGCGTCGTCACGAAGCGTCAGCCGACCGCGAAGGAAATGGACGACCTGCTGTTCGCATGGCGCGTCGCGAAGTACGTGAAGTCGAACGCGATCGTGTTCTGCGGCAACGGCATGACGCTCGGCGTCGGCGCCGGCCAGATGAGCCGCGTCGATTCCGCGCGCATCGCGAGCATCAAGGCGCAGAACGCGGGCCTGACGCTGGCCGGTTCGGCCGTCGCGTCGGATGCGTTCTTCCCGTTCCGCGACGGCCTCGACGTCGTCGTGGCGGCCGGCGCGACCTGCGTGATCCAGCCGGGCGGCTCGATGCGCGACGACGAAGTGATCGCGGCAGCCGACGAGCACGGCATCGCGATGATCCTGACGGGCGTGCGTCACTTCCGTCACTGATCGCGGCATGCGGCCCGCGCGGCCGCTGCACGACAACCCGGCGGCATTGCACCCGCCGGGTTTTTTATTGCGTTGCGCCGGCGCACGCAACCGTGCGGCCGGCGCCGCGCACCATTCGTTGTAGTATCGCTGCATCAGGTTTTTCTCCTCACTCATGCGAATTCTCGGCATCGACCCCGGCCTGCGCGTCACCGGTTTCGGCATCATCGACGTCAGCGGCCACCGGCTCGCCTATGTCGCGAGCGGCGTGATCCGCACGCCGACCGCCGACCTGGCGACCCGGCTCGGCACGATCTTCCAGGGCGTCTCGACCATCGTGCGCGAGCACGCACCCGACCAGGCCGCGATCGAAAAGGTGTTCGTCAACGTGAACCCGCAGTCGACGCTGCTGCTCGGCCAGGCGCGCGGCGCCGCGATCTGCGGCCTCGTCGCGGGCGGCCTGCCCGTCGCCGAATACACGGCGCTGCAGCTCAAGCAGGCCGTGGTCGGCTACGGCCGCGCGACCAAGACGCAGATGCAGGAGATGGTCACGCGGCTGCTCAATCTCTCCGGACAGCCGGGCTCCGACGCGGCCGACGCGCTCGGCATGGCGATCTGCCACGCGCACGGCGGCGACACGCTCAGCACGCTCGGCGGCCTCGCGCCGGCGCTCGCGAAAAAAGGGCTGCGCGTACGGCGCGGGCGGCTGGTCGGCTGACATCGCGCTTGCCAGCGTGCGGCCTGCCGGATCGACCGTTTCAACCGTTTCGACCGCACGCGGCACACCCACGACACCCGTTGCCCCGGCCTGACGGCCGATCCCGTCGGCATTGCGCCGCACGTGCGCTACACTCGCGCTTTATCCCTCGCATCCCGCCCTCCATGATCGGTCGCATCGCCGGCATCCTGCTCGAAAAGAACCCGCCTCACCTGCTCGTCGACTGCAACGGCGTCGGCTACGAAATCGACGTGCCGATGAGCACCTTCTACAACCTGCCGCAAACGGGTGAGCGCATTGTGCTGCTCACGCAGCAGATCGTCCGCGAAGACGCGCACCTGCTGTACGGCTTCCTCACGCCCCAAGAGCGCACGACCTTCCGCGAACTGCTGAAGATCACCGGCATCGGCGCGCGCATGGCGCTCGCCGTGCTGTCCGGCATGAGCGTGCAGGAACTCGCGCAGGCCGTGACGATGCAGGACGCCGCACGCCTCACGCGCCTGCCCGGCATCGGCAAGAAGACGGCCGAACGCCTGCTGCTCGAACTGAAGGGCAAGCTCGGCGCCGATCTCGGCGCGCTCGCCGGCGCCGCGTCGCCGTCCGACCACGCAACCGACATCCTCAACGCGCTGCTTGCGCTCGGCTATTCCGAAAAGGAAGGCCTGGCCGCGATCAAGAACGTGCCGGCCGGCACCGGTGTATCCGAAGGCATCAAGCTCGCACTGAAGGCGCTGTCGAAGGCGTAACGCGCGCTCAATCCGGCCGTCGAAACCAGTGTCGCGCGGCGCGGCATTGCGCGCCAGTCGGCCGTTCGGCCAGGTTGGCCCGAGTGCGGCGCGCGGTACAATGGCCGCATGATTGAAACCGACAAACTCGCCACCGAGCAGCGGATCATCGCCGCCACGCCCGCCTCGTCGCACGAGGAGGTGTTCGAACGTGCGCTGCGGCCGCGCCAGCTCGACGACTACGTCGGCCAGGAAAAGGTGCGCGGCCAGCTCGAGATCTTCATCGAAGCCGCCAAGCGCCGCTCCGAGCCGCTCGACCACGTGCTGCTGTTCGGGCCGCCGGGCCTCGGCAAGACGACGCTCGCGCACATCATCGCGCGGGAGATGGGCGTGAACCTGCGCCAGACGTCGGGCCCCGTGCTCGAGCGCGCGGGCGATCTCGCCGCGCTGCTGACGAACCTCGAGGCGAACGACGTGCTGTTCATCGACGAAATCCACCGGCTGTCGCCGGTCGTCGAGGAAATCCTGTATCCGGCACTCGAGGATTACCAGATCGACATCATGATCGGCGAAGGCCCGGCCGCGCGCAGCGTGAAGCTCGACCTGCAGCCGTTCACGCTGGTCGGCGCCACCACTCGCGCCGGGATGCTGACCAACCCGCTGCGCGACCGTTTCGGGATCGTCGCGCGCCTCGAGTTCTACGACGCCGATCAACTGTCGCGCATCGTGCGGCGCTCCGCATCGCTGCTGAACGCGCAGATCGATCCGAACGGTGCGCTGGAAATCGCGAAGCGCTCGCGCGGCACGCCGCGGATTGCGAACCGGCTGCTGCGCCGCGTGCGCGACTTCGCGGAAGTGAAGGCCGACGGCCAGATCACCGCGGCCGTCGCCGATGCCGCGCTCGCGATGCTCGACGTCGATCCGGTCGGCTTCGACCTGATGGACCGCAAGCTGCTCGAGGCAATCCTGTACAAGTTCGACGGCGGCCCGGTCGGTATCGACAACCTCGCGGCGGCGATCGGCGAAGAGCGCGACACGATCGAGGACGTACTCGAGCCCTACCTGATCCAGCAGGGCTTCCTGCAACGCACGCCGCGCGGGCGCGTCGCGACGCTGCTCACGTATCGCCACTTCGGGCTTTCCGTGCCGGACGCCGGCCGCACCGAACGCGGCGAGTGGGATACCCCCGACGGGAAGTAACCCGTCGCCCGAGCCGCACCCGCCATGACGACGCCGCCCAGCCGCCACCCCGCCGCACCCGCACCGGGCCCGCGCTGGGCCGAGCCGATCCGCAAGCGGCTCGTGGCCGGCGTCACGCACCTGACGGCGGGCGGCGGCGGCCCGTCGCTCGACCTCTCCTCCCCGCCCGGAGATCCGGGGCTGTTCGGCCCCGACGCCGTCTGCTGGCGCGTGCATGCCGACTTCACGTCGATGATGACGGGCGGCATCGCTGCACTGCTGCTGCAGGCGCTCCATCCGCTCGCCCTCGCGGGCGTCTGGGATCACTCGTCGTTTCGCACCGACATCCTGGGTCGCTTGCGGCGCACCGCCACGTTCATCACCGGTACGACCTTCGGCAGTCGCGCGGACGCACTCGCACTGATCGAGCGCGTGAAATCGATCCACACGCACATATCGGGCACCGCGCCGGACGGCCGGCCGTATCGCGCCGACGATCCGGCATTGCTGACCTGGGTGCACGTCGCGGAAGTATCGAGTTTCCTCGCCGCGCATCTGCGCTACGTGAATCCGGCCCTGCCGGGCGAATTGCAGGATCGCTACTACGCCGAGACGGCACGGGTCGCCGAACTGCTCGGCGCACACGAGGTTCCCCGTTCGCGTACCGAGGTGGCCGCGTATCTCGCGCGCATGCAGCCCGAACTCGAGGCCGGGCCGCGTACGTTCGACGTGATGTCCATCCTGCTGAACGTGCCGGTCGCGAAGCCTGCGCTGCGGCCGGCCGCATCACTGGTGATGCATGCCGGAATCGACCTGCTGCCGCCGTGGGCGCAGCGCATGCTCGGCGTGTCGACGTTCGCGCCGCTGCGGCGCGCGGTGGTCCGGCCCGGCATACGGGTCGTCGCGCCCGTGCTGCGCTGGGCGCTCGTGAACGGCGCGTCAAAGCGTGCGCGCCGCCGCGCGACGGCAGCACCGCCCGACGGCACCCCGCCCGCCTGACGATCCGCCACTTCCTTTCATTTCAATTTGCTGTCAAATACCTGTGACAAGCTGACGGGCTTGCACCCGCGCACGGTCGCACGCGCCGTCCGTCCCGCCTGTCCGTGACCCGCGCGGTGCTCCGCCAATCCGACCGTCCCCCGATGCCCGCGATGCCACACCTGCCGATCCGTTTCGCCCTCGCCGCCAGCCTGTCCGCCGTCCTCGCCCTCGGCGCCTGTGGAGGCGACGATGTCGCCGCCGTCGCGCGTTCGGACGCGCAAACGCCGTCCGGCGGCACCCCGACCGCGCCTGCCCCGGCGCCGCCCGCCACCGTCACACCGCAACCGGGCAAGTGGAAGGCCGCCCGTGCGGGCGACCTGATCGACGTGACGCTCGGCGACCTCCATCCGACGCAGGGTGCAATCGGTTACGACCAGATCTACTACAAGCTCGGCCGCTACGAACTGCAGCCCGACAAGAAATTCGACGACTTCTGTGCGGACGAAGGCCTCGGCGGTGTCGCTTCGGCGGGCTACACGGCCAGGTCGGTGCTGCGCGATCCCGCCAGCTACGCATGCACGACGACCGACGCGAACGCCCGCGACCGGTCGGTGCTGAACCCGGTCGTGATCGGCCCGAACGGCGATGCGCTGTACCTGACCGACGGCCACCACGGCCTGTCCACCTACTACGAGACGCCCGACGGCGGCCCGGCGCTGCACGTGCACGTCGTCGTCAAGGACAACCTCAGCGACTACTCGGGCGACGCGTTCTGGCAGCAGATGCAGAGCCGCGGTTATCTGCGCCTCAAGAACGGGGAAGGCAAGCCGATCACGACCGCCCAACTGCCGACCGGGCTCGGCCTGAAACTCGGGATGACGAACGACCGCTACCGCTCGCTCGTCTATTTCACGCGCGACATCGCCTACAGCAAGCCCGCACAAGCCACCGACTACCTCGAGTTCTACTGGGCCGACTGGCTGCGCGCGCAACCGGGCACGTTCTCGCTCTCCGGCTACGACCTGACGCGCGCCGGCGCAACCGACCCCGATCCGGCAAAGGCCGACACGGGGTACCTGAACGCGGTCTGGAATGCGTCGGCGCGCATGGTCGCGGCCACGGATCCCGTGATCGACGGCAAGACGGGCGCCGACCTCGGGCGCGCGGACGCGATCAACGGCGGGAAGAAATACAACAAGGGGGAATTCGACAAGCTGCGCCAGCCGATCGCGGCGGACAAGCCCGGCAAGGTCGCGTACGCGCTCGACTACAAGACCCGCCACGCACTGCCGCAGTAAGCGGCGAGCGCCACGCGGGAAGGAAGCCCCGGCCGGCCATGACGGACGGGGCCTGCCGGTTCAGAGCACCTTGCGGTACCCGTCGTCGTCGCTTGCGGCGTCGAGGTGCGACACGTCGGCCCACTGCACGACCTGCGCACGGCCGTCCACGTAATCGACGACGTTGATGCTCGTGTTGAGCAGCTGATAACTGCGCGGCGCCGACAGTTCGATGCCGTTCGCAAACCGGTACACGCTGTCGAGCACGCCGCCGTGCGCGACACACGCGATCCGGCCGCCCGGGTGCGCGGCCACGATCGGCTCGAGCGCGTGCAGCACGCGGTGATAGAACTCACGCTGCGACTCGCCGCCTTCCGGCGCGAAACCCGGATCGCGCGTCTGCCACGCCGCGTATGCGTCCGGAAACAACGCCTCGATCTCGGTGCTGTCGTGCCCCTGGAATGCGCCGTACGAGCGTTCCCGCAGCCCTTCCCGCAGCAGCAGCGGCAACCCGAGCGCATCGGCGAAGGGCTGCGCGGTCTGTTGCGCGCGCATCAGGTCGCTCGAATAGACCGCGTCGATCCGTGCACCGTCGCGCGCGTCGCGTGCGAGCCGCGCGGCCAGCTTTTGGGCCTGCGCGAGCCCCGTGTCGGCCAGCGGGATGTCGATATGGCCCTGGATGCGCTTGATGCGATTCCAGGCCGTCTCGCCATGGCGGATGAAAAGAATCTGCGTGGTGGCCATCGCGGCGCGCCTCCGGGGAAGAATCAGGGCCGCACTTGCAGCCAGAACGTCACGGGGCCGTCGTTGACGAGCGACACCTGCATGTCGGCGCCGAACTCGCCCGTCTCGACGACAGGATGGCGCGCCCGGGCGGCCGCGACGAAATAGTCGAACAGCCGCGCGCCTTCGTCGGGCGGCGCGGCCGGCGTGAAGCTCGGACGCAGCCCGCTGTTGGTATCGGCCGCGAGCGTGAACTGCGACACGAGCAGCAGGCCGCCGGCACGGCCTTCGCCGTCGATGTTCGATACCGGCAGGTTCATCTTGCCGGCTGCGTCGCTGAACACGCGGTAACCGAGCAGCTTCGCGAGCAGCTTGTCGGCCGCCGCCTCGGTATCGCCGCGCTCCGCGCAGACGAGCGCGAGCAGGCCCGCGCCGATCTCGCCCGTCGTGCGGTCGCCGACGCGCACGTCGGCGCGCTTCACGCGCTGGATCAGCGCGATCATGCGGTCAACGTGACGCGCGCGAAGCGGCGCTTGCCGACCTGGACGACGAACTCGCCGGCTTCGACCTTCAGGCCCTTGTCCGACACGGTCGCGCCATCGATCTTCACGCCGCCCTGCTCGATATTGCGCAGCGCTTCGCTCGTCGACGGCACGAGGCCGGCCTGCTTCAGCAGCTGGCCGATCGCGAGCGGTGCGCCCGCGAGCGTGACCGACGGGATGTCGTCCGGCACGCCGCCCTTCGCGCGGTGGTTGAAGTCCTCGAGCGCACGTTCGGCGTCGGCTTGCGAGTGAAACCGCGCGACGATTTCCTGCGCAAGCAGCACCTTGAAGTCGCGCGGGTTGCGGCCGCCTTCGGCCTCGCGCTTGAAGCCGGCGATCTCGTCGAGGCCGCGGAACGACAGCAGTTCGAAGTAACGCCACATCAGCGTGTCCGAGATGCTCATCAGCTTGCCGAACATGTCGGTCGGCTTCTCGCTGATGCCGACGTAGTTGCCCTTCGACTTCGACATCTTCTCGACGCCGTCGAGGCCTTCGAGCAGCGGCATCGTGAGAATGCACTGCTGTTCCTGGCCGTACTGCTTCTGCAGCTCGCGGCCGACCAGCAGGTTGAACTTCTGGTCGGTGCCGCCCAGCTCGAGATCGGCGTTCAGCGCGACCGAATCGTAGCCCTGCATCAGCGGATACAGGAATTCGTGGATCGAGATCGGCACGCCGCCCTGGAAGCGCTTCGTGAAATCCTCGCGTTCGAGGATCCGCGCAACCGTGTAGCGCGACGCGAGCTTGATCATCCCGTCCGCGCCGAGCGGCATCGACCATTCGCTGTTGTAGCGGATCTCGGTCTTCGCGCGATCGAGCACGAGCGCGGCCTGCTCGAAATAGGTCTTCGCGTTCGACTCGATCTGCTCGCGCGTGAGCGGCGGACGCGTCGCGTTGCGGCCTGACGGATCGCCGATCAGCGACGTGAAATCGCCGATCAGGAAGATCACCGTGTGGCCGAGGTCCTGCAGCTGACGCATCTTGTTCAGCACGACGGTGTGGCCGATGTGGATGTCGGGTGCGGTCGGGTCGAGGCCGAGCTTGATGCGAAGCGGCGTGCCCGTGGCCGCGCTGCGCGCGAGCTTCTGCGCGAACTCTTCCTCGATCAGCAGCTCGTCGACGCCGCGCTTCGTGACGGCGAGCGCATGCCGGACTTCGTCGGTGATCGGGAAAACAGGCTTGGAACTGGGTTCGGTGCTCATCGGTGCCAGGAAGAATGTCGCAAAAACAGGGATTTTCCCATAACTTGCGCGCCCATCGCTTAACGGCGCGCCGCGTTGCGCGGATAATCGGGCGCAAGGCGCGCGGCACCGGCCCGCGCCGCACGATCCAGGAGAACCCAACGTGCCGCAACGACAGCCGCAAAACGCTCATCCGGCCGACGGCATCTACTTCGGGCTGATGTCGGGAACCAGCATGGACGGCGTCGATGGCGTCGCCGTGCGTTTCGAGGCCGGCAAGGCGCCGGTCGTGCTCGCGGAAGCGTTCGTCGGCTTCGCGCAATCGCTGCGCGACGCGCTGTTCGCGCTGCAGCAGCCCGGCGACGACGAGATCGACCGCGAATCGCTCGCCGCGAACGCGCTGGTCGCGCGCTATGCGGTGTGCTGCCACGAATTGCAGCGCACGGCCGGGCTGTCGCGCGACGAGATCCGCGCGATCGGCGTGCACGGCCAGACCGTGCGCCATCGCCCCGAGCGCGGTTATACGCGGCAGATCAACAACCCGGCACTGCTCGCCGAGCTGACCCAGGTCGACGTGATCGCCGATTTCCGCAGCCGCGACGTCGCGGCAGGCGGCCACGGGGCGCCGCTCGCGCCGGGCTTCCATGCAACGGTGTTCGGCGCAGCGGGCGAGACGCGCGTCGTCTGCAATCTCGGCGGAATCAGCAACATCACGATCCTGCCCGGCGAAGGCGGCGACGTGCGCGGTTTCGACTGCGGCCCCGCGAATGCGCTGCTCGACGAATGGGCGACCCGCCATCTGGGCAAACCGTACGATGACGGCGGCAAGTTCGCGGCGCGCGGCACCGTCCATGCAGCGCTGCTCGACGCGCTGCTCGACGAACCCTATTTCGCCGCGCCGCCGCCGAAAAGCACCGGGCGCGACCTGTTCAATCCCGCGTGGCTCGACGCGAAGCTCGCCGCGTTCTCACACGTCGCGCCACAGGACGTGCAGGCCACCCTCACCGCGCTCACGGCCGTTTCGGTCGCGCGCGAGATCGCACAGCATGCAGCGGGCTGCAAGGCCGTGTTCGTATGCGGCGGCGGCGCACGCAATCCGGTGCTGCTCGATGCGCTCCGGCACGCGCTGCGCGAGGCCGGCGTGCCGGCCACGGTCGATACGACAGCGGCACTCGGCGTGCCGCCTCAGCAGGTCGAGGCACTCGCGTTCGCGTGGCTCGCGTACCGTTTCACCGCGCGCCAGCCCGGCAATCTCGCGACGGTTACCGGCGCGGCCGGCAACCGCGTGCTCGGCGCGCTCTATCCGCGCTGACGCGAGGCCGCCCGCGCGGCGAGCGCCGCATGGAAAACGGGCACAAAAAAACGGGGCATGATGCCCCGTTTTCATTCCGGCGAACCGGCGTGGACCTGTCGTGCGCTCAGACCGAGAACGACGAGCCGCACCCGCAGGTGGTGGTCGCGTTCGGGTTCTTGATCACGAACTGGGCGCCGTTGAGGTCGTCCTTGTAGTCGATCTCGGCGCCGACCAGGTACTGGTAGCTCATCGAGTCGATCAGGAGCTGGACGCCGTTCTTGTTCATCACGGTGTCGTCCTCGTTGACTTCCTCGTCGAACGTGAAGCCATACTGGAAGCCGGAGCAGCCGCCGCCCTGCACGAACACGCGCAGCTTCAGGTCGGGATTGCCCTCTTCGTCGATCAGTTGCTTGACCTTGTCGGCTGCGGCGTCGGTGAAGACGAACGGAACCGGCATTTCGGCCGTCGTTGCTGCGGATTCGGTAACAGCGTTCATTGCGAACTCTCCAAAAAGCTTTAGCCGCTATTGTAGGGCCGATCAGAAGATCGTGCTGATGTCCATGAAATCAATAGGTTCTTGTCGATTTCATCAAACACGCATGCGCAGGCCGCGGCAGCACGCGCCTGGAAGCGGACATAAAAAAACCGCCAGCGCGAAAGCTGGCGGTTTTTCCGGCGGACGCCGCCCGGGAGCGGCGCGGCCATGAAGCGGAATTAACGCTTCGAGAACTGCTTGGCGCGGCGTGCCTTGCGCAGACCGACCTTCTTACGCTCGACTTCACGTGCATCGCGCGTGACGAAGCCTGCGCTCGACAGCGACGGCTTCAGCGTCGCATCGTAGTCGATCAGTGCACGGGTGATGCCGTGGCGCACTGCACCTGCCTGACCCGTTTCGCCGCCGCCGTTCACGTTCACCTTGATGTCGAACGTCTGGCCGTGGTTCGTGAGTTCCAGCGGTTGACGCACGATCATCAGCGACGTTTCGCGCGAGAAGTAGTCAGCGATGGGCTTGCCGTTGACGATGATGTCGCCCTTGCCAGCCTTGATGAAGACACGTGCGACTGCGCTCTTGCGGCGGCCCGTACCGTAGTTCCAGTTACCGATCATGTGGGTCCCCTTAGATCTCGAGCGCCTTCGGCTGTTGAGCCGAGTGCGGATGCGTCGCTTCTGCGTAGACCTTCAGCTTCTTGATCATCGCGTAACCGAGCGGGCCCTTCGGCAGCATGCCCTTGACCGCCTTCTCGAGCGCGCGGCCCGGGAAGCGTTCCTGCATCTTGCCGAACGTCGTTTCATAGATACCGCCTGGGTAGCCCGAGTGACGGTAGTACTTCTTGTCCAGAGTCTTGTTGCCCGTGACCTTCAACTTGCTCGCGTTGATGATGATGATGAAATCACCAGTGTCGACGTGCGGGGTGAACTCAGGCTTGTGCTTGCCGCGCAGACGGCGTGCCACTTCGCTGGCAACACGGCCGAGAACCTTATCCGTCGCGTCAATCACGTACCATTCGCGCGTCACCTCATGGGCTTTTGCGGAAAACGTCTTCATGATCGATCCAAAAAAATTGCTTTGCCCGATGTGTTCTTCCTGCTTGTCTGTGTGCGCTTCGAGGCGCGGTGCAGGCTCTCCCTGTTCTTTTTCCGTGGGCATGAATGCGGAAAAGCCCCGAATTATAAAGGAAATACCGCAACGCGGTCAAAGGGAATCCGCTCCCCGTGTCCACGGCGGCCGAAATGGGCCAAAATCCGGTCGTGCCCCGACAAGCCAGGCGAACCGAGCGCCCGGGGAGGCACCCATCGAAGCGCAGCACATGACCTTGCCGCGCCAGACCGGCCGAACACGGAAAACAACAAACAAGCATGATGAATCAACGACTTACACCCTTCCTCGCGGTCGTGATGCTGGCCGCCGCGGCACCTGCCGTCGCCGCCCGCGCCGACTGCGAAGCCAAGCTCGAAGCCCTCGATACACGCCTTGCCGAAGCCCGTGCCGCGCATGCCGAGGATCGCGTCGCCCGCCTGCGCGCGGTGCGCGAACGCGTCCGCCACTTCTGCGCACGCGCTCACGGCCATGCGTCGGCCGTCCACGCGCCGGCGCCCGATGCGCGCCCGCGCGGCACGCCGCCCGACGCGACCTCGCAGCCTGCCGCCAGGCAGCCCGCGTAACCTTGCCGGAGCGCGCAAACCGCGCGCCGATGTTTGCATGGGACGAAAAAAAGCCCGAACGGCTGGTTCGGGCTTAATCCACCATAGGAGGAGGGTGGAGGAGACATTCGGAGGTTGCCGCAGCGCGACAACCAATGACACTCATTATACGAACGCGTCGTCGACTCCACAAGAAAATTTGCATTGCGAAATCAAGCGCCACAATATGAAATTTAATGCGGCGCGTTTGAATCACCGCTTTTCTCTTTTAAATCAATGACCTGATTCCGGAAGGCACGATCAGGAGCCGCCCTCGTCTAGAGCAAAACCCCTAAGTCCGGTGGGGAATTGAATGTCCGGGGCGCCGCTCCGGCGGCGCCCGCGTTGCGCGTCGTGCACCGCATCAGCCGACCGTTGCGCCGCGGGCTACAATGCCGGATCGAATCCGAATCAGGCAACGCTGGAGTGCAAGCATGGAATGCAAAGTAAGCTGGATGGGCCAGGACGGCATGGCGTTTTCCGCCGAGACCGGCAGCGGCCACCTCGTCGCGATGGACGGCGCGCCCGAAGGCGGCGGTCACAACCTGGCGCCGCGCCCGATGGAGATGGTGCTGCTCGGCACCGGCGGCTGCACGGCCTATGACGTCGTGCTGATCCTGAAGAAGAGCCGCCAGGAAGTCAGCGGCTGCTCGGTCACGCTGAAGGCCGAACGCGCGAGCGAAGACCCGAAGGTGTTCACGAAAGTGCACTTCCACTTCACGGTCACCGGCCGCAACCTGAACCCGGCCACGGTCGAACGCGCGATCAACCTGTCGCACGACAAGTATTGCTCCGCGTCGATCATGATCGCGAAGACGGCCGAACTCACGCATTCGTTCGACATCGTCGCCGGCTGAACGCACGGCGAGCGCACATGAAAAAAGGGCCGGCGCTCCGTTGGGAGACGCCGGCCCTTTCACATTCGAACGGCAAAGCAGGCCGATAAGCCGGATTCTGTGCACGCTGCGCGCCGAAGCACGCAACGCGTGGCAGCCATTCCTCTAGGCGCGCCATTGCTGACGCGCTCAAGCTTCCTACCCGCAGACGAGACGGGGGCCCCGTCCTGCATCCGAAGATGCGCGCCTGCCTACTTGGAATTGCTCCGGGTGGAGGTTACCGTGCCGGCGAACGTCGCCGTCGCCGCGGTGCGCTCTTACCGCACCGTTTCACCCTTACCTGATCCCGGCTTGCGCCGGGCCATCGGCGGTTTGCTTTCTGTTGCCCTGTTCCGCGTGTCGCCACGGATGGCCGTTAGCCATCACCCTGCCCTGTGGAGTCCGGACTTTCCTCGCCCCCGCGCGCCCGAAGGCGGCGAGGCCGCGACTGCCTGGCCTGCTTTGCGACGCGCATTCTAGCACTGCGCGCCGCCGTCGGCAGCGCGCGAGCGGCGGCCGCTGCGAAACACGGCCGGATCGTCGTAGAACGCGGGCTCGGCATTCGCATCGCACCAGCCCGGCACGCCGAGCACCGGGAGCGGCGCGAAATCGCGGCTCGTCAGCGCGCGCGTCGCGAGTTCCGCGGCGACACGGGCGTCGACATGCGCGATGCGTTGCGCGTCGGGCCACGAAAAATAGTCGGCGCCCACTTCGACGATCCACGTGTGCGCGGTGCAGGATTTGTAAGGCGCGACGAGTTTCTCGAGCAGCGCATGGCCGACCAGCCGCGCCTCGCAGCGCGTGCCCCACGCCTCGCGCGCGGCGACCAGCAGCCGCGGCCAGTCGAACCCGCGCAGCGCGTCGGCGAGCGCACGGTCGGCCGTCACGAACAACGCGGCGTTCTCGTCGAACAGCGTGAGCGCGTCGCGCAACGTGCCGCGCACGGGGCCGACCCCGCCCGCCGCGTCGATCGCCGCGGCCTGGCGCGCGTTCAGTACGGCCTTGATGCGCGGATACGCGAACCAGACGAGCGCGTTGAAGAAGTCGTGCAGATTGCGGCGGGTCGGGACACCGCCCGTCTCCGCGATATGGGTCTCGTACGCGACGCCGGGCGGCAATGCGGCCTGCGGCACAAACCGCAGCGGCCGGCCACGGCCGCTGATGCGCGGGCCGTCTGGCGCGGCATCGCTCGGGGCGCCATTCAGCGCGTCGAGCAACGCGGCCTCGCCCGCCCTTGCGGCCGCCTGTACGACGCGGCCGGGGCCCGCGTAAGGCGCGAGCCACGGCACGGACCAGTCGATCCGCGCAAAATCCGCCGCCCCGCTACCGGCCGCCTGGCCAGGTTCGCGCGGCGGCGCGAAGGTCACGCCAGTTTCCAGCCGATCGTCTCGCCGCCGCGCAGCGGCACGACGGGCGTATCGCCCGCGAAGATCTCGCGCGGCAACTCCCATGCCTCGCGACGCAGCGTGACCGTCTCGGCGCTGCGCGGCAGCCCGTAGAAATCGGCGCCGAAGAAGCTCGCGAAGCCTTCCAGCTTGTCGAGCGCACCGGCGTGGTCGAACGCTTCCGCATACAGTTCGAGCGCATGCAGCGCCGTATAGCAGCCCGCGCAGCCGCACGCGGTTTCCTTCGCGTCGCGCGCATGCGGCGCGCTGTCGGTACCGAGGAAGAAGCGCGGGTTGCCCGACGTCGCGGCCTCGACCAGCGCGACGCGATGCGTCTCGCGCTTCAGCACCGGCAGGCAGTAGTAATGCGGGCGAATCCCGCCGACGAACAGCGCATTGCGGTTGTACAGCAGGTGATGCGCGGTGATCGTCGCGCCGAGCAGGCCGGGCGCCGCATCGGCGTCGCGCACGTAGTCGGCCGCGTCCTTCGTCGTGATGTGCTCGAACACGACCTTCAGGCCCGGAAAATCGCGGCGCAGCGGCGTCATCACGCGGTCGATGAAGACCTTCTCGCGGTCGAACAGGTCGATCGATGCATCGGTCACCTCGCCGTGCACGAGCAGCGGCATGCCGGTTTCCTGCATCGCCTCGAGCGTCTTCGCGCATTTCGCGAGATCGGTGACACCGTGGTCGGAGTTCGTCGTCGCACCGGCCGGATACAACTTCACGCCGTGCACGAAGCCGCTTTCGCGCGCGCGGCGGATCTCGTCGGGCGGCGTGTTGTCGGTCAGGTACAGCGTCATCAGCGGTTCGAACGTCATCCCGGCCGGCAGCGCGGCGAGGATGCGCTCGCGATAGGCCCGTGCCTGCGCGGTGGTCGTCACCGGCGGCTTCAGGTTCGGCATGACGATCGCGCGGCCGAACTGGCGCGCGGTGTGCGGCAGCACGGCGGCCAGCATGTCGCCGTCTCGCAGGTGCAGGTGCCAGTCGTCGGGACGGGCGAGCGAGAGCGTCGCCGGGGAGGAAGCGTTCGAGGCAGTCATAGGAGGCGTCGTGAGGAACGGCCGGGCCATCGGCGGGGCCGGAACGCGCGTGCGCGGGCCGACTGACGGCAAACCGCAACACGGGGCCTTTGGCCAGCGGAATCCGCTTTTTACCGCTCAGGGCTCGGTGATATGCTAGAAGCCGCATTGTACCGGGGTTCGCCCGGTTCGTTACCCCCCGCCTCAGCCTGCTGCCCCAAGTAAAATGTGCCAACTCTTAGGAATGAACTGCGCCGCGCCGACGGACGTCACATTCTCCTTCACAGGTTTCGCGGCCCGGGGCGGGCTCACCGATCACCATGCCGACGGCTGGGGCATCGCGTTCTTCGAGGACAAGGCCTGCCGCCTGTTCATCGATCACCAGGCATCGGCCACGTCGCCGATCGCCGAAATGGTGAAGCGCTACCCGATCAAGTCCAAGAACACCATCGCGCACATCCGCAAGGCGACGCAGGGCCACATCCTGCTCGAGAACAGCCATCCGTTCATGCGCGAGCTGTGGGGCCGGCACTGGATCTTCGCGCATAACGGCGACCTCCAGGACTACGCACCGGACATGGACGGCAGCGTCTATCATCCGGTCGGCACGACCGACAGCGAACAGGCGTTCTGCGTGCTGATGCAGGGGCTGCGCGAAACGTTTCCCGGCGCGCAGCCGCCGCTGCCCGAACTGTTCGAGCGCGTCGGCGAGCTGACACGCGGCATCACCAATCACGGCGTGTTCAATTTCCTGATGTCGAACGGCCAGGCGCTGTTCGCGCACTGCTCGACGCGGCTGCACTACCTCGTGCGGCGCTGGCCGTTCTCGACCGCGCATCTCGTCGACGAAGACCTGTCGATCGACTTCGCGAAATACACGACGCCCGAGGATCGCGTCGCGGTGATCGCGACGCAGCCGCTCACCGACAACGAAGTCTGGACCGCGTTCGAGCCGGGCGAACTGATCATGTTCCAGTGCGGCGACGTCGCCGCGCGGATGCGGATCCCGGTGCCCGAACGCGTGCTCGAGAAGCTGCGCAATCCGGCGCTCGACGCATCGGCGTCGGCGCCGCGTGACACGCGCGAGGCGCTCGCCACCGCCGCCGACGTCGATTCCGACGACGCGATCGACTTCTGAGCCCGGCGCGCTGGCGCCCCTCCCCTGTCAGCCACTGTCCGGCGAGTCGACGGCTCGTCGCCGGGGTATATCACTCGCCGGCTGCCGTTTCCGGTTCATCCGGGCCAAATTCCCGTATATCGAAGCGAAACAACACAACGTTCGCCCGATTCGATTCGTTTCAATATAAAACGACCCAGGCGAGAAAATAATAAATCACCCAATCGGAATGCAGACAATCCGGAAACCGCATTTTAACGCACCAACCTGATGCAAACCGTGCGCCACCCCACTGATCCGGCGATCACGAACCCGCACGTAAATAATCGGCAGAATCCTTACCCCACAAGACTTTCAGTTCGATTCGTCACACAATCAAGAAATACAGAATAAAAACAGCACTATTGCCGCATTTGTTAGCTTCCCGACAATTCACCTCCTTCCCGATCAGTAGAGTCCGCTCATCCTCGGTGTAACGAATCGCGAATGGCGGAGATACGGCCACGGCCGCCGCGCATCCATTCACGCCATTCCTCACCGCGGATTGCGATTTCACCGCACCGCGGTGAAAACCACATCAAAAGAAGAGAGAGGGGCTTGTCGTGAATCACTCATTTCGATCGATATGGAGCGAGACCACCGGCTGCTGGGTCGCGGTTGCGGAAACGGCGCGGGCGCGCGGCAAGCGGTCGGGCAGCCCATCCGGCGCAGGCCTGCGCGCCGCCCACACGGCGGCGCGCCGGACGCCGCTTCGCGCCGCGGCACTCGGTGCCGTGCTGGCCATGCTGTCGGCAAGCTCCGCGTACGCATCGACGTGCGGCAGCGGCGCGGCCGTCGCGAGCGGCGGTACCTGCGCGCTCGGCAGCTTCAGCCCGACCGTCAATGACGACCTCGCCGGCGCCACGACCGTGTCGGGCGGCGACCGCGTCGGCCTGACGGGCGCATGGACCGGCGCAACCGGCGACATGGGCTACACGCCGATGCCGTTCGCCAACACGCCCATCATTTCCGGCAATCCGGATCAGCCGCTGGTGTCGCTCGGCGGCAAGACGCAGAGCGTCGGCACCCCCGACTCGATCACGGGCGGCCATACGTCCGTCGCCACTTACGACTCGGCCGCGTTCGTCGCGTCGACCGCGGGCTCGACCGTCGTGCAGGTCTATCACGACGTGAACGGCGACCAGTACGTGAACACGCGCATCGGTACGGTCACGAATTCGGGCGGCACGCTCGACGTATCGATCGGCAATCCCGCGAACGCGCCCGCGGCGACCGGCAACGCAATCACGATCGCGGCCAAGCAGACCGACCTGACCTACGCGGACGGCACCGGCTCGACACCGAGCGTCATCAACTGGAATTCGCGGAACCAGGTCTGGTTCATCACCGGCGACTATCTGGCAAGCGGCGGCCCCGTCGGCCGCGTCGAGCTCGACGTGCCGACCTACGCGGGCACCTTCACCGCGTTCGACGGCAGCAAGTGGACCGTCACCGACGCCGCGTCGCTCGCCGCGTACAACAACTTTCTCGTGCGTTCGGTCCAGAGCGGCGCACTCGGCTCGCAGGCAGCCTACGACAATGCGTTCGGCCAGGCCGTGACGTTCGCCACGCAAACCTTCGAGTATGCGAACAACGTGTCGCCCGACGACAAGAACGCGCTCCCCAGAAACTATCCGTCGGTGATGCACGGCACGGGCGCGAACGCGACGCTGCACATCGGCAAGGACGGCCAGATCGACTTCCGCGGCGCCAATACGATCGACGCGAGCGCGGCCGTCGTCGCGGAAAACGGCGCGCACTTCGTCAACGACGGGCGCCTGTCGGGCGACTTCAACCTGGTGCGCCTGTTGAGCGGCGCGAGCGGCGTCAACAACGGCGTGATTTCGTCCGGTTACACGGCGGGCGACAATGTCGGCACGGGCGGCACTGCATCGCCCGACAATTTCGGCCTCAATACGTACGTCGAAGGCAGCGGCGTGTATGCCAACGGCATGGGCACCACGTTCGTCAACAACGGCGTGATGAACGTCGGTGCGTGGAATCTCGACCACAACCGGCTCGACCTGCAGAACTACGCGATCGCCGCGACCGACGGTGCGAGCGCATCGAACGCCGGCACGATCAACGTCGGCGTCAACGCGACGACGCTCGACAGCCAGGTGATCGGCGGCCTCGTCGCCGGCGGCAGCTTCACGAACGAAGCCGGCGGGACGATCTATCTCGGCCGCGCGGCCCAGTACGATGCCGGCACGCCGGAGGCCGCGAACGACGTCGCGCTGTCCGCGCACGCATACGGCATCCTGCTCGGCCCGTCGGGCACCGCGAACAACCTCGGCACGATCGTGATCGGTTCGCTGACGCAGAACGGCGCCGCCATGGCGAGCATCAACTCGTCGTCGGGCACGCTGACCAACGCGGGCTCGATCGTCGTCAACGGTGCGGCGCCCGGCACGCCGCTCGCCGACGTCGGCATGCTCGCGGCCAACACGGCGGCGACCGTGACCAACACCGGCACCATCACGCTGAACGGCGTAAACGGCATCGGCATCATGGTCGTCGGGACCGGCACGAATGCGACGGCCGCGACCTCGACCGGCACGATCAACGTGGCCGGCAGCCTCGATCCCGCATCGGGCACACGAAACTACGGCGTGTGGGCCGAGGGGCCGCACGCGAAAGCCACGCTCGACGGCGCACTCAACCTGACGGGCACCGGCGCGATCGGCGTGCACGCGCGCTCGGGCGCGACGATCGACGTCGGTGCCAACGCAGTGCCGGCGTTCATGTCGGGCACCAGCCAGATCGGCTTCTATGCGTATGGCGCCGGCTCGAAGATCAACGTCGCCGCGCAGCACCTGAGCGTCGACACCGACGATTCGACGCTGTTCCGAGTCGCGGGCGGCGCTGCCTACACGGGCGCGTCGGCAGCCGGAACGCTGACGACCGACGTCAACGGCCAGCGCGCGCACGGCGTGCTCGCGACCGACGCCGGCACCGTGCTGTCGACCGGTAACGCGATCTACAACGTCAACGGCGCGAACGGGATCGCGATCGGAGTCGAGGGCGGCGCGCAAGGCACGATCGACGCGGGCGCGACGATCAACCTGAATGCGGCAGGCGCGATCGCAGGCGTCGTCGACGGCCAGGCGCACGACCTCGCCGGCGCCAATGCCGGCGCGCCGGTCGCGACGACGCTGACCAACGACGCGGCCGTTACGTCGTCGACCGCGGGCGTGACGGGCTTCGTCGCGCAGAACCTCGGCACGCTCGAGAACCGCGACACGGTGCTGCTGACGGGCGCCGGCTCGACGGGCGTCGTGGTCGGCACGCTCGGCACGGTGAACAACGCGTCGACGATCCGCGTCTCGAACGGCACCGGTGCGCTCGTGCAGGGCGCGTCGGCCACGCTGGCCAACGCGGGTTCGATCGAAGCCGACGACGGCGTCGCGGGCGTGCGTCTGACGGGTGCCGGCGCATCGGTCGCGCTGTCGGGCACCGGCACCGTGATCGCGAACGGCAGCGCCGACGGCGTGCGGATCGACTCGACCGTATCGGGCGGCGGGATCGCGGCCGGTGCGACGTCGATCGCGGCCGGCGGTTCGGGCAGCGGGATTCACAACCTCGGCACGAATACGACGATCGCGCTGTCCGGCACACAGGTCACGACGACCGGCGGCGGCGCGAACGGCATCGTGTCGACGGGCGGTGGCGCGCGCATCGCGGCCGATGCGGCGACGGTCGTGCGCACCGCCGGCAGCAACGCGCTCGGCATCCACGTGACGGGCGCGGATTCGACGCTCGCGGCGACCGGCACCACCGTCGCGACGACGGGTGCCGGCGCACACGCGATCGTCATGGATGGCGGCGCGACGGCCCTGCTGTCGGCCGCGAAGATCGCCGCATCGGGCAGCCTGGCCGACGGCATCGTCGCACGCAACGGCGGCCGCATCGGCGATACGGGCTCGACGATCGCCAGTGCCGCCGGCAACGGCGCAACCGCCGACAGCGGCGGTGTGCTCGCACTAACCGGCACGACGCTCAAGGGCGCGACGGCCGGCGTGCTGACGTCCGATACGCTCGCAAACGGCGCGACGAGTTCGGTGCTCGTCGACGGCGGCAGCGTGACGTCCGCGACCGGCCCGGCCTTCGCCGCGCGCGGCGGCACGGCCGACATCGCGGTGCGCAACGGCACGGTCGTGACGGCCGGCAACGGTACGCTGCTCGACCTGTCGAACGGCAGCAACGCCACCTTCACCGCCTCGGCCGTGAACCTGGCCGGCGACATCGTCTCGGACGCCTCGAGCACCGGCAACGTGCTCCTCGCGAACGGCACGACACTGACCGGCAAGATCGACCCGGTCGCACTGACCGTCGACCCCACCAGCACGTGGCGCATGACGGGGAGCTCCGTGCTGAGCAGCCTGAACAACGCGGGCCTGGTCGCATTCGCCGCGCCGAGCGGTTCGCCGACGCTCGCGGGCAGCTACAAGACGCTCACGACCGGCAGCTACGTCGGCAATGGCGGCACGATCGCGCTCAACACGTTCCTCGGCGCCGACGCATCGCCGACCGACCGGGTGATCGTGAACGGCGGCACGGCGAGCGGCACGACGGGCCTGAAGATCGCCAACACGGCCGGCACCGGTGCGCAGACGAAGGGCGACGGGATTCCGGTGGTCGTCACGACCAACGGCGGCACGACCACCGCATCGGCATTCCAGCTCGCCGGGCCCGTGCAGGCGGGCGCGTACGAATACCGGCTCTATCGCGGCGGGCAAGGCGACGCGAACGGCTGGTACCTGCGCTCGCAACTCGATCCGTCGGACCCGGGCGACCCGATCCACCCGTCCGGTGGCGGCGATGGCGGCGGGAACGGCAACGGCAGCGGCGGCACGCTCGCGTATCGCCCCGGTGTCGCCGGCTACGCGCTCACGCCGCTGCTGAACGCCGACTACGGCTTTTCGACGCTCGGCAAGCTGCACGAGCGCGTCGGCGACATCGCCAACCTCGACAAGCAGCAGCCCGGCAATCGCGACGGCGTGTGGGGGCGCATCGGCGGCCAGAGCCTCGACGCGAACGCGGGCCGCTTCTCGGCCGACGAGCGCACCTTCTTCGCGCAGTTCGGCAAGGACTGGACGCTCGACCAGGCGCCGAACGGCGGCGCCAGCACGCATGCGGGCGTGACGGCCAGCATCGGCGTGTCGAACGCGAGCTTCAGCGACATGGCACGCGCCGATACGGCCAACCTGTCGACGTCGACGGGCTCGGTCGAGATGCACGCGCAGAGTGTCGGCGGCTACTGGACGAAGTACCTGTCCGACGGCACGTACTTCGACAGCGTCGGGCAGGTCACGCACTATGGCAACCGCTATCGCGACAGCTACGGCAACGAGGCGTCGCAAAACGGCTTCGGCGTCGCGCTGTCGCAGGAAGTCGGCAAACCCTTCGCGATCGGCGGCCTGCCGGTCGCGGTCGAGCCGCAGGCGCAGCTGATGTACCAGTACCTGAAGCTGAACGGGTTCAACGACAACGTATCGGCGGTATCGGGTACGACGACGAACGCGCTGCGCGGCCGCGTCGGGGTGCGCATCTTCCGGCCGAACCTGCAGTCCGGTTCGGGCGGCAGCGCTGCCACGCCGTACTTCACGGCCGACGTGCTGCACGACTTCCTGTCGCCGGGCCAGACCGTCGTCGGCGGCACGCCGTTCGCGACGCATCTCGGCCGCACGTGGTACGAGCTCGGCGTCGGCGTGACCGCGGGCTTCGGCAAGTCGGGCGAGCTGTACGCGAACGCGAAGATCGCGCGCAACATCGGCGGCGACTATCGGCGCGGCATCGTCGGGCAGGTCGGCTACCGCTACAGCTGGTAACGCCCGCGAGCGGCGGACAGCGGACGAAAAAAAACCGCCCGGCGCTCGGCCGGGCGGTGTCCGCATCGACGCGCGTGAAGCGCGTGACCCGCGTGAACGCTCAGTGCAGGATCTTCGCGAGGAAGTCCTTCGCGCGTTCCGATTTCGGATGCGAGAAGAAATCGTCCTTGCGGTCGTCCTCGACGATCGCGCCCTTGTCCATGAAGATCACGCGATGCGCGACCTTCTTCGCGAAGCCCATCTCGTGCGTGACGACCATCATCGTCATCCCTTCCTGCGCGAGTTCGACCATCACGTCGAGCACTTCGTTGATCATCTCGGGGTCGAGCGCGGACGTCGGCTCGTCGAACAGCATCGCGATCGGATCCATCGACAGCGCGCGCGCGATCGCGACACGCTGCTGCTGGCCGCCCGACAGCTGGCCCGGGAACTTGTGCGC